>JBDHWC010000141.1:0-6686 GCA_039809985.1 Thermomicrobiales bacterium | reverse complement strand
GCTCGCCGAGGGCGTCGACGGCGGCGAGGTCGTCGGCGGTCTCGGCCTCGCCGGCGGCGAGCTTGCGGGCGCGGGTGCGCAGCGTGGCGGCGGCGGCGGCCGGGCTGCTGACGACGCAGCGGAGGAGGGCGAGGGCGGCCCACCAGCGGACCCGCTGCCGGTAGGCGGTCAGGCCGTCGCCGGCGCTGACGAGTTCGCGGGCGTAGTCGAGCACCTGCTCGAAGAGGCGGCGGTGGGCGGGGGAGAGGCTCCACGTCTCCTCGGCGGTGAGGCGGGTCGGGAAGGCGGTCTCCTCGTCGACGTAGGCGGTGATGTCGCCGCGCCGCCGCTGGACGAGGTGGCGGGCGAGGCGCTGGCGGAGCGGGTCGTCGGCGGTCAGCTGCTCGGGTGGGGGAAGGGCCTCGAAGGCGGGGTCGAGCAGGGCGATCAGCGAGCGGAAGGCCGCCTCCACCCCGCTGTGGGGCGTGGCGGTGGTCAGGACGAGGTGGCGGGCCGGGTCCTTGGCGATGTCGCGGACCAGTTCGTGCCGCTGGTGCTGGCCGCCGCTCTGGGAGGTGCCGGCGGCGCAGGTGTGGGCCTCGTCGACGATCACGAACTCGGGGCACCCCCGCAGGAACTGGAAGCGGCGGCGGTCCGACTTGATGAAGTCGACCGAGACGACGACGAAGGGGTGGGCCTCGAACAGGGAGCGGGGGCCGAGGCCGCGTTCCAGCCGGGCGACGGTGCCGGGCCGGACCACCTCGGCCGGAATCGCGAACTTCTCGGCCAGTTCGTTCCGCCACTGGTCGCAGAGGTGGGGCGGGCAGACGACGGCCAGCCGCCGGATCTCGCCCCGGTCGAGCAGCTCGCGGGCGATCAGGCCGGCCTCGATCGTCTTGCCGATGCCGACGTCGTCGGCGATCAGGAGGCGGACCGGGTCGAGCCGGAGCGCCATCAGCAGCGGCACCAGCTGGTAGGCGCGGGGCTCGACCGCGATCCGGCCGAGCGAGCGGAAGGGTCCGGCCCCGGCCCGGAAGTTGAGGCGGACCGCGTCGCGCAGGAGACGGGCGGCGACGCTGTCGCCGATCTCGGCCAGTGTCGGCGGGGCGAAGGTGGCCGGGGCGAGGTCGTCCCCCTCGAGGGCGAGGAGGAGGCCGGTCGCGTCGGCGTCGGTGCCGCCGAGCGGGCGCAGCATCAGCACGCCGGGGAGGGCGGGGTCGTCCGGCAGCACGACCCACTCGCGGCCGCGGGCGCGGACGAGGCTGCCGGGCGTGTAGGTTGGCTCGATGGTGGTGCTCACCGGTCGTCCCCCGTGCCGAAGACCCCGGGCCAGTCGCGGACGATCTTCGCCCATTCGTCGTCGTGGCGGAAGCGGATCACGTCCCAGTCGTCCTGCATCCGGGCGGCGGTGGCTTGGTCGCGCTCGGCCCGCTCGGGGTGGTCGTGGACGGGGCCGTCGACGTAGATCGCGGCGGTGGCGTGGTCGTAGGTGAAGTCGGGTCGCGTCCGGTACGCCTCGAGCAGCGGCTGGGCCCGGTCCGGCAGGCGGTAGCCGCCGCGGTGGAGGAAGCGGACGAAGCGGCGCTCCAGCTCGCTGCCGGCGGCGGCGAGGAGGCGGTCGCGCAGTTCCTCGCGCGAGCCGGAGGTGCCGAGCGGCCGGGCGACGGAGTCGCGGAGCCGGAGCAGCGCCTCGCGGATCAGCGTGCGGTCGAGCCGCGGGTGCTCAGGCTGGTTGGTGTAGGAGAGGAGGCAGTCGTAGCAGGCCGCGGCGCAGGGCGGGGCCGGCGGCGGGCCGCTCCCGTCGTCGGCCGCCTCGGGCCGGATGTCGTTGCCGAGTTCGTCGTAGTGGCAGATCTCGAGCGCGCTCTCGGCGATCTCCCCGATCTCGCGCGGATTCTGGACGATCTGGCCGAGCACGCCGGCCCCGCCCTCCGAGGCCTCGTAGTAGAGGATCTGCCGGGGCTCCCGCGGGTTCGGCAGGAGCTCGGTCGCCAGTTCGTTGTCCTCGAGCTGGAAGCGGGCCTCCATGCCGCGCTTCAGCGCCCATTGCAGGGAGGGGAGCGCCTCGGGCCGCAGCAGGTCGGGGTCCGGGGTGAGGATCAGGGCGTTGCGGGTGTCCTCGACGAAGGGGACGACCCGCGCCGTGGGGTGGTCCGTGGCGGTCGCGGCGACGGTGTCGTCCGCGTCGTCGTCCGGCTGGTCGGCTTTCGACCACTCGCCCGTCTCGGTGTCGAGCACGAAGCCCTCGAGCGTCTTGTCCTTCCGTCGCCGCCAGCCGAGGTTGACCCGCCAGAGGGTGGCGGAGGGGGCGTAGGCGAGCGCGGCGAGGGTGGCGTCGCCGTCGACCAGCTCGGCCCGCTCGCGGACGACGCCGTCCGGGGTCTCGGCGAAGCGGTAGGCGGTGAGCAGGTCGTAGCCCTTCCGTTGCCGCTCCTCCTCGTCGCAGGAGATGCGGCTGACGCGGACGGTGGAGACGTTCTGCATCCGGAAGAGGTTGGGGAAGTACTTGGCCGCGCTGCCGCGGAGGGGGGTGTCGCAGTTGCGGCAGCGCTCGTCGTCGAGCGAGGAGCCGACGTGGCCGTAGCCGCAGACGGCGCAGAGCTTGGCGGTCTGGGTGATGCCGCCCGACTCGCCGTCGCCGGGAGGCAGCAGGACCTTGGCGATTTGGTAGCGGTTCCCCTCGTAGTAGACCCAGTTGTTCGGCCCGAACTCCGAGATGGCGAGGAAGCGGGCGCGGGAGACGAACTCGTCGTCCCGCCCGCCGCGGCGCGTGCGGCCGGGGATGTAGGCGGTCAGCGGCAGCCGCGGGAAGTTGTAGCCGGGCAGGAAGCCCTCGCCGGCGAGGTAGCGGTAGGGGTAGAAGTCGCTGTTGACCGAGCCGGACTCGTCGGTGAGGAGGGCGAGCTGGGCCTCGGCCTCGCCGCGCAGACGCGTCGCCTGCTTGACCGCGTCCGGGCTGGAGGAGTGGTCGCCGGCGATCCGGTGCTGCAGCGCCCGCTGGGCCCGGGCCGAGAGGTAGAGCTGCCGCCAGCGGTCGCAGGCGCGGTCGAAGTCGCGCACCGCGCCGTCGACGACGCCGGCCAGCCAGTCGGGGCGGTGCCACGCGGCGCGGCCGAGGTCGGGGGCGAGCGCTTCGAGCAGGCGCTCGCAGCGACGCAGCCCCTCCTGCCGGGCGGCGGGGTTCTGGAGAGCGTGGCGGATCTCGGGGCGCAGCGGCAGGCCGTCGTCCTCCCGGTCGAGGTCGATCACCTGCTTCATCGACTGGCCGAGCCACTGCCCGGTGCCCGCCAGCCACGTGGCGCGGACGTGGGCCTTGACGAGGTCCTCGTTCGTCAGGTCGATCTGGGGCGGGGCGACCGCGCCGTTGACCATCTGCTCCGGCCGCCGGAAGTAGTACTGGTCGTGCGGCGACATCGACGTGCAGTAGGTGAGGACGAGGGCCGCCTGCCCGCTGCGGCCGGCCCGGCCGGAGCGCTGGGCGTAGTTGGCGGGGGAGGGGGGCACGTTGCGCAGGTTGACGGCGCTGAGGTCGGCGATGTCGACGCCGAGTTCCATCGTCGGCGAGCAGAAGAGGACCGGCAGGTTGCCCTTGCGGAAGGCGTCCTCGCGCTCCTGCCGCTTCTCGGCGGGGACCTGCGCCGTGTGCTCGGCGGCGGCGATCCCCTTCAGGCCGAGGGCGACGTTCTCGTACAGGTCGCGGAAGAAGGCATTCGCCTCGCGCTGCACCTCGGCTTCCCGCCGGCTCTGGAAGAGGTCGGGGGGTGCGCTGCCGTCGCCGTGGGACCAGCGCATGGCGGCGGCCTGCAGTTGGTAGAGCGGCGTGCCGTCGCGGTCGGTGTCGACCTGCTCGAGGTAGCCGCCGCGGGTCAGCGCGGCGAGGAGGTCGGCGACGAGCGGCTCGAATTTGTCGCGCTGGATCCGTTCGCCGAGCGCTGAACCCCACGTCTCGGCGCGGCAGAGCCAGCGCCCGAGCGCGGTGCGGGCGGTGATCCCCTCCCGCTCGTCGCGCCCGAGCCGCGGGACGCTGCCGACGCGGACTTGCTTGCCGCTGTCGAGTTTCTCGTCGTCGGGGATGCGCCACGGGTCGGCGAGGTTCTGGAAGCTCGCCTGCTTGGTCCGGTCCAGCTCGTCCCGGTCGAGGTGCGGCGACTTGACGGCGAGCACGCGGCGGAACCAGTCGAGGACGCCGCGGGCGACCGCCTGTCGCGTCTCCGGCGCGGCCCCGGCGAGGACGGGGTGGGAGCCGGCCCAGAGGGCGGGCTCGGCCGCCCACGCGGCGAGTTCGTCGTAGTCGATCCGCAGCAGGCCGGTCTGCTCGAGATTGGGGGCGGTCACCCGCCAGCCGCGGCGCAGGTCGCGGTAGACGCGGTAGCCGACCACGCGCTGCAATGCCTCCTCGGTGCGGCGCTTGAGGGCGAACACCAATTCCGGGTTCGACGCGTAGTCGGCGAAGTCGAGGCCGAGCGCGTCGGTGGTCTTTCTGGCGACCTCGCCGTCCTCCAAGCCGCCGGGCCCGGCGGCACGGAGGGCGGCGACCAGCGCCCCGCGCAGGAGCGAGACCTGCACGAAGTCGTTGAGGTGGCCGGCTTGGAGGGAGGCGTCCTGCCGGTTGTCGGTGAAGGAGAGCAGCTTGCGCGCGGTCTCGGGCACGCCCGCGCCGAGCCGCGGGTCGCGCAGGGCGCGGACGATGGCGAGGGCGAGGACGGTGGTCGCCGAGCTGCGGCCCTCGGTCGCCAGTTCGGCGAGGCGGGTGAAGTCGCGCCCGCGGCCGGCGTGGCTGATCCGGCAGTGCAGGCAGAGCCGGAACGGCGCGGGGAGGAACCACGCCGGGGCCGAGCCGGCGAACGGGGCCTCGCGGGCGCGGCCGTCGGGCGCGACGTGGACCGCCACCGGCGCGGCGTTCTTGCGGTACGACGCTTTGATCCGGAAGGAGCCGTCGCGCGCGGGTTCCAGCCATTCCTCGGGGTAGCGCTCCTCGGGCGGGGCGCCGCCCCACGCCCCGTCGCGGTCGAAGAAGAGGAAGCCGGGCCGGCCGAGGTCCGGGTCGTCGTTGTCGCTGTCAGAGAGGCGGCGCGGCTCGAGCCGGCCGTCGGCGGTCTGCCACGAGGCGACGTAGTACTCCTGCCCACAGGCGCGGCAGAAGGCGAGCGGCAGCAGGACGCGGCCGCGGTCGCCGGGGACGAAGCGCTGCCCTTCCGTCATGAAGAACCGGTTGCTCGCCTCGAGCGAGGCGTAGACCGTGTCGCCGCGACTGACGAACTGGTGCAGGCGGAAGGCGAAGAGGGGCAGGTCGGTGTCGGGGTGCAGCGCGGCCTGCCCGGCGAGGAGGACGGCCTGCAGGTGGGCGCGGCATCGGTCGCGGTCGATGCCGGTCTCCTTCGACAGGCGGTCCGCGGCCGCCGTCAGCGTGGTCGGGTGGCGGCGGACCAGACGGCCGTCCTGTTCGCGATCGATCCCGAACGCCGACTCGGCCCACGCCGCGAGGGGGTGGGCGGCGAGCGCCGCGAAGTCGGTGGGGTAGTCGGGGTCGCGGTCCAGCGCCGCCCGCAGCACCTCCGGCGACTGGCCGCGGCCGAGGTCGGTGGCGGCGCGCAGGGTTTCGCCGATCACCTCGTCCGGCCCGATCCGCGTCCCGAAGAGGCGGCTGGCGACCTTGGCGACCACCTCCTTGCGTTGCAAGGGCGCGCCTTGGGCGACGATGGTGGCGGAGGTGCCGACGCAGCGCATGTTCGGCGCGCCGATGCGTTCCCGGATGCGGCGGACGAGCATCGCGACGTCGGCGCCCTGCCGGCCGCGGTAGGTGTGGAGTTCGTCGAGGACGAGGAACTCGAGCCCCGCGGCGGCGCGCAGGACCATCTGGTCGTTGGGGTCCGAGCGGGTCAGGATCAGCTCGGCCATCACGTAGTTGGTGAGGAGGATGTCGGGCGGGTCGGCGGCGATCGCCTCTTTCTGGCGCGTGGTCTCCTGCCCGGTGTAGCGGGCGAAGGTGACCGGCTCGCGCCCCTCGCCGTAGCCGTTGCGAAGGAACTTCTCCAGCTCCCCGACCTGGCTGTTGGCGAGGGCGTTCATCGGGTAGACGACGATCGCCGAGATGCGGCCCCGGGTGCGCTCGCGGTGGCGCAGCACGTGGTCGACGATGGGGACGAAGTAGGCGAGGCTCTTGCCGGAGCCGGTGCCGGTGGTCAGGACGTAGGAGCGGCCGCCGGCGGCGACCGCGATCGCCTCGCGCTGGTGCCGGTGCAGCCGGATCGGCTGGCCCTGCAGCAGCGAGTCGCCCTTGCCGCGCCGGAAGACGCGGGCGCACTCGGGCACGAGGACGCCTTCGGCAACGAGGTCCTCGACCGAGCCGCCCGTCTCGAAGCCCGGGTTGAGCTGGACCATCGGGTCGGGCCAGAGGCGGCCGCGGTCGAATTCGCCGTCGACGTAGCCGAGGATCTCGTCGTCGGCCACTTGCAGGAAGCTGCGGACGAAGGCGGCGTACTGGTCGACCACGTCGTCGCGAAGTTGGAAGACGTCCATGCTGTCGAGCCCCTTTGCCCGTTCCCGGTTTCCGGCTCGTCGTCCGAGCGAACGACCCGAGGTTCGGCACTGTACAAACGATGCGGTCGGGCCGGCAACGCCCGGTCGCCGGCGCGGTGAAGGGATAGGGACAAGGAGGCCGAGGTGGGCACGGAGCAGCGGACGGTCACGGTCGGGGTCATCGGGCT
>JBDHWC010000140.1:0-6718 GCA_039809985.1 Thermomicrobiales bacterium | reverse complement strand
GGCCGCGCCGGCCGTCTCCGGCGCGAGCGACCGCGAACGGTCGACGACGAAGACGGTGCAGGCCCGCCCCGTCCCGGTCGCGACCAGCGGCTGGGCGAGCGTGGCGGCGAGCAGCGTGACCGTGGCGAGCCGGAGGACGAGCGCCGGCCGCGAGAGGCGGCCCGGCCGCACGCCGAGCCACCAGCCGAGGGCGGCGACCGCCGGCAGCAGCAGGAGGAGCCAGAGGGCGTCGGGCCGGGCGAAGGCGAGCGGCATCACAGGGGCACCCCTCTCGGCGTCATGCGGGCCTCCCTGCGGGTCGGCGCGGCTCGGCGCGGCGCCGGGTCAGGGTCACCAGCCACTCCAGCCCGAGCAGCCCCAGCGCGAGCAGCACGAGCAGCGGCCAGAGGTCAGTGTGGCGCGGCGCACGGCCGGGGTCGGCGCTGCCGGTCGCCGTGGCGAGGGTCGGGGCGAGGTCCGGGTTGGGCCGCAGGTCCGACTCGGTCGGGTGGCCGGCGTTGACCGTGAACTCGCCGCCGCCGCGCTCCTTGCCGTTCGCGTCGAGCTCGCTGACGCGGTAACGGCCGGGCGTGCCGGTGCCGGTGAAGACGCACTCGCGCAGCGGGTCGGCGGCGGGGTCGGCCGCGTCGTCGGCCGCGGCCGGGGCGGCGAGCGTCAGGTTGACCGGGTCGCCCTGCGGCGGGACCACCCGGACCGTTGCCGTCCCGGTCCGCGGCCGGTAGGCGAGGGGGTCGCCGAGCGGCACGCTGGGCGGCAGCGGCGAGGGGGCGAGCTCGGCGGCGATGTTGGCGACGAGGATCGGGAAGGCGACGCGCCGCGGCAGGTTCGACTGCGCGAGGTCGAAGGCGAGGACGATCGACGGCTGGCCGCCGACCTTGGCCCGGAGGACGAGCGGGCCGCCCTGCGCCCCGACGACCTCCTCCTGCCCCGGTTGCAGCGTCAGCACCGGCGTCTCGCCGAAGGTGACGCCGGCGAGGTCGACCCCGGCCAGCAGCGGGTCGGCGGCCTCGACCCGGCTGACGGTCGGCGCGTCCATGGTGCCGGTCATCGTGAAGGGGCCGCCGGCCGGCGGGTCGACGAAGAGGGCCGGGGCCGGCAGCGCCGCCTCGACCTGCGGCGGCGGCAGGGTGCGGTCGAAGACGACCAAGTCCCAGCCGTGCCCGGCCGCCGCCTCGGCGTAGCCGTCGGCCGGGGCGGTGGTCACGTTGGCCCCGGGCAGGGCGGCGAGCGCGCGCTGCAGCGGGCCGGGGGCGTCGGAGAGGAGGAGGATGCTCAGCCCGAGGCCGCCGGCGTCGGCCCGCGACAGGACCAGCGAGGCCCGGTTGTCGGCCGGGAAGAGGTCGGGCGCGTCGAGGTCGACGGTGACGTCGGCGGTCCCCTGCGGCAGCGCCCACGTCAGTTCGGCGGTGCCGCCGTCCGGCGGCAGGTCGACCGTCTGGCGGGCGAGCTCGAGGCCGTCGCCGGTGAGGACCACCGGCGCGGCGAGGGCGGCCGGGCCGAAGTTGGCGACCCGGGCGTAGAGCTGCGACAGGCCGGGGCTGTCGGCCGACGGGCGGGAGGCGATCTCGACCACGGCGGCGTTGGCGGGCGGCCCGCCGTCCGGGGCCGCGCCGACGACGGTCAGCTCGACCGGCGCGCCGAGGTGGGCGACGAGGCTGGCGTCGGCGGCCAGCGCGCCGTCGGTGACCAGCGAGACGCGGTCGTCCATGCCGGGGATCAGCAGGTCGCGGGCGAGGTCGAGCGCGGCATCGAGGTCGGCCCGACCGCCGGGGGCCGGGGCGGCGGCGAGCCGCTGCCGCAGCTGGCCGAGCGAGGCGGAGTCGGTCGCGCCGAACGACACGTCGCGAGTGCCCATCAGCAGCACGGTGGCGACGTCCCCCTCGCGCAGCGTGGCGAGCTGGCGCAGCGCCTCGGCCTTCGCCGCGTCGTAGCGGGTGCCGCCGCCGGGGGCGTTCGCCCCCATGCTGGTGGAGCCGTCGAGGAGGAGGATCAGGTTCCGCGGCTCGGTCCGCAGGTCGAGCCCGAGGGCGCCGAGGGCGCGCTCGGTCACCGGCCGGGCGAGCGAGAGGGCGAGGGCCGCGGCGATCGCCAGCTGCAGCAGGAGGAGGAGCGAGAGCGGCGGCCGCCGCCAGCGCATCTGCTGGGTCTCCCGCGGCCGGGCCACGCTCCAGAAGCGGAGCGAGGGGATCGGCAGGACGTGCGGCGTCGTGTCCCGCATGTGGAAGACGATGATCGCCGGGATGGCGAGCAGCGCGAGCAGGCCGAGCGGGGCGAGCAGGCTCATGCCACCACCCCCTGTCGGTGCAGCGTCTCCAGCACCACTTGGTCGAACGGCTGCGAGGTGAGGAGCCGGATGCAGATCGCCTCCTCCGCCCGGCAGGCCTCGTCGATCTCCGCCAGCCACGCGGCGACGGCGGCGGCGTACCGCTCGAGCACCCCCTCGTCGGCGGCGAGCTGCAGACGGCGGCCGGACTCCTGCTCGACCAGCTCGATCTGGGGCAGCGCGCCGGCCGGGGCGTCGCCGTGCAGGAAGCGACCGGCGGCGACGGGGTCGACCTCGGCCTCGTCGAGGAGGTGGAGGACGACGGTGTGCCAGCCGCGGGCCCGCATCGTCCGCAGCGCCTCGCGCAGATCGGCCGGCTCGCCGGTCAGCAGGTCGGAGAGGATCACCGCCAGCCCCGGCCGCTGCCGGGCCCGCACGTAGCGCTCGACCGTTTCGGCCAGCGCGGTGCCGCCGAGGGTCGGCATCGCCTCCAGGTAGCGGAGCATCGGCACCACGTTGGCGCGCCCCTGCGACGGGCCGAAGGTCGCCCCCAGCCCCGGCCCGACCGGGGCGATCGCCAGCCGGTCGAAGTGCCAGAGGGCGACGTAGCCGAGCGCGCCGGCGACCCGCCGGGCGTAGGTGAACTTGGTCGGCACCCCCGGCGCGCCCGACCAGTCCATCGAGTCGCTGGCATCGACCAGCAGGTGGACGCTCAGCTCGGTCGTCACCTCGCTCAGGCGGACGAAGAGGCCGTCGAGCCGGGCGTAGGTGTTCCAGTCGATCCGCCGGAAGTCGTCGCCGGGGCTGTAGCTCTTGAAGTCGGCGAACTCGGGGGAGCTGCCGCGCCGGCGGGAACGGTGGGTGCCGGCCAGCCCCTCGGCCCGCAGCCGGCCCGAGAGGAGGACAAGCCGCCGCACCCGGCCGAGGAACGCCTCGTCGAAGAGCGGCTCCCGGCCGGGTCCCGGCAGGCTGTCGCCGGGCCGGGCCGCGCGGCCGCCGAACGGGAGGCGGGCGGAGAGGGAGCGCAGCATCACGGGGCCCCTTCCGAGAAGTAGTGCTCGACGACGGGGCGGTAGTCGGCCGGGACCCGGTTGCTGTCGGGGCCGGCCGCGCCGACCTCGCCCTGCACCGCGCTGCCCGCACCGGCGGTGACGCCGGTGCCGCCGCCGCGCATCGCCGACCCGCCGTCGGCGGCGGTCTGCATCCCCTGGTCGCCCTGCCCGGCCGGCAGGACCATCGTCTGACTGGTCGGTGCGCTCTTGCCGGGCTTGCCGCTGCCCCCTTCGCCGTCGGCCTGCTTCCCGGTCGTGGTCCCCGGCTCGGGCGGCTGCGATTGCTCGCCGCCCCCCGTGCCGCTGGCCGACGGGTCGCCGGGCTTCGGCTGGTCGGAGCCCTCGCCGCCGGCCCCGCCGCCCCGGCCAGACTGCTCGCCGGCGGTCCGGGCCTCGCCGGGCGCGCCGTTCTCGGCGTTGTTCCCCTTCTGGCCGTCGCCGCTCTGCCCGTTCTGGCCCTGCTGGCCTTGCTGGCCTTGCTGGCCGTTGCCGGACTGGCTCGCCTGACCGGGCTGGCCGCCGCGCCCGGACGAGCCTTGGCGACCCTGCTGCCCGCTCGCGCCCTGCTGCCCGCTGGCGTCCTGCTGGGACGAGGCGTCGCCGGGCTGGCCCTCGCCCGCCTGGGCCGGCGCGCCCTGGCCGGGGTCGCCCGCCTGCGGCTGCCCGTTCCCGGCCGCCTGCGCCCGCGCCTGACCGTCCGACTGCTGCCCGCCCGCTTGGCGGCGGCTCGCCTGCACGGACTGGGCCTGCTGCATCTGGGAGGCGAGTTCCTGCTGCGGCACGACCTGGCGGCCGGTCTGCTCGACCGCGTCGGCGAGGTCGGAGATGCCTTGCTGCGCGGGTTGCTCCCCTTGCCGCAGCCCGGCGGCGGCTTGCTCGGTGGCAGGGCGGAGCGGGTTCTGGCCCTGCGACATCCCCTGCGCGGCGGCCTGCAAGTCGCGCGCCAGCTCCTCGCGGGCGGCCGGGGAGAGCTGGTCGGCGTTCGGGGCGAGGTCGCGCAGCGCGGCGGCGGCGGCGGCGGCGTTCCCCTGTTGCAGGGCGTCGGCGGCCGGACGGGTGACGGCATGGTCGCGCAGGGCGTCGGCGAGGCTCTGCAGGTCCCGCTGCGCCTGGTTGGAGTCCTCCGACTTGGCGAGCACCTCGTCGACGGTGGGGGCCATCTTCGCCTGGTCGCCGACCAGCGGCTGCGGCGCGGGTTCGGCCGGGCGGTCGGCGGCGGCGACGAACGGCGGCACCTCGGTCGCGCCGAGCGGCGGCAGGCCGCCGCCGAGGCCGCGCAGGAAGGCGAGCGCGGCCAGCAGCAGCCCGAAGAAGAGAACGAGCACCGCCTCGCGGACGGGGAGGCGCGGCCCGAGCACCTTCTCGCGCGCGGCCAGCTCGATCGCGTTGGCGGCGTCGGCCATCTGCAGGTAGGCGACGCCCGCCTTGGCAGCGGGGCCGGGCACGCCGCGCCCGAGGTCGGCGAGGGCGGTGGTCAGCCGCTCGTGCAGCGCGAAGGTGCGGTCGAGCATCCGGGCGGTTTCCCAGAGGGTCGGCCGGTTCGCCAGCCCGAAGCCGAGCCCGAGCAGCGTCAGCAGGCCTACCAGCCCGGCGACGACCGGCCAGCGGACGGCCGGGCCGCCGAGCAGGTCGGCCACCACCCAGAGGGCGCCGATCGCCAGCCCGAGCCAGACCCCGCGCACGACCGGCACCACGAGGTGCCGCAGCCAGATGCCGCGCCGGACCCGGCGCAGGTGGTCGAGCACCGCCGCCCCGGCCATCCCGACCTCGCCCGCCGGCGACGGCTCGGCCGTCGGCCGCAGCGGCACCGGCAGGTCGGAGCCGAGCCACCACGGGGCCCACGCCGTCTGCCAGAGGCGCTGTCGCGTGTCGGCCACGGGCCGCGCCGGGGCCGCCGGCAGGGCGGTCGGCGAGGTCTGGGGCTGGCGGCGAGGGAGGGAGAGTTCGGCCATTGCGCGATCCCGTTCCGCGTCAGGTCGTCGTGGGGGGGTCGTCGGCGGGACGGACCCGGCCGCCGGTCGGCCCCCAGTCGAGGGACGGGCCGCCGCGGGCCCAGAGCCAGAGGATCAGCCAGGCCGCAGCGAGCAGCGCCAGCGCCCCGAGCAGGACGACGATCCGCCGCTGGCGCATGTCGAGGTCGTTGAGGACCGACCGCGTCTGCTCCAGCATGTCGGCGTCGCCGAGCCGGGCGAACGACGTGCCGGCGGCGATCGCGGCGCCGCGGGCGGCGGCGTAGTCGCGCCAGTTGTGGCTGAGCGCCCGTGCCGACTCGAGGTCGGCGGTCGCCCGCAGCCCCTCGTCGGCGATCGCGGCGTAGCGGGCGATCAGGTCCTCCGGCCGCTGGTCGGCGGGGAGCTCGTCGTACTGGGACCGGGCCTGCGCCAGCAGGGTGCGGGCCCGGTCGTAGCCGTGCCCCTGCAGCGCCTCCTGGACCTGGCCCATCAGCGCCTCGGCCTGGAGGCCGACGTCGCCCTGCTTCAGCAGGGTCTCGACCTCCTGCTGCCGCTCGGCGTTGCCGAGGTCGGTCCAGAGCCGGAGCGAGCGTTCCAGCTGCTCCTTCGCCTCGGCGTAGTGCGCCTTCGCCAGCAGGTCGCGGGCGGGCTGCAGGTCGAAGGCGGCGAAGAGGTTGTCGCGCCAGCCGCCGGCGACCCAGCGGGGCAGGTTCTCCTTCCAGGCCGCCTCCAGCTCGTTCGGGGCGCGGTGGTAGACGGCGCGCATGGCGACCCGCCAGTCGGGCTCCTCGCGCAGCGAGGCGACGTACGCGCCGACCGTCTTCAGCCCCTGCCGGTCGACGAGGAAGGCAACCATGCTGTAGGCGTGGGCGGCGAAGACGGCGGGGTCGCCGGCGGGCGGCTGCGGCCGGTTCAGGTCGGACCACGCGAGCAGCGAGTTCGCCTGCATCGCCGTCTGCACCAGCGCCGCCGACCGGGCCAGCCGGGCGCTGACGGGGATCTCGGCGTAGGCCGCGAACCCCTCGTCGAACCCGCGCGGCACCCGACCCGCCGAGGCGTCCCAGAGGACGACGCGGGTCACCGCGTGGCGGACGAGGTTCTCCGCCTCCAGCGGCGAGCGGGCGAGGAAGCGGGGCAGGTTGACCGCGACGTCGCCGACCCCCGGCTTGGCGGCGACCTCGCTCGGCACGAGGTCGGGCCGCGGGGCGTGGGCGGTGGCGGCCGCGAAGCCGGCGTCGTCCGGGTAGAGGGTGACGGTCAGCGGGGTGTCGCGCAGCGGCAGCAGCGCGCCGAGCTCGTCGAGGATCCGCTCGAACATCGGGCCGTAGGCGACGGCGAAGGCGTCGGCGGCCATCGGGCCGCCGGCCGGGCCGACGAAGCGGACCCGCGCCGTATCGCCGACCGTCGCCCCGGCCGGCGGCCAGAGCGCGGGCGGGGGCGGCAAGGGCGCG
>JBDHWC010000139.1:0-6718 GCA_039809985.1 Thermomicrobiales bacterium | reverse complement strand
CCGCGGCCCGGCGCGCCGCCCGGGCCCTCGCCGAACTGCACCAGTTGCCGATCGAGGTGCCGCCCGACCACCACCAGGTGCCGCGCGGCAGCGAGGAGCGGGTCCGGCAGATGGCCGCGCTGGCCGGCCGGAGGCGGCCCGACCTCGCGCCGCTCGCGGAGGAGGTCGCGGACCGGGTGCTCGCCGCGCTGGCGGCGCTGCCGCCGCTCGCCGCCCCGACCCACGGCGACCTGAAGCCGGCCCACTTGCTGCTCGGCGACGAGCGGGTGGTGATCCTCGACTTCGACAAGTGCGTCCTCGGCGACCCGCTGCTCGACGTGGCGGCGATGCTGGCGCGGTTCCGGCGCGGCAAGCGGGGCGGCCGGCGCAACCTGCTCGCCTCGCTCGGCCAGGGGTTCGCCGAGGAGTACCTGCGACACGTGCCGGCGGCGTGGGCCGACCGCCTCGTCCCCGTCTATGCCGAGACGTTGCTGCGGCAGGCCTCCGGCCTCGACTCGGCCGTCCGGGAGCGGCGACAGAGCGCGTCGACGCACGACCGCACCACCGTCGTCGACGAGGTCACCCAGATGCTGGGCGAGGCGCGCGACGCGATGGCGACCGGCGCGATCTGGGGGTAGGGCCGCCGCCGGCCGGTAACGGCTCGCGATCCACCACGGGCAGAAACGACGCGACGAGGGGAGGGCACACGCCCTCCCCTCGCTCGTGGTGCGACGCGCCGCGCGGGCCCGAATTCGGCCTCACCGGGGCGGTGATTGCGGAACGAGGCGAATGTCTGACGATAACGAACGGAAGGTTCACCATGATGATTGGTCTTGAACGTATCCGCCGTTGTGTGCTACGCTGCGCGCCATTCGGCAGGTGGCTCGGACGCGGGGGGCGGCAGCGGATGGGGACGGGTTCGGCAGCGGCAATCGTCGGGCGGGAGGCGCGGGCGTTCGAGCGCAACCTGATCGGGTTCCTCCGGTTCGACCCGGCGGCTTATGCCGCCATCCAGCAGGACCCGCGCGGCGCGGCCCACGGCCTCGCGGCGATGCTGCTCGCGTCGCTCGCCGCGGCGATCGGCCATGTCGGGCTCGCCGGCGGCGAGCGACCGCTGGAGGTGGCGTTCGCCGGCGAGGTCGCGCTCTGGGCGGTGGCCGCCGGGCTCGCTTGGTTTCTCGCGATCACCCTCTTCCGGCCGCCGCACAACCCCTCGGCCGGGGAGATCGTGCCGTTGCTCGGCTTCGCGCAGGCGCCGCTGGCGCTCGGCCTGCTGGCGCTCGCGCCAGTGCCCGCGCTCGGGCCGGTTGCCGATGCGGTGGGGAGCGTCCTCTTCATCGTCTACGTGGTCGCTGCGCTGCGGGCCACGGTCGGCTTCGACCTGCTGCGCTCCGCCGTCAACGGCGTGCTGGGGGTGACGGTCGCGATCGTCGCCTTGGTCGGGGTCGTCGTCGGCAACGGGCTCGACGCGGCGGCGCTCGGGGCTTACCGCCCGATCGCCCGCCAGGTCTCGAGCCTCTCCGCCAAGGTGGACCAAGCCGTCGCCCCGTTCGTCGCCGTTCCCGCCCCCGTCGTCCCGGCGACCGTGAGCGGGGTGGTCGCGGCCGCCCCGCACCCCGCCGTCGGCAAGGGGAAGGGCAAGGGGGTGGGGAAGGCCTCGCCGACCGCCGCTCCGACCGCCGCTCCGACCGCCGCTCCGACCGCGACCGCCGCCGACCTCGGCCCGGCCGACGCGGCGAAGGCCGCCAAGCGCGCCAAGCACCACAAGCCCGCCAAGGAGGCCCAGCCCGCCAATGACCTCGAGGCGGCGACCGTCCTCGAGGACCTCGCCACGCCGACCGCGGACGGCAAGGGCGACCACCACAAGGGGCGCGCCGCCCTCGGGATCGGCACCCCGATCACCGCGTTCCCGTAGCGAGCCGAGCGGCGTCGGCGGCGGCAGGGGGAGGCAGGCACCCTCCTCCTGCCCGCCTCGGCAATCGCGTCGGGGTGGTCAGTCGAACTCGCCCGGCTCGCAGGCGAGGCCGTTGTGGTTGCGGTCGAGGCCGTCGGCGTTGTTCCACGCGCTGCCGCCGTCCCGCTCGAAGTAGCCCTGCGCCGCCGCCTGCGAGGAGAAGTCCCAGCAGTCGTAGTCGACCCCGTCGAGGCCGCCGAAGCCGGTGCGCACCCCGCTGTCCGCCCCCGAGCCGCCGCTCGTCCAAGGATCCCCGCCGAAGAAGTAGACCTCGCAGGCGAGACCGTCCCAGTCGGGGTCGATCACCGGCTGCATGTCGGGGTGTGCGGCGTAATAGAGCTGCGCCTCCTCGAAGGAGGCGAACGGCGTGCAGTCGGCCACCGGCCCGAGCGGAATCTCGAACGCCACGGCAGCGGGTGACCCGCCGCCCGCGGAGAGCGCCCCTGCCAGCGCGCCGGCCGCCAGCGCCGTGGCCATCAGCCGTCGAACGTTCCGCGTCATCGTCCCCCCTCCTTGTGCTCGTGCGTTCGGCGCGAGTGTACCGGCCGCATCGGGCGTGACGTGCCGGGTGATCCCGCGTGCCAGAATGGCCCCGGTCCGTTCGCCGCGCACGCCGAGGATTCGATGACCGCGCACCCTGCCGTCGACCCGGTCGCCCTCACCCGGCGGCTCGTCCGCATCCCGTCGTCCGACCCGCCGGGCGGGGAGCTGGCGATGGCCGAGGCGGTCCACGCCGTGCTGGGTGAGTTCGGCATCGAGAGCGAGCTCGACGAGTTCCGGCCGGGCCGCGCCAACGTCGTCGGCCGGCTGCGGGGAAGCGGCGAGCGGCCCGCGCTCGTCTGCTCGGCCCACCTCGACACCACGCCGCCCGGCGACCAGCCGTGGTCGTTCGACCCCTTCGCCGGCGACCTCGTCGGCGACCGGCTGCGGGGTCGCGGCGCGTCCGACATGAAGAGCGCGGTTGCCGCCTTCGTCGCCGCGGCCTGCCTCGTCCGCGCGCGGGGGGTGCCGTTGCGGGGCGACCTCGTGCTCGCCTTCACCGCCGGCGAGAGCGCGAACTGCCTCGGGGCGCGGCGGCTGGTCGAGCGGGGGTTCCAGCGGGAGATCGGCGCGTTCCTCTGCGGCGAGCCGAGCACCCTCGACGTGATCGTGGCCGAGAAGGCGATCCTCTGGCTGCGGGCCGAGGCGCGCGGGGCGATCGGCCACGTCTCCGGCGACCCGGGGGTGAGCGCGATCGACCTGATGCTCGACTACCTCGTCCGGCTGCGCGGCCTGCGGCTCGACCTGCCGGCCCACCCGCTGCTGACGCCGCCGAGCGTCGGCGTCGGCCGCATCGAGGGCGGCACCGCGGTCAACCTGACGCCGGACCGCTGCGTCGCCGAGATCGACGTCCGCTTCGGGCCCGGCGTCGCGCCGGAGGAGGCGATCGCGCAACTGGCCCGCCTCGCGCCGGACGGGGTGACGCTGGAGACGATCGACTTCAAGCCCGCCGTCGCCGCCGAGCCGGGGAGCCCGTTCGTCCGCCTCTGCGCCGAGGCGGTCCGGGCCGAGACCGGCCGCGAGCCGGCGATCCTCGGGGTCTCGTACTACAGCGACGGCGCGATCCTGCTCGACGGCCTCGACGTCCCCTTCGCCATCCTCGGCCCCGGCGACCTCGGCCAGAGCGGCCAGCCGGACGAGACCGCCTCCGCCCAGCGCATCCGCGACGTGGTGCCCATCTACGCCCGGATTATCGACGGGTGGCTGGGGGCGGGGTGACGGGGGGCGGATGCCGTCGTCGTCGACACGGGAGGCGGGCGCTTCAGGCTCGTCGGCGACCCGGCTTCGCCGGGATCGATGGCCAGGAAGGCGGGCTTCCTCCCGTCGTGCCGAAGCTGCTCGCGTTGCGGCGGCAACGCGGATCGTCGATAGGCAACCTTGCGAACAGGGTCGAGCCTTGGCCACGCATTGTGAACGGACCAAGGGCATGCCGCCCAAGACCATCCAGTTGGCTCCCGACAGCGAATTGAGCGCGGATCTCCGCGATGCGAGCCTCACCGGCGAGGAACTCCTGTTCGACACCGGCGACATCGTCTACACGGCCGCCGTTTCATCCGCTTCTGAGTCAGCCCGGGACATCATCGACACGCCCGCGCAGCCGGCGAAGCTTCGCGAGGCGCAGGCGTCGGTTGCCGACCTCGACGCGCAGCCATTCCGCGAGGAGTTCCGGCGACAGGGCAACGGTCTGCGGACAACACGGGAGCGGATGAGCGAGACGTTCGAGCTCCGCGACGAGCCAGCCGTCGCCCAGTTCCTCGAGCGGCATCCGCAGGTGGCGGACGGAGCGCTGCTTGCCGCCGACGGACTGCGAGCCCAGTTCGGGCCGGACGCCCGATTGGCGCTGGAGGTCGACACCGACCCGGAGGACGACCTCGCCCAGCCGCGCCTGTTCGCCCTCGTGCTCACCGAACTCGGTGTCGAGGACGCACTCGCGCGGCTCGACGCGTTCCGCCAGCAGTGGTGGAAGGAGACGACGCCGGTGTTGACGGAGTGGCTCAGCGTCGATGTCGAGATGCACTGACTGAGGTCCGGGCCTGCCGATGTTTGACTGGCACCGATTCCTCGATCTTGCGCGTCAGCTCGAAAGCAACTCGCTCGATGAAGCCGTCCTGCGGACGGCGATCAATCGTGCGTACTACGCGGCGTACCATCGCGCATCGCGCTATGTCCGAGACGCCCTACTGGTGGGGCCGACGACTGGGCTGACACACGATCTCGTCTGGCGCGTCCTTGCCCGTTCGTCCGACGACAGGCATCGGAACATCGCGGAACGGGGATTTGCGCTGAAGGCCGAGCGGACGCGCTCGGACTATCAGGCGTGGTACCGAGCTGACCTCGCCGACGCGACCCGCAAGGCGATCGACGTGTCGGAAGCGGTCATTTGCTCGATCGACGCCTTGTAGACTCCCCTCTCGGCCGAGCCAGTCGCTCCTCGCCGTGCCCGCCCACGATCCCCTCGGCAAACTCGAGGAACCGCGCCATGTGCGCGATCGCCCGGTCGGCGTCGCCGAAGCCGCCGAGGTGGCCGGAGTCGAACCACTCGATCTCGACCGGCGCGCCGCGGGCCCGCAGCCGCTCGACGTAGACCTCGACCGGGCGGGCCGGGGTCCGGGTGTCGTTCCGCCCCTGGATGATCAGCACCGGCGCGGCAACGTCGTCGACGTAGGTCAGCGGCGAGCTGGCGCGGTACGGCTCCGGCCGCTCGGCGGGGGTGCCCTCGAAGATGGCGGTGCAGTAGCCGCGCAGGAAGTCGCCGGAGTCCTCCCAGAGCATCGCCCAGTCGGCGACGGCGACCCCGGCCAGCCCGCCAGCCCAGAGGTCTGGCCGGCGGCCGAGCGCGTAGAGGGTCAGGAAGCCGCCGTAGGACCAGCCGCTCGGGAAGACGAGGTCGGGCCGGGCGATGCCGGCGTCGACCAGCCAGGCGCGGGCCGCGACCATGTCCTCCAGCTCGAGCTCGCCGAGCCGACCCCAGATCTGCTGCTGGAAGGCGCGGCCGAAGGTGGTCGAGCCGCGGTAGTTGAGGCTGAGGACGGCGAAGCCGTGGTCGAGCCACGCCTGCGCCTCGGGCGAGAAGCCGTTGGTGTCGGCCGCCTCCGGCCCGCCGTGGGTGGAGAGGATCGTCGGGAACGGCCCGGTGCCGGCCGGCACGCCGACCCAGGCTTGCAGCGGCGTCCCGTCGGCCGAGGCGAAGCGGACCGAGCGGAACGAGTGGCCCGGCGGCGCGTCGCCCGCGGCGAGGGCGACGCGCACCGCGCCGTCGGCGACCGCCAGCACCCGGCCCGGCTCCGACGCGTCCTCCCACGTCGCCAGCACCTCGCCGCCGGGGCCGAACGCCGCGGAGCCGAGCGAGCCGTCCGGCAACGGCACGCGCGCGGTGCGCCCGCTCGGCAGATGGTGTCGGTGCAGGGACTGGCGACCCTCGTGGGTCCGGACCAGCAGCAGCTCGGCCGCGTCGGCCGACCAGTCGGCCGGCACGACGTCGCCGGCCAGCTCGACCGGGAGGTCCCGCCGCTCCCCCGTCCGCGGCTGCCAGAGGAAGGGGCGGCGGAACCCGCTCGCGTCGCTCGTGCCGGCCAGCCACGGGGTGCCGACCGGCGCGAACGGCCCGTTCTCGACCGACGCCTCGTCGCCGTCCGCGAGCTCGCCGACGATGTCGCCGCTGGCCGGGTCGACGGCGAGCAGGGTGGGCTGCGGTCGCCCGGTCCGCTCGGTGGTGGGAATCACCGCGACCGAGCCGTCCGGGGCGACCGACGGCCCGTAGAAGAGCGCGGGCGAGCGGTGGACCACCCGCGGGTCGCTCGCCGCTCCGGAGGGGCCGTCCGGCAGGTCGATCGCGAGCAGCCGGTGCTCGCCGTCGACGACGACCGCGACGACGAGGGTGCGCCCGTCGTCGGCGTAGGCGGCCCCGAGCCAGCCGTAGGGCGGCAGCCCCGGCGTCAGGTCGACCGGCGGCCCGCCGGCGAACGGCACCCGCACGAGGTGGCCGACCTCGTTCCCGGCCACGTCGTCGAGGTAGACCGCCTGCGACCCGTCCGGGGCGAGGATGCCGCCGAGCTTGCCGTCCGGGGTGTCGGTCAGCGGCCGCAGGTCGCCCTCGGCCACGTCCCACGCGTGGAGCTGGTACCGCCCCGCCGGGTTGGCGACGACGAGGCCCCGCCCCGGCCGCCGCCGCGCCACCCCGGCCCCGAGCACGGTCGGCACCCGGAACCGCCGCGCCCACGCCGCCTCGCCGCCCGCCGCCGCATC
>JBDHWC010000138.1:0-6779 GCA_039809985.1 Thermomicrobiales bacterium | reverse complement strand
GATCGCGACTGCCGCGACCCGCCACGGGACCCGGCCGGGCCCGCGCCCCCGACCGCGCCCGATCGGCTCCGTCGCCATGGGTGTTGACGCCGGACGCCACCTGCGATAGGTTCGCGCAAGCCTGAGCGATGCTCGCCGAGCGGCGGAGCCCACCGTCCTGACACGTGTCACGACGCGACCCCTCCCCGTCGGCGTCGCGCCCGTGCCCCGGCGCGGGCAGCCGTGGCGAACGCGGCGGCAGCGGCCGCCAACAGGGTTTGGGAAATCGAAGGGAGCACTCCGATGGCCTCGATCCACGAACTCCACGACGCCTTGCTGAAGGGCCGGATCGACCGGCGCACCTTCTTCCGCCGGGCCGCCGCCGCCGGCGCGGCCACCCCGCTGATCACCGCGTGGCTCGACAGCGGCGCGTCCGCCGCCCCCGCCCCGGCCAGCGCCGGCCGCTTCTCGCTGACCCGGGCGATGGCCCAGACCGGCCCGGTCGCCCCGCCCGCCGCCGACGCCGACACCTCCGACCCGCTGATCTTCCGCGGCTGGAACTTCATGACGGAGGTCGTCCAGGACAACACCAACAAGTTCAACGAGAAGTACAAGGAGACCGCCGACTACCAGACCATCACCGGCGACTACATCGCCATCATGGAGAACTTCCACATCGCCGGCCAGCCGCTCGACATGGGCTACGCCAACCCGGCGACCCTCTACCGCTGGTCGATCCCCGGCTGGGTCGTCAACTACGACGACGCCTGGTACGCCGAGAAGGCCAAGGCGGAGATGTACGACGGCGTCCTCAAGTCGATGACCGTCAACGACAAACTCTACGGCCTGCCCTACTTCGTCTCCATCCGCGGCACCATCATGGCCAACAACGCCATCCTCTCCAAGGCCGGCATCACCCCCGACACCTACCCGAAGACGTGGGACGAGCTCTACGAGCAGTGCCGCCAGATGAAGAAGGACGGCGTCACCCAGGGGCCGCCCCTGCTGCCGCACTGGTTCGCCGCCGGCGTCTGGTTCGGCGTCTCGTGGGGCTACCTCTTCGAGTGCCTGAACACCGGCGCGGTCCTCTTCGACGACCAGAACCAGCCGGTCTTCGACGACAAGTCGCTCGCCATCCTCCAGAACTGGCGCAAGCTGGTCGAGGAGCAGATCATCCCCGAGGGCGTCTTCACCATGGGCGAGGCCGACTACATCGACGCCTTCGCCAAGGGCACCTACGCCTACAGCCCGCAGCAGGTCTACGACCTCAAGAACTTCAACGACCCGAACAAGTCGCAGGTCGCCGGCCAGGTCGCCCCGGTCCCGGTCAACGGCCAGCCGTGGGGCCTGATCGACGAGGGCATCTACTCCCTCGCCAACCGGAACCAGGCCGTCGACCGGCTCGCCCGCGACTACCGCCTCGGCGGCTTCTTCGGCTACCGCGACGACGTCGAGGGCGGCGAGCTCTTCGTCGCCAAGCGCTGGGCGATCGAGGCCGCCCTCAACTCCGGCTACAAGTCGGTGCTCGAGGACCAGGAGGTCATCGACGCCTACAACAAGTGGCTGCCGGACCCGAAGATGCTCGACACCATCAAGGGCGTCGTCGACGCCGGCCAGTTCCCGAAGGCGTGGCAGACCTTCTGGTGGGAGGAGTGGAACGCGCAGGCGATGACCGAGCTGCCGAAGGCCTGCCTCGGCCAGACCCCGGTCGAGGAGGTCCACGCCAACCTGAAGAAGCTGGCCGAGGACCTCGTCTCCCGCTACCAGTCCTCCTAGGCACCAGCCGACCCGCCGGAGACGGCGGCGGGGGGCGGGCACCGGCCCGCCCCCCGCCCCGCCGGCCCCACCCGGGACGCGAGATGGCCACTCCGAGCGCCGCGACTGCCGCCGACCGACCCGCCCGCCCGAACTCCTCGCGCCTCAGCGAGGGGCAGTTCGCCGCCGTCCTGACGATGCCGGTGATCGTCGTCCTGCTCGCCGTCGTCGCCTACCCGACCGCCTACTCGCTCTGGATGAGCCTGCACCGGATCGACCTGATCTTCAAGCGGACCGACCCGGTCGGCCTCGCCAACTACGCGCAGGCGCTCAACTCCCCCGACTTCTGGCACTCGGTGGTGATCACCCTCTACTACACCGTGCTCGTCACCGTCTTCGCGGTCCTGATCGCGGTCGGCGGCGCGCTGCTGCTGAACGAGCAGTTCCGGGGCCGCGGCTTCCTGATGGCGATCGTCATCCTGCCGTGGGCCGTCTCCCTCTACGCCACCGCCATCGTCTGGAAGTACATCTACAGCCCGGAGTGGGGCCTGCTCAACGCCTTGCTGCTGCGCACCGGGCTCGTCAAGGACCCGGTCCTCTTCCTCTCCGAGAAGGGGGCGGTGCCCGCCCTCGCCGTCGCCAACGCCTGGCAGATCGCCCCGCTCGGCATGTACTTCGTCCTCGCCACCCTCCAGGTCATCCCGGAGGACCTCTACAAGGCGGCCAAGGTCGACCGGCTCAACGCCGTCGGCCGCTTCCGCCACGTCGTCCTGCCCTACATCAAGACCCCGCTCGCGATCGTGATGGTCCTCGTCACGGTCGAGGCCGCCCGCGCCTTCGACATCATCTTCTTCATGACCAACGGCGGCCCCGGCGACGCCTCGACCACCCTCTCCTGGAACGTCTACCGCGAGAGCTTCGTCAGCCGCCAGCTCGGCTACGGCGCGGCCCTCGGCTGGCTGCTCGTGGTCCTCACCACGGTGATCACCACCGTCTACTTCCTCCTGCTCTTCACCAACCGGCAGCGGAAGCAGAAGTCCGCCGCCGCCACCGTCTGAGGGAGGGCGCGATGACGGCCGGCTTCCCCTGGCGCAGGGTCCTCGTCTACGTCGCGGCGCTGCTGCTGCTGGTCTGGACCCTCGTCCCGATCTACTGGCTGCTGAACATGTCGCTGATGTTCAAGCCCGAGCTCCTCTCGGTGCCGACCCACCTCTGGCCGCACAGCCCGACGATCTCCAACTACACCCGCCTCTTCGGGGCGACCGCGATGGGCCCCGGCGGCGAGATGCCGCCGATCGGGCAGGCGGCGATGATCCGCCGCGGCCTGCTCAACAGCGGCATCGTCGCCGTCGCCGTCACGATCCTGACG
This sequence comes from Thermomicrobiales bacterium, assembly GCA_039809985.1. Classification (GTDB taxonomy): domain Bacteria; phylum Chloroflexota; class Chloroflexia; order Thermomicrobiales; family UBA6265; genus JAICJJ01. Next base: position 3,676 of record JBDHWC010000138.1, on the reverse strand, counting down.
CTGGTCATCGCCCTGCCGGTCGCCTACGCCCTCGGCCGGCTCGAGTTCCGCGGCCGCACGGCGATGCTCTTCTCGATCATCATGTCCCGCTCCTACCCGCCGATCGCCATCGTCGTCCCCTTCTTCTACCTCTACTCGCGGGTCGGCCTGCAGGGGACCACGCAGGGCCTCGTCATCGTCTACCTGACGCTGACGATCCCGATGATCGTCTGGGTGATGACCAGCTTCTTCGGCTCGCTGCCGCGCACCGTCGAGGCCGCCGCCCGCATCGACGGCAACACCCGCTGGCAGACCTTCACCCGCGTCATCCTGCCGATGTCGTGGCCGGGGGTCGCCGTCGCCACCGCCATCTCCTTCCTCATCTGCTGGAACGAGTTCGCCTTCTCCCAGATCCTCGCCGCCGGCTCCCGGGCCCAGACCTTCCCGCCGGCGCTGGCGACGATGTTCTTCCAGGTCTCGCAGCCGAACGAGATGGCCGCCGCCTCGATCATCGCCATCATCCCGCCCGCCATCCTCGCCTACCTCTTCCAGCGCCGGATCCGCAGCCTGAACCTCGTCGACCCCTTGTAGCGCTCGGAGGACGTGCGAACGATGGCATCCCCCGTCAGCCCGGCCGCGATCCGGCTCGACAACGTCACCAAACGCTTCGAGACCTTCGAGGCGGTCCGCGGCCTCGACCTCGCCATCGAGTCGGGCGAGCTGCTCGTCCTCCTCGGCTCCTCCGGCTGCGGCAAGACGACCACCCTCAACATGCTGGCCGGCCTTGAGCAGCCGACCAGCGGCACCATCACCTTCGGCGAGCGCGTGGTCAACCGCGTGCCCCCGGAGGAGCGCGACATCGCGATGGTCTTCCAGTCGATCGCGCTCTACCCGCACCTCGACGTCCGCGACAACATCGGCTTCGCCTTGAAGACCCGCAAGGTGCAACGCGCGGTGATCGACCAGCGCACGCAGGAGGTGGCCGGCATCCTCGGCATCGAGCAACTGCTCGACCGCCGCATCCACCAGCTCTCCGGCGGCCAGCGGCAGCGGGTCGCCATCGCCAAGGCCCTCGTCCGCCGGCCGCAGCTCTTCCTGCTCGACGAGCCGTTCTCCAGCCTCGACGCCGCCCTCCGCCGCCAGATGCGGGCCGAGCTGGTCCGCATCCACCGCGAGGTCGAGACGACGATGGTCTTCGTCACCCACGATCAGGAGGAGGCGATGGCCATCGCCGACCGGATCGCGGTGATGAGCGAGGGCCGGATCGTCCAGCTCGGCCACCCGCTCGACCTCTACGAGGCCCCGGTCAACCTCTGGGTCGCCAAGTTCATCGGCGCCCACCCGATCAACGTGGTCGAGGCCCGGGCCGCCGCCGGCGGCGCGACGCTCCTCGCCGACGGCTCGTGGTCCGCCCCGGTGCCGGCCCCGATCGCCGCCCGGCTCGGGGAGCGGGCCGACGGCGCGTGGGTCGGCATCCGGCCCGAGCACGTCGAGGTGCTGCCGCCCGGCGACGGCCCCGGCTTGCTCCGGGCCGAGGTCTACACCCGCCAGATCCTCGGCACCGAGGTGCTGTACGAACTCGCCGCCGGCGGCGAGCGACTGCGGGCTGTGACCCCCACCTCGCACCTGTTCCGCATCGGCGACCCGGTCGCCGCTCGTTTCGACTGGGGCAACGCCTTCGTCTTCGACCGCGCCACCGAGGCGTGCGTCCACCAGCCGGGCCGCCGGGCCGGCGCCTGACCGTCCGAACCAACCGCCCCGGCGGACCGGGGCACGCGCAGGGGGGAGCACCATGGACCGAGTTCGGGTTGGCGTCGTCGGCACCGGCTTCATGGGCGGCCTGCACGCCCGGTCGGTGGCCGAGAGCGGCTTCGGCACGCTGGCGGCCGTCGCCGACCCCGACAGCGGCCGGGCCAACGCCGCCGCCGAGCGGTTCGGCGCGACCGCCTACCCCAGCGTCGAGGCGATGCTGGCCAAGGAAGGACTCGACGCCGTCGTCGTCGCCACCCCGGAGCCGCTCCACCGCGACGCCGTGGTCGCGGCGGCGAAGGCCGGCTGCGCCGTCCTCGTCGAGAAGCCGATCGCCGCCAGCCTCGAGGATGCCGACGCGATGATCGCCGCCTGCGACGACGCCGGCGTCATGCTGATGGTCGGCTACATCCTCCGCTTCGAGCCCGCCTACGCCCGCATCCAGCAGGCCGTCGCCGCCGGGCAGCTCGGCCGCTTCCTCAGCGGCTACGGCCGCCGCAACGGCATCCTCGCCGAGGGGCAGCGGCTCGGCGGCCGGACGACGGTGATCAACTACCTCGCCGTCCACGACCTCGACCAGATCCTCTGGTACCACCCCGCCGACGTGGTCAAGGTCAGCGCCCGCGCCCTGCGCGGCAAGGTCTTCGAGCAGCTCGGCGTCGCCGACTTCACGTGGATCACCGCCGACTTCGCCGACGGCGCGCTGGCCGTGGTCGAGAGCGGCTGGGGCCTCACCAACGGCTGGGCCGACTGGACCACGCCGGCCGCGTGGGGCGGCTTCGGCGACGTCGAGATGAACGTGATCGGCACCGACGGCGTCGTCTCGCTCGACTTCACCCCGATGAACGTCTACGGCGTCGACGCCGACGGCTGGAAGCTGCCCGACACCCGGCACTGGCCGGAGATGAACGGCCGGCTCGCCGGCGCGATCCGGGCCGAGACCGACCACTTCCTGCTCTGCGCCGCCACCGGCCAGCCGCCGCTGGTCGACGGCCGGCAGGCCCGCCGCTCGCTCGAGGTCGGCCTCGCCGCCGACCGCTCGATCGCCGAGGGGCGCGAGATCGAGCTGCCGCTTCTTTGAGTCGAGAAGTCGAGAAGTCGGGGAGTCGGGGAGTCGAGAAGGCGGGGAGTCGAGAAGTCGGGGAGTCGGGGGTCGGGGATCGGGGAGTCGAGACGGTGGGGGATTCACTCCGTGACCGTTTGAGAATCCGGCGGCAATGGGCCCGGCAGCGATTCCAACCGGGCCGGAACGGGGCCGGGCGTGCGGGGGCCGACCACGTCCGACCGCTGGCTAGGCCCCCCGCGCGGGGGACCGGAGGTCTCTCCGAGCCGGACGGGGGAGTCGGCAGGGGTCGCCGGCCGCCACCGTCGGCCGGTGCGGACTGCCCCGGCCCCGGTGACGAGGACAGCCGCCTTGGGGCGGCACATTTTCATGTCGTGATGCCAATCGCGAGAGCGGGCGTCCCATGACGGCGGGTTCCGTTCGAGCAGGCGGTGCCGAGACGCGCGGGTGACCTTGGCCCGTCGACGGGCAGGACGACGGGGCGGCGCTGCGGTCTTCCCGCGCGTGAAGAGGGCGTTTGCTCGCACCATTGGTTGCGAGGGGAGACGGGTCGGTCCCCGGTCAGACGAGGCCGTGCCGCACGGCGAAGGTCGCGGCCCCGGTGCGCGTCTCCATGCCGAGTTTGTTCAGGATGTTCGTGACATGGGTCGCCACCGTGCGGTGGCCGATGAACAGCGCGTCGGCGATCGCCCGGTCGGTGCGCCCCTCCGCCAGCAGGGCGAGCACGTCGAGTTCGCGCGGCGAGAGGTGGAACCGGTCCGACCCGGGACGGGGCGCGGGGGACGCCGGCGCAACCGGGGCGTCGGCCGTCGCCAGCGTTCGCGGAGCCAGCGCCAGCGCCAGCGCTTGCTCGACTCCGGGCCCGTCGAGCGCGCCGCCGGGTGT
>JBDHWC010000137.1:0-6877 GCA_039809985.1 Thermomicrobiales bacterium | reverse complement strand
GCTCGCGGCGCTCGCCGCCGTCGTGGCCGCCGTGGGCGCCGCCCGCCCGGCCGCCGCCAACAGCGAGGTGCGGACGCCGGTCCGCAAGCGACGCGGCAAGCGCGGGCGCAACCGCCCCGGCCACTCTGCCCGCTCGGACGCCGCGACCGTCCGGGCCTCTCGTCGCAAGCGCGGCGGGAAGCGGGGCAAGGGCAGCCTCCTCGCCCTCGGCGTCTTCGAGGACCGGGTGCCCGGCTCCGCGGACAAGCTCCGCGCCTTCCAGAGCCAGTGGGGCCGCGCGCCGGCGCTGGTGATGTGGTTCCAGGCGTGGGGCGGCGACAACCGGAAGCTCGACCCCGACCTGCTCGACCGCGTCGTCGCGGTCGGCGCGGTGCCCGAGATCACGTGGGAGCCGTGGAAGCCGGGCGCGGGCGTCGGCCAGCCCGACTACGCGCTGCGGGCCATTGCCGACGGCCGGCACGACGACTACGTCGCCGGCTGGGCGGACGGCCTGCGCGACTGGGGCGGCACGGTCTACCTCCGCTTCGCGCACGAGATGAACGGCGACTGGTACCCGTGGGCGGTCGGCGGCGGCGTCAACGGCAACACCGCCGCCGACTACGTCGCGGCGTGGAGGCACGTGGTCGGCATCTTCCGCGAGCGCGGGGCGCGCAACGTCCGCTGGATCTGGTGCCCGAACGTGAAGTACCCCGGCAGCGCGCCGCTCGGCCCCCTCTACCCGGGCAACGGCTGGGTCGACTGGATCGGCATGGACGGCTACAACTGGGCCGCCGCCGCGGGCGACGCCGACTGGCTCAGCGTCGGCCAGCTGTTCGGGCCGACCTACAAGTCGCTCGCCGGCAAGGGCCGCCCGATGCTGATCGCGGAGACCGCGTGCGCCGGCTCGGGCGACGACAAGAGCGCCTGGATCCGCGACGGCTTCCTCGCCGGCGTGCCGAAGGCGATGCCGAAGGTGAAGGCGGTCACCTACTTCAACCTCGACAAGGAGCGGAGCTGGGCGGTCGACCATTCCGCCGGCAACGAGGCCGCCTTCCGGGAGGTCTGCGACAGCGACCGCTACGGCGGGGCGATGCCGGGCGGCCAGGGGGCGGCGGGGTGATCCCCGCCGCCCGCCGCGACCTCACTCCGTCTTCTCGTTCCAGTTCGCGATGTTCCAGTACAGCGCCTCGAACGGGCCGGCCGCGATGTTGTCGTGGTTCAGGCGCTTGCTGATCGCGTACTTCTCGGAGGCGCGCTGCACCAGCGGCACCAGCACCACGTCGTCGACGACCATGTCGTTCATCTGGATGAAGAGCTCGTTGGCCCGCTTCGGGTCGGTGGTCTTCGCCGCCTCGTCGTAGAGCGCGTCGTAGGCCGGGTTGTTGTAGCGCTCCTCGTCGACCTGCGACCAGCCGTTCTCCTTCTGCGGGATGTTCTCCCCGTTGTGGCTGACCCAGCGGAGCATGTACGACAGCGGGTACGGCCCGGCCGGGCTCCACGCGTACTCGTGCATGTCCCAGTACATGTGGTAGATGTTCTGGTCGTTGCCGGCCGAGGTGTCGAAGAAGGTGCCGGCGTCGATCTGCAGCAGGTCGACGTCGATCCCGATGTCGGCCAGGTTGCTCTTGATCAGCGCCTGCGTCCGCTGCCGGGTGTCGCTGTTCGAGGTCGTGGCGTAGGTCAGCTTCAGCGGCACGCCGTCCTTCTCGCGCACGTCCCCGTTCAGCTTCCAGCCGGCGTCCTCCAGCACCTGCTTCGCCTTCTCCGGGTTGAACTCCCACGACGTGTTGGTCGAGGTCGCCCCGGCGATCCCGAGCAGGATGTTGGAGGTCGGCGGCTCGCCCGGCTCCCCGAAGTAGAAGTTCTCCGAGATCGCCTTCCGGTCGATCCCGAGCGCGATCGCCTGCCGCACCGCCTTGTCGCCCAGCGTCGGGTTCGGCGTCTGCCACTGCGACCGCTGGCCGTCGACCTCCTTGTTCGGGTCGGAGAAGTTCATGGCCAGGAACTCGACCCCGGTGCCGGGGACGATCACCAGGTCGCCCTTGCCCCCCTCGGCCATCGGCTTCAGCACCTTCGGGTCGACCTGCAGGTTCCACGCGAGGTCCCAGTCGCCCGTCTGCAGCACGCCCTTCGCCGCCGAGGCCGCGTCGCCGCCGCCCTTCAGGTTCACCGTCGCGAAGTACGGCTTGCTCGGCTCCCGGTAGTTCGGGTTCGCCGAGTACTGGACGTTGTCGTTCGGCTCGAAGGCGTCGACCACGTACGGCCCGGTGCCGATCGGCTTGGTCGAGAAGGCGTCGTTCGACCCCGGCTTGCCCAGCACGTGCTCCGGCAGGATGCCGCCGCTCTGCGACGACGAGAAGTAGCTGTTCCAGCCGAGCTGCGGCTGCTTGAACGTGATCTTTGCCGTGTGGTCGTCGACCGCCTCGACCTTCTCGATCCCGTCGTAGAGCGCGGCGTTCGGCGACTGGTTGGCCGGGTCCGTCACCCACTTCCACGTGAACACGACGTCCTTCGCCGTGAACGGCTCGCCGTCGCTCCAGGTGACGCCCTCCAGCAGCGGGTAGGTGACCGTCAGGAAGTCGGGCGAGACCAGCCCGTTCTCCAGCGACGGCACCACCTTCGCCAAGCCCGGCACCGGCGTCGCGTCGGGCAGGAAGTGGATCAGCGGCTCGGTGACGAGGGCCGAGGCGAGCTGGTCCTTGAAGCTGCCGGCGAGCTGCATGTTGAGCGTCGTCGGCGCCTGCCACTGCAGCAGCTTCAGCTCGCCGCCGGCCCCGCGCGTCTGCCCCTCGGTGCCGCCCGTCGGCACCACCGCCGCGCCGGCCTCAGGCGTCGCCGACTGGGCCGCGACCTCCGCCTGCCGCACCAGCTCCAGCGCCGCCGGGGCCGCGATCCCGAGCGCCACCGCCCCCTGCACGAACAGCCGGCGCGACAAGCGCCCGGCCGCCACCCGCCGCGAGTTCTGCCAGACGCGTTGCAGTTGGTCCTCGGACACGGAATGCCTCCTCGGGAGCCGGCCCGGCGGCCGGCGAGCGGGACGTGCGCCGTCGCCGGGGGCGGTCGCGATGGCGGCCCCCGATCGTGCGCCCCGCCACGATAGGTTTGCCCCCGGCAGCCTTCAAGTTTCCCCATGGTGCATTGATGCAATTCCCGGCGATGCACTGATGCGTTTCCCGGCGGACGGCCTGACCGGGCCGCCCGGCCGCCCTGCCGGAACCGGCCGCGTTGCCGCCGCCCCGCCCCGCGTGGAACACTGTGCCGCAGTCTCGGCCGCCCCGCGGCGGCCGCTGCCGACCCGACCCGGCCCCGTCCCGCCGACGGCCGGCACCCGACCGGGGCCGAACCCGATGCCGACCACCGCCACCCGCCGGGCGCTCCTCGCCGGACTGCCCGCCGCCACCGCCGCGAGCCTCCTGCCCGAAGCCCCCGCGCGCGCCAAGCGTCGTGGCCGCGGCGGCGGCCACGGCGGGGCCGCCGCCGGCGCGGACGCCGACCCCCGCGTCGTCGGCATCTTCCGGGCGAACCTGCCGTGGACCGGCAAGGCGTTCAAGCAGGTCAAGAAAGCCTACGGCCGCTACCCCGGGCTCGTGATGTGGTTCCAGGCGTGGGGCGACGGCGGTCGGCGGTTCGACGCCGACCTGCTCGACCGGACGGTCGCCCACCACGCCGCGCCGATGGTCACGTGGGAGCCGTGGGACCCCGCCGCCGGCCCGAACCAGCCCGCCTTCTCGCTGCGCGCCATCGCCGACGGCGACCACGACGACTACGTCGACGACTGGGCCGAGGGGATGGCCCGCTGGGGCAGCCCCGTCTGGCTCCGCTTCGCCCACGAGATGAACGGCGACTGGTACCCGTGGGGCGCCGCCCGCGACGCCGAGGACAACCGCGCCGCCGACTACGTCGACGCATGGCGCCACCTGCGGGACCGCTTCGCGCAGGCCGGGGCCGGCAACGTCCGCTGGGTCTGGTGCCCCAACGTCCTCTACACCGGCTCCGCCCCGCTCGCCGACCTCTACCCCGGCGACGACGTGGTCGACTGGATCGGCATGGCCGGCTACAACTGGGCGGCCGACAAGAACGCCGACGGCCCGGTCCACCCCTGGCAGACGCTGGCCGAGGTCTTCGGCGAGACCTACGACGCGCTGACCGCCGCCCACCCGGGCAAGCCGCTGCTGATCGCCGAGACCGCCTGCCCCGGCCGCGGCGACGACAAGGCCGACTGGATCCGCAACGGCTTCCTCTCCCAGATCCCGGACCGGCTGCCGCTGGTCACCGTCGCGACCTATTTCGACCAGGACAAGCGGGTGGCCGGCGGCAACGAGCAGAACTGGCGCGCCTCCGCGTCGAAGGTGACGAAGGCGGCTTTCTCCGAGGTGGTGCGGAGCCCGAAATGGGCCGCCAGCCTCGGCGACGGCGACTGAGCCGCTCGCGGCGACCGACCCGCGACGACGAGCCGCACGACCGAGCCGCCGAGCCCGCATGGGGCCAATCCGTCGCCTGCTTCCGCCCCCGGCCCGAGCCGACGACGCCCGGGCGGCCACGTACGAACAAATTCCGCCCCGCTTCCCCTATACTGGCCGGGAACGGGAGGGTGCGAGGGGGCGCGGTCGGGAAGCCGCGCGTCCTCGCGGCGGGCCGCGAGAGCGGGCACGTTCGGCAAGCACGCGTCGGTTCCCGGCAGATTCCGGCACCACCCGTCCCCGCGCGCACTGGGGAGAGCGCGTGGGGGCGAGCCGGGACGTGCCGACGGCGCGCGGTCCCGAACGACGGGGGTTGGGGAAGGGATGGACATCGCCGACAGCTTGGGACGGGTCGTGTCCGACCCGCCGAGCGGCTCCCGCTGCCGCGTTGCGGACGAGTCGGGGGCGAGGCGCTAGATGGCCGTCACCACCGACGTTCTCGTCGACGCCGAACGGCCGTCGGAGTCGTCCCGGGCCCGGGCGATCCAGTCGGCGCGGGTGCGCCAGCTGGCGATCCGGACCTTGGTCCTGGCCAACCTCGGGCTCGGGGCGTGGTACCTGGCGTGGCGCTACTCCTCGTCGATCAACTGGCACTTCTGGCCGCTCGCCTTCCTGCTGCTCGCCGCCGAGACCTACAGCTTCGTCGGCACGACGTTCTTCGGCGTCGGCATGTGGCGGTGGCGCCGCCGCTACGCCTACCCGCTGAAGCGCGGCGACGAAACGGTCGACGTCTTCATCACCACCTACAACGAGCCGGTCGAGGTCGTCCGCAAGACGGTCCGGGCCGCGCTGGCGGTCCGCCACCCGGCCCGCGTCTACGTCTGCGACGACGGCAACGACCCCGCCATGCGGGCGATGACGGCCGAGGAGCAGTGCGGCTACCTGACCCGCTCCGAGGAGTGGGACGGCAAGGAGCGGCACGCCAAGGCCGGCAACCTGATCAACGCCCTGAACCAGACCAGCGGCGAGTTCGTCCTGATCCTCGACGCCGACCAGAAGCCGCTGCCCGGCATCCTCGACGAGACGCTCGGCTACTTCCGCGACCCGAAGGTGGCCTTCGTCCAGACCCCGCAGTGGTTCGAGAACGTGCCGCCGGGCGACCCGCTCGGCAGTCAGGCCCCCCTCTTCTACGGCCCGATCCAGGAGGCCAAGGACGGCTGGAACGCCTCCTTCTTCTGCGGCTCCAACGCCGTGCTGCGCCGCGACGCCCTCGTCTACGCCGGCCTCGTCGACTACGCCCGCGAGCTCGAGGGGCAGATCCACGCCTTCCTCGACGCCGCCGACCGCTCGCTCAGCCCGGCCGAGCGCCAGCTCCGCAAGCAGGGCGACCACCGCTCCCAGACCGCGGTGGCGATGGTGCGCGAGGCGGTCGAGGCCGCGCGCCGCGAGATGCGCGACGGCGAGCCGCTGGCCGAGGTCACCTACCGCTTCCAGCGCCGGGCGCAGGACGCCGCCCGCACCGTCGTCGACCTCGACCGGGACGGCGACGACGCGCCCGCCCCGGCCGCGCGCGTCGACGAGTCCGCGCTGGTCGAGCTGACCGGGCGCGAGCACTCCCCGCTGCGCGAGATCGGCCCGATCCGCGACCTGCTGATCCACGTCGACGTCGACCGCTCGCACGAGGCGGTGCCGGTGATGCCGCTCTCGACCATCTCGGTCACCGAGGACCTCTCGACCGCGATGCGGCTCCACTCGCTCGGCTACACCTCCGTCTACCACCCGAACATCCTCGCCCACGGCCTCGCGCCGGAGGACCTGCGGGCCGCCATGCAGCAGCGGCTGCGCTGGGCGCAGGGCACCCTGCAGGTGATGCTGCGGGAGAACCCGCTCACCTACCCCGGCCTCGCCCTGCCGCAGCGGATGATGTACTTCTCGACGATGTGGAGCTACCTGTTCGGCGTCGTCGCCCTCGTCTATCTCGCCGCCCCGATCCTCTTCCTGCTCTTCGGCTGGACCCCGGTCGAGGCCTACACCGGCGAGTTCCTGCTCCACCTGCTGCCGTACCTCGTCGCCAACCAGCTCCTCTTCGTCGTCGTCAGCTGGGGCCTCTCGACGTGGCGCGGCCAGCAGTTCAACCTCGCCCTCTTCCCGGTCTGGATCGAGGCGCTCGTCTCCACCGTCGGCAACACCTGGTTCGGCCGTCGGCTCGACTTCGTCGTCACCCCGAAGCAGCGGCAGGGCAACGCCCCGCTGGCGATCATCCGCTGGCAGCTCGCCGCCGCCGCCGCCCTCGTCCTCGCGATCGCGGTCGGCATGGCGAAACTGGCGGTCGGCGACGCCGAGGACCGGGTGCCCCTCCTTTTCAACATCCTCTGGGCGCTCTACGACGTCGCCCTCCTCAGCGTCGTCTTCTGGGCCTTCCTCCACCGCGGCGCGGCGGCCGAGGCGCCCGAGCAGGCGCCCACCGGCCTCGCCGACGGCGGCGCGGTCTGGCGGCC
>JBDHWC010000136.1:0-6950 GCA_039809985.1 Thermomicrobiales bacterium | reverse complement strand
CGCCCGGAACGTGACATGGCCCATGTCACGTTCCCTGCTTGACTCGCCACGGGGGAGGACGGGGATGTACACGGCCCAGCAAGTGGCGACGGAGGGCGGCATCGCCGTCCGCACCCTCTACTGGTACGTCAAGGTCGGCGTCGTGCCCCCCCCGCTCGGGGCCGGCCGCGGCTCCCGCTGGACCGACGAGCACGTTCGTGCCGTCCGCGCCGTCCGCCGAGACCTGCACGACTACAACCGCCGCCTCGCGGACCTCCCCGACCTCTGGCACCCCGCCGCCGACGACGAGGACGCCCCCTAGATGGCCCTCGTCGGCGGCGACGCCCGCATCCCCACCCTCGCCCCGGTCGGCCTCGACCTCGTGCCCGGCTGGGACCCCGCCAAGGAGACCGGCTCCGTCGCCTCCGGATGGCGCGGCGACTGGTTCCGCTGGCGCGCCGAGGTCGAGGCCTACCGCCAGCACCTCCACAAGCAGTGCGCCGCCTCCACCCGCGCCCGCGCCGTCGAGATCGAGCTCTGCAAGGCCGACCCCAACCGCTTCGTCACCCTCTGGGGCTGGATTCACGAGCCGCGCCCCCGCAAGGGCGAGCCGATGGTCAAGCCCTTCACCCAGATGGCGTGGCAGGTGCAGGTCAACGACCACCTCCTCGCCGCCGTCGCCGACCCCGAGCCGCGCGAAATCCTCCAGTCCAAGGCCCGCGGCCTCGGCCTGACGTGGAACTTCACCGCCGCCACCCTCCCCATGTTCCTCTGGCACGACTGGGCCGTCCTCTGCGTCTCCCGCAACGAGGACATGGTGGACCGCCCCAACGACCTCGCCTCCATCTTCGGCAAGTACCTCTTCAACCTCGACCGATTGCCGCCGTGGATGGTCCCCGAGGGCTGGGCGCGCAAGGACCACCGCCACAAGAACGTCATCCACCACCCCGGCGGCGTCGCCCAGATCGTCGGCCAGCCCACCACCGCCAAGGCCGGGCGCGGCATGCGCTCCACCGTCGTCTTCGTGGACGAGTCCGCCTTCATCCCCGACCTCCTGCGCACCGCCGCCACCCTCTCCCCCACCACCGACTGCCTCGTCATGGGGTCCACCGAGTCCCTCGAGGAAGGCGACGACTGGTGGGTGATGTGGCACGCCAAGAAGATCGAGCGGCCCGAGGACTGCTGGGAACTCGACTGGTTCCTCAACCCCTACTACGACGACGAGTGGCGCGAGCGCGAGGAACGGCGGTTCCGCGAGAAAGGCGACACCAACGGCTTCCAGCGCGAGTACCTCCGCCTCCCCCACAACCCCGAGACGCAGGTCTACGCCATGGCCGAGGACGTGCCGTGGGTGGACGCCGCCTACGACGACGCCCTGCCGCTGGTCCTCGCCGGCATCGACCCCGGCCGCGCCGACGACACCGCCATCGTCTGGGCCCAGCCGGTCGGCGGCGACATGAACGCCACCATCCGCTGGATCGACACCTACGAGCGCAACCTCAAGCCGGCCGAGTTCTACGCCCACATCCTCACCGGCCTCGAGCCCGACCCCGCCGACCCCCTCGCCAAGGTCCGGCCCGAGGACTTCAACGCCCGCGACCATCAGGTCATGGAGTGGACCCGCTCCCTCTCGTGGTCCCCCGACCGCGTCCGCTACTTCATGGACCCCACCGGCGCGAACAAGGACGCCTCCGGCCTCTCCTTCCACGACCGCCTCGTCACCGAGTCGCTGCGCCTGCGCAAGCGCGAGGCCGAGCGGCTGCGCAAGGACGGCCTCGACGCCCCCACACCCCGCCCCATCGCCCCCATCTACCGCGAGATTCAACTCCGCAACCGGCACGACGTGCGCCGCCTCGCCCACCGGCAGGTGCTGATGCGCTCCGAGTTCGCCGACACCCCCGGCGTCCGCCGCCTGCGCGAGGCCCACCTCCACTACCGCTTCCGCAAGCAGACCCCCAACGCCACCTCCGAGCCGACCCCCGTCCACGACCAGTGGTCGCACCTCGTCACCGCCGCCGAGTACCTCTCCGTCTACGCCAGCCTCGGCATGGACCGGCCCCGGCTCAAGGCCGGGCCGAGCGCCGGGACGCAGTGGTCCGCCCCGATAGGAGTCTGATGGACCCGTTCGCCGCCGACGCCGCCCCCGCGGACCCGCTCGCCGGGCCGGCCGACCCGTTCGCCGCCCCCGAGCCGCTGCCGCTCATCCCGGTCGGGCCCAAGCGCAAGCCCGGCTGGAAGAAGCCGCCCAAGCCCGACCCCGACGACGTGATCGCCGACGCCGAGCTTCAGGCCCAGCTCCACCGCACCCGCCTCACCCGCCAGTCCGACTACCTGAAGCGGATCGCCGGCGAGGTCAACGTCTTCTTCGAGGCCCACCGGGAGATGGCTGATCGGGGCGAGATGGACCCGTGGCACTCCTCCGACCTGCACGACGAGCACCACGCCGCCGTCCGCGTCGTCGGCGCGATGGACTGGCAGGTCGAGGTCCTCTACCGCGACATGGTGGACCAGGACGAGGCCGCCGCCACCGAGGACACCGCCGCCTACTCCGTCGAGGTCGAAACCCGCCAGCACGCCCGCGCCGGCCGCGGCACCTACCGCGCCGCCGTGGCCGGTGACGCCGTCTGCGGCATGCTCGCCGGCTTCGACGGCCTCGACCTCGACGACGACGAGATCGGCCTCGACATGCGGCTGATCGACCCCAACACCGTCTTCCCCGTCTTCGCCGGCAAGCGCGGCCTCAAGGCCGTCTACCGCGTCTACGACGCCGACCCGCTGGATGTCGTCGGCAACTTCGACGCCGGCGACGGCAAGGTGGAGCGCAAGGTGCGCCGCATCCGCGGCGACGACGACGAGCGCGACGACCCCCGCTCGCAGGGCCGCGTCGTCGAGTACTGGGACGACCACTGGACCGTCGTCTGCCTCGACGGCCAGCACGTCGCCACCTTCGAGCACGGCTACGGCCGCAATCCCTTCACCGTCCGCTACCTCTGCGCCGGGCAGGCCGGCCACGTCGCCCGCCCCGACGCCGCCAACCTCGCCAACGGCGAGAACCTCCTCTCCGGCTCCGGCGGCGCGGGCCGCGAACTCGACATCGCCCGCATGGCCGAGCCGTTCCTCTGGCACCGCGTCGCCGGCCACGAACAGGACGAGATGATCGGCGCGGTCCTCCAGACCGCCTTCCGCCGCACCCTCAACCCCGCCATGGTCCTCCAGCAGGACGCCGTGTCGATGAACCTGCTCGACGTGGAGCCGTCCATGGCCGAGGGCGAGGTGAACCGCATCGGGGCCGGCGACACCCTCTCCGCCTTCACCCCCGAGGTCAACCAAGCCGTCATCCAGCCCCTGCTCGGCATGTCCCAGCAGAACCGCCTCACCTCCATGGCCCAAGGCGTCCTCAACGGGCAGGCCCCCCCCCAGACCTCCGGCTCCGCCATGGACATCATGCAGCAGTCCGGCTGGGACAAGTTCACCCCACTCGTCGCCGTCATCGAGGACTGGGCCGCCGAGCGGATCGAGAAGCGGCTCGCCCTGCTCCGCGACTGGGGCGCGGTGATCCCCGCCATGGACGGCGGCCTCCCCATCCCCGCCCGCGCCGCCAACCCCCGCCTCGGCACCTCCAAGGTCCACACCGTCACCCCCGACGTGCTGCGGCGCACCGGCATCCGGGTCAAGGTCAACCTCCAGAAGGTCAACCTCTCCTCCCTCGCCCAACTCGCCAACGGCCTCGCCATCGTCAACTCCATGGGCGTCATCGACAAGCGCAGCATCATCAAGATGACCGGCATCACCAACGACCCCGAGGCGATGCTGAAGCGGATCGAGATCGACCAGTTCGACGACGTGCCCGAGTTCAAGCAGGCCCGCTTCCTCGAATGGCTGGGCGACCAAGCGGCCGAGGCGCGTCAGCGCGGCGACGAGGCCTCCTTCCGCGACCTCACCGACCGCGCCCAGTTCATCGCCTCGATGATGGGCGCCCGGATGGCCGACGCCCGGATGCAGGGCCAGATGGCCGAGGACGGGATGCCGCCGCCCGAGGACGGCCCCCTGCCGGGGATGCCGCCCGGCTCCGACCTCGGCCCCGCCCCCGGCACCCCGCCGCCCCCCCAGCCCTACTACGACCGCGGCCCCTCCGGCGGCTCCCCCGTCATGGCGCAGGGGATGAGCCTGCCCGGCATGGGGATGCCGCCCGGCACCGACGGCGGCAGGCCGATGGGCACCTAGGTGGAGACCACCCAGTACGACCCGGTCCTCGGCGTCACCTACGTCTACCGCGACGGGATGCTCGTCGGCCATCAGGACGCGCAGGGCAACTGGTACGACACCGGCAGCGACCAGCCCGCCCAGATGAAGCAGGCCTCCGGCGGCGGCGACCTCGGCTCCATGATCGGGCAGGCCGCCGCCGAGTTCGGCGTCGATCCCCAAGTCCTCGCCAACATGGTCGGCATCGAGTCCGGCGGCGACCCCAACGCCTACCGCGGCAGCGACGGCTACGGCGGCGGCCCGAGCGTCGGCCTGATGCAGGTCAAGCCCGACATCTGGGGCGGGCTGGCGCAGCAGATCGGGGCCGACCCCTACGACCCGATGGGCAACCTCCGCCTCGGCGCGGCCATCCTCGCCCAAGGCGTCCAGCAGTACGGTTCCTACGACGCCGCCCTCCGCAACGTCTACTTCCCCGCCGACGACCCCAACGGCACCACGCAGGACGAGTACGTCAGCCGCGCCCTCGGCGGCTCCTCCTCGTTCGGCGGCCAGTCCTTCGGCGGCGGCTCCGGCTCCGGCCAGAGCGGGGCCGACCGCCTGAAGGCGATGCAGGACTGGCAGCAGTCCGTCACCCAGCGGTATGCCGGGCAGGGCGGCGGCGGCTCCCAGAAGACCGCCACCGCCACCTCCGGCGCGGCGGCCGGCGCGTGGGGGGCGCGCTCCGCCCCCGACACCCGCGCCCCGGCACAGGGCGGCGGCTTCTCCGGCGGCCCCTCCGGCGGCTCCGGCGGCACCTCCAACCGCTCCCTCTACTGGGCGTGGCGCAACAAGCTGACCGGCAACCTGATGCCCGGCGGCTCCTCCGGCTACTCCTCCTACGGCGGCTCCGGCTACCAGCCGTACAAGCCGCAGCCGTGGTGGAAGGACGACCCGCCCGGCCGCCTCTCCGGCTTCGCCAAGAAGTCCGGCTACAACGAGGCCACCCTCAACCAGACGATCTGGTCCAACCCCGAGTGGGTGCTGCCCGACGCCGTGCCGGGCTTCAACACCAACTCCGAGGGCGGCAAGGCCCTCGCCGAGATGCCGGTCGGGGCGATGGCCTCCCTCACCACCCTCGGCCGCTCCAAGAACGCCAAGCCCGGCGCGTACACCAACGCCGTCGCCGACCTCTACCAGCGGGCGATGGGGGCGCGGGGCGGCCTCCCCGGCTTCTTCCAGTCCTCCCAGAACCTCGGCGCGGTGCGCGGCAAGAGCGCGCTCGGCCAGCAGTTCAACCCCACCAGCAAGAGCCAGCCGAAGGGCAGCACCTACCCGTCGTGGAACACCCCGTCGCAGGCGGCATCCGCCTTCCGCTCCACCCTCGGCCAGATCAGCGGCTGGTACCTCGACCCGATGACCGCCGCCGCCTACCAAGCCAGTGCCGACGACCTGATCCGCGGCTGGGGCAATCGGGCGATCCGCGGCAACCCCCGCCACGCCCCCAACGTCAACCGCTACGTGATGAGCCGCATCTTCCGCTAGGAGCCAAGCCGTGCCGCCCCGGAACCCCTTCGCCGCCCCCGACCCGCCCGCGCCGACCCGGCCCCGCAAGCCGCGCAACCCCTTCCGCGGCCAGCACGCCAACCGCCCGCGCGGCGGTGGCGGCAACGGCGACGGCCTCGACCCCGTGACCGGCCTGCCGAAGAACCCCGACCCGGCCGGCTACGCCGCCAACCTCGGCGAACTCGGCAGCGCGGGCTACGGCGGCGTGCAGGGGTCGAACGCCGGCAACGACATCAGCAAGAAGCTGATCCGCGACAACCCGGAGCTGCTGCCCAACTACTTCGCCAAGCACGCCGGCTTGACCACCGACGCCAGCAACCCCTTCGGCGCGTTCTACCAGCGACAGGCCCAGAATTGGGTGGACGCCTTCAACAGCGCGAAGATCGACCAGCCGATGGCCACCTTCTACGACTGGCTGGGGGCGCAGCCGAACTGGGGCAGCCCGGCCGTCTTCGGCAACGACGTGCGCGACTCGGTGCCGCCGACCGCCGGCATGGGCCGCAAGCAGCGGCAGCAGTGGACCCGGCAGCACCGCTCCGCCACCGACACCCAGAGTCTCAACCCGCAGGCGGCGCAGGCGGCGGCCGACTACTGGGTGCGCCGCTTCTACCAGCAGTCGGCCGCCCAGCGCGGCCTCGACCCGACGGCGTACGGCTC
The DNA here is from genome assembly GCA_039809985.1 of Thermomicrobiales bacterium. Classification (GTDB taxonomy): domain Bacteria; phylum Chloroflexota; class Chloroflexia; order Thermomicrobiales; family UBA6265; genus JAICJJ01. The sequence continues at coordinate 569 of JBDHWC010000136.1, read as the reverse complement.
CGGCCCGATCAAGGCCAGCGTCTTCTAGGCAGGAAAGGACACCATGAGCGCACCCCTCTTCGACGTGGGCGGCTGGGGCAACGGCGGCCCCAACGGCAACTACCGCCCGGTCTACGACGCCAACGGCAACGTGGTCGGCTACGGCACCGTGGACGACACCGTGCCGCCGCCGCCGGGGATGCCGCTGCCGCCGGGCGGCCGGCTGTTCGAGGACGGCTCGGTCGGCGTCGGCCCCGCCCCCGGCGTCCCGGACGCCGGGCAGAACCCGTTCGCGATGGCCGGTCAGGTCTCGGCCCAAGTGCCATCCTACCCGTCGCAGCCGCCGGTGCCCCCGGCGTTCAAGGACGGCCCGTCCGGCGGCTGGAACCCCGCCGGCGGGATGTTCGGCGGCTCCCCGGACTACGGCCAGCCGTTCGACCCGGCGACCAACACGCCCGGCCCCTTCGCCGCCAACCCGGACCTCTTCGGGGACTACTCCCGGCGGGTCTGGGCGCAGCACGCCGCGGCCCAGCCGCCGGCCGCCGATCCGGGCGGCTACGACCCGGTGTCCGGGCAGGGCGGGCCGCCGC
>JBDHWC010000135.1:0-6978 GCA_039809985.1 Thermomicrobiales bacterium | reverse complement strand
GCGCCGGTGACGGCGAGGGCGAGGTCGGAGACGAGGAAGGCGACGAGGTTGCCGACCTCGCGGGTCGAGATCATCCGCGGCAGCGGCTGCTGGCGGGCGATGACCGGGGCCAGCGCCTCGAGGCCGCCCAGCTCCTCGGCCAGCCGCTGGTTCATCGGAGTGTCGATCCAGCCGGGCTGGATGCAGTTGACCCGCAGCCCCTGCGCCGCGTAGGAGACCGCCAGCGCCTTGGTCAGCCCGACGATCCCCGCCTTCGAGGTCGTGTAGGCCTCGTAGCCCGGCTCGGTCAGGAACGCCATCACCGAGGAGGTGTTGACGATCGCGCCGCCCCCCGCCGCCAGCATCGGCGGCACCGCCGCCCGGCAGAAGAGGTAGATGCCGCGCAGGTTGACGTCCAGCAGGCCGTCCCAGCGTGCCGGGTCCCACTCCCGGAAGTCGCCGCTGATCATCACCCCGGCGTTGTTGAAGAGCGCGTCGAGCTTGCCGTGGCGCTCCAGCGCCATGCCGACCGCGCGCTCGGCGGTGGCCGGGTCGGCGACGTCCCCGGCGCAGGTGGCGACCCGGCCGCCGCGGGCGGCCAGCCGCTCGGCGACGGCGGCGAGTGGGGTGGCGTCGCGATCCACCAGCACGAGGTCGGCGCCCAGCTCGGCGAAGACCTCGGCGGTGCCCGCCCCGATGCCGGAGGCCGCCTCGGTGACGATCGCCGATTTGCCCGCCAGCGTCAGCATTCCGTCGGCTCCCCCCGGTGCGCGGCCGTGCCGCGGGTCGGTTGCGCGGCCCGCCGTTCCGGCGACAATCGACGCCGCGCCGCGGCGACAGGGGCCGCGGCGCGACGCGTCCGCGCCCGCCCGAGACGGCGCGCCGGACTTCGGCCAGAGCGCCGGGAGTATCGCATGCCCCCCAGGATCGGCATCATCGGCGCGGGCAGCGCCGTCTTCTCGCTCAGCCTCGTCCGCGACCTCTGCCTGACCCCGAACCTCGCCGGGGCGACCGTCAGCCTGATGGACGTCAGCCGGGAGCGCCTCGACGCGATCGCGACGCTCTGCCGCCGCTACGCCGACGAGTCGGGCGCCCGGCTGACGGTCGAGCAGACGACCGACCGGCGGGCCTGCATGGCCGGCTGCGACTTCGTGGTCAACACCGCCCTCGTCACCGGCTACGACCGGCTGCGGCAGGGGTGGGAGGTCGCGCGCGGGCTCGGCTACCGCTTCGGCGGCAGCCTGCACGTGATGCACGACGAACCGTTCTGGGTCAACGCCTACCAGCTCCGCTTCTTCGACGAGGTGGTCCGCGACCTGCTGGAGGTCTGCCCCGACGCCTGGTATCTGCAAGTGGCCAACCCGGTCCTCGCCGCGATCACCGACCTCGGTCGCCGCTACCCGCAGGTCAAGATGGTCGGCCTCTGCCACGGCTTCGCCGGGGTCTACCGGCTGGCCGACGTGCTCGGCCTGAGCCGCGAGGGGCTGACCTACGAGATCCCCGGCGTCAACCACTCCGTCTTCCTGACCCGCTGCCACCACGACGGTCAGGACGTCTTCCCGCTGCTCGACCGCTGGATCGCGACCGAGGCCGAGGCCTACTGGCCGACCGCGCCGAAGAGCGGCGACATGGGGCGGCAGGCGGTCGACCTCTACCGCCGCTTCGGCGTCTTCCCGATCGGCGACACCTGCACCCCCGGCGGCGGCTCGTGGCCGTGGTGGTACCACGTCGACGCCGCGACCGAGGCGCGCTGGGACGAGGACCCGCAGGCGTGGTGGGACCGCTACTTCCGGCACGGGGCGGAGGAGGTGGCCGAGATCGAGCGGGTCGCCGCCGACCCCGCCGCCCGCGTCACCGAGGTCTTCCCGCCGGAGCTGTCGGGCGAGGTGATGGTGCCGCTGATCGAGTCGATCGCCTGCGACGTCGAGCGGAAGCTGGTCGTCAACGTCCCGAACACGGGCGAGTTCGTGCCGGGCGTGCCGCGCGACTTCGCGGTCGAGATCCCGGCCTTCGTCAGCGCCGGCGGCGTGCAGGGGATTCGCACCGCGCCGCTGCCGGAGCCGGTGGTCGCCTTCATCCGGCGCGACCGGGTGGCGACGGTCGAGACCGAGCTCGCCGCCTGGCACGAGGGGAGCCGCGAGCGGCTGCTGGAACTGGTCCTGATGGACCCGTGGACCCGCTCGCTGGAGCAGGCCGAGACCTTGCTCGACCGCGTCTTCGCGATGCCGGGGCACGAGCGGCTGCGGGAGTGGTACGGGTGACGACGGCTGGCGGCTGATGGCTGGCGGCTGGCGGGAGCACGGGCTGTGCGTCTTCCGCTCCGTCTGGCCCCGCGCGCGACGCTCTCCTAGCCGCCAGCCGCTACTTGACCGCCCCGATCACCAGCCCCTTCCGGATCTGACCCTGCAGCAGGACGTAGAGGAGGATCGGGGGGACGGAGGCGAAGAGGAGCCCGGTCAGCAGCAGGGGGGTGTCGAGGCTGAAGCGGCCCATGATCGTCGCCGCGGCGACGGTGACCGTCTTGGTCTCGTCCGACTGGAGGAAGACCAGCGGGATCAGCAGGTCGTTCCACCACGTGGTGACGTTGAAGATGGTTACTGTCAGCAGCCCCGGCAGGCTGAGCGGCAGGACGATCCGCAGCAGCGCCTCGAGGTAGCCCGCGCCGTCGGTGCGGGCCGCCTCGAGAACCTCGCGCGGGATGCCGCGCATCAGCGAGCTGAGCAGGAAGACGTTGCCGGGCACCGCCAGCGCCGCCCAGACCAGCACCACCGACCAGTAGCTGTTGACGATCCCCCAGTTGGCCAGCATCACGTAGACCGGGACCAGCATGGTGATCGCCGGCACGATCATCGTCGCGATCATCGCCGTCCGCAGCGCGCCGCGGAACGGGAAGTCGAGCTTGGCGAGGGCGAACGAGGCCGGAACCGAGACGGCGTGCGAGAGGAGCAGCGCCAGCAGGATGTACCACGCGGTGTTGGCGAACAGGCGCAGCACGTCGAAGCGGACGACCATCGCCTGGAAGTTCTCGACGTAGGAGAAGCCGGGCGGCAGCCCGACCGGGTTGGTCATGTACGCCAGCGAGGTCTTGAAGGCGTTGAGGGCCATGAAGACGATCGGGTAGAGGGCGACCACCGCCAGCGCGGCGAGGACGAGCTGGATCGCCAGCTGGACCAGCGGGTGGTGCGCGCGCTGCATCGTCGGCTCCTCAGGGTCGCGTCGCGCGGTCGGGCCGGGGGGCGGGCACCGCTCAGTCCGTCGTCGTGTAGCGGTCGAAGAGGCGCACCTGCGCCGCCGAGATGACGAGGACGATCAGGAAGAGGACGACCGAGAGGGCCGAGGCGTAGCCGAGCTGCCCCTGCTCGAACGCCTTGCGGTAGATGTAGAGGTCGACCGAGGTGGTGCCGTAGCCGGGGCCGCCCCCGGTCACGGTGTAGACGATGGCGAAGAGGCCGACGAAGGCCCAGACGAGGTTGAAGACCACGAAGTAGGCGATCGCCGGCACCAGCTGCGGGATGATCACCCCGACCAGCCGCTGCCACCAGCCGGCCCCCTCCAGCGTCGCCGCCTCGATCAGGTCCTGCGGCACGGCGGAGAGGGCGGCGAGGAAGATCAGCACCCCCTGTCCCAGCGTCTGCCAGTAGAAGACGAAGAGCAGGACGACGAAGGCGGTCGGCACCGTGCTCAGCCACGGCAGCTGCAGCGACGCGAGGCCGACCCGGCCGAGCAGGTTGTTGACCGGGCCGTTGGTGGCGAACAGGATCCGCATCAGCATCCCGACCACCGCCGCCGAGAGGATGGTCGGCACGTAGTAGACCGAGCGGAAGAAGCGCCAGCCCGGCACCTGCTCGAACAGCAGCACGGCGACGACGAGGCAGACGACGAGGATGCCGGGGATGGCGAGGGCGAAGACGACGTTGGTCCGCAGCGCCGTCCAGAACTCGTTGCTGCCGAGGATCGCCCGGTAGTTGGCGAGGCCGACCAGCCGCGCCGTCATCCCGTTCCAGTCGGTGACGGAGCGGGCGAAGGCCTGCGCCGTCGGCCACCAGACGACGACCCCGACCAGCAGGAAGGCGGGCAGGAGCGAGGCGAGGGCGGCCAGCGACTCCCGCTGCCGCAGCGTCAGGCGCGGCGCGGCGCGGGCGGCCGGGGGGGAGACGCTCCCCCCGGCCGCCGGGCCCCGCCCGATCGCGCCGCCGGTCGCCACGGTCCGCCCGCGCCCTCGGCCGGCCGCCTAGCCCTTCAGCAGCGCGTCGCGCTTGTCGTTGACCGCCTGCATGAACTGCTCGGCGGTGAGCTGGCCGGTCCACGCCAGCTGGGCCTGGGCGAGCATCTCGGTCGTCAGGTCGGCCGGGTAGACGTTGTCGTTCCAGAAGATGGTGCTCGGCTCGTTCGCCCACTGCTGCTGGGTGGCGGCGAGCGGGCTCGGGTAGTTCTTGAAGTCGACGTCGGTGACGTTGAGGATCGCGCCCTCGCCCGACTCCGCCTTCTTCAGCTGCTCCTCCTTGCTCATCAGGAACTTGATGAAGTCGATTGCGAGGTCCTTGCGGGTGGAGTAGTTGGAGACGAGGAAGGCGGTGCCGGGGCCGCCGATGCCGCCGTGGACGATCGGCGCGGTCTCGACGAAGTCGGGGATCTTGACCATCCCGAAGTTGTCGCCGAGCGCCTTCACCCCGTCGTTGATGATCCACGAGCCGGCGGTGGTCGCCGCCGCCTGCCCCTGGAAGAGGTACTGGTAGGCTTGGCCGGTGTCCATCGCCTCCGCGCCGGGGACGGTGTACTGGGCGAGCTTCATCCAGCCGTCGGCGGCGGCGACCAGCTCCGGGTCGGTGAAGTTGCGCTTGCCGACCACCAGCTCGTTGACGCCCTGCGCGCCGTTGATCTGCTGGCTCATCCAGTAGGCGAGGCTCTGCCAGACGAAGCCGGTCTGGTCGAGCGCCAGCGGGGTGACCCCCGTCGCCTTGAGCTTGTCGAGGGCGGCGTAGAACTCGGTTGCGTTCTTCGGCCAGCCGCCCTCGGGGTCGACCCCCGCCTTCTGGAAGATCTCCTTGTTGTAGAAGACGCAGGTGGTGCCGTCGGAGGCGGCGGGGACGCCGTAGATGTCCTTGGCGTCCTTGGTGAACTCGGGGTTGACCGCCTCCCAGCCGGTGATCCGGGCCCGCTCCTCCGGCGAGAAGTGGTCGCCCAGCGGCTCGAGGAAGTCCTTCATCTGCAGCAGGTAGGTGCCGGACCACATGATCATCACGTCCGGCCCGTTCTTCGCGATGCTGGCGGTGCGGTACTTGGCGAACTGCTCCTGGTCGCCGGGGATCACCTCCATCGCCGCCTCGGCCCCGTTCGCCTCGTTGAAGCGCTGGATGGCCTGCGAGATGTAGAAGGCGTCGACCCCCTTCGTCTTGTCGTTCGGGTCCGAGACCGGCAGGATGCCGGGGTTCCAGAAGACGAGCTTCTTGTCCTGCGCCGCGACGCGGCGGACCCAGACGTGCGGCATCGCCAGCCCGGCGCCGGCGACGGCCCCCGCCTTCAGCATCGACCGGCGGGAGAGGATCGGGTAGGTCATCGCGGTGGCCTCCTGCGGTGCGTCTCCCCGGGCGACCCCGCCCGGGGCGTCCCCGCGCGGGGGGACCGGCGAACGGTTGCGCGAGCCCGGGTCAGGCGACCGCCTCGGCGGCGGCCGCGAGGATGGCGACGATCTCGTCCGCCTCGGCCTCGGTGGTGACCAGCGGCGGCGCGAGGACGACGAAGTCCGGCCCGGGCCGGACCAGCAGGCCGCGCTCGCGGCAGGCGAGGTGGAGCGCCCGACCGCGCGGCTCGCGCAGGGCGAAGGCGTAGAGCATGCCGACGCCGCGGGCCCCGGCCGCGCCGGGCAGCCGCTCGGCGAGCCCCTCCAGCGCCGCGGCGAGGTAGGGGCCGACCCGCTGCGCGTTGGCCAGCACGCCCTCCTCCAGCAGCATCCGGATGGCGGCGCCGCCGACGGCGCAGGCGACCGGGTTGCCGCCGTAGGTGTGGCCGCCCCAGAACTGGACGTTCTCGTCGTGCTCGCCCCAGAACGGCTCGGCCACCTTGTCGGACAGGATCGTCGCCGAGAGCGCGGCGTAGCCGCCGGTGATCCCCTTGCCGCAGCAGAGGATGTCGGGCCACGCCCCGACCCACTCCGAGGCGAAGAGGGTGCCGGTGCGGCCGAAGCCGGTGATGATCTCGTCGTGGATCAGCAGCACGTCGTGGGCGTCGCAGATCTCGCGCAGGCGGGCGAAGTAGCCGTCCGGCGGCACGTGGACCCCGGCCGACATCATCACCGGCTCGGCGATCACCGCCGCCACCGTCTGCGGCCCCTCGCGCACGATCGCCTCCTCGACCAGGTCGGCGCAGGCCAGCGTGCAGCGGTCGAGCCGCTTGCAGGCGTGGCAGCCGGGCCGGGCCGGCGGCGTGACGTGGACGAAGCCGGTGGCCAGCGGCTCGTAGCGCCACTTCCACTCGGCCTGGCCGCCGGCGGCCATCGCGTGGCCGGTGCCGCCGTGGTAGCCGAGGTAGCGGCTGACGACCTTCGTCTTGCGGGCGTTGCCGCGCTGCAGGTGGTACTGGCGGGCGATCTTGATCGCGTTCTCGGTCGCCTCCGAGCCGCCGCCGTAGAACTTGACGGTGCGGTACGGCTCCGGCGTGATCCGGACGACGAGGTCGGCGAGGGCGAGGGCGGCGGGGCTGGTCGCCATCGTCGGCGGGGCGAAGCTGATCTTCCGCCCCTGCTCGGCGGCGACGTCGACGAGGGCGTCGACGCCGTGCCCGAGGTTGGCGGTGAAGACGCCGGAGAGGCCGTCGATGTAGTCCTTGCCGAAGACGTCCCAGAGCCGGATGCCCTCGCCCCGCTCGATGATCAGCGGGTCGCGCCCGAACGACTTCATCTGCGTGAAGTCGACCATCACCTGCGACGTGGTCGGGACCGTCTGCCGGGACACGGGCACCTCCGGGGGACGAGTCGAGGAGTCGAGGAGTCGAGGAGTCGAG
>JBDHWC010000134.1:0-6997 GCA_039809985.1 Thermomicrobiales bacterium | reverse complement strand
AGCCAGGCGGGACGGGCCATCGCCGGCTCACGCGCGCCGCCGGCGGACGGTCCACGCCGTTGCCGCCACGCCGAGGACGGCCACGACCGCCGCCGCGCCCGCCCAGTCCGGCCGTTGCCGTCGCCGGGAGGGGGCGAGCAGCGTGTCGCGCGGCACTGGCACACGCCCGGCTGCCGCTGCGGCCGCAACCGGGAGCGCCGCCGCGGCGGGGAGTTCCGCCATCGCCGCGACCCCCCGTTCGGCCTCGCCGAGCGCGTCGTCGTAGACGAGCAGCGACCCGTTCGGCCGTCGCTCGCTCCGCGGGCCGACGAAGAGCGCGTGCGCGCCCTGCAGCGGGTCGACCACCAGCCCGACGCTCCACGGCCGGTCGAAGAAGGCGGCCTGCGAGGCCCGGTCGGTGCCCGAGTAGAAGACGCCGAGGCCCGGGTGGGAGTGGTACCAGCCGACCGTCAGCCGGTCGGGGTGGAGCGCCTCGCGGGCCCGGCTGATCGCGTCCCACGCCTCCGGCGTGAAGCGGAAGTAGGTCGGGGTGCCGAGCGCCCCCGCCGCCGGCAGCGCCGCCTCGACGTCGACCAGCAGGCGGTCGTCGGCCGGGTCGGCGAAGACGCGGCCGACCAGCACGCCGCCGACCTCGACCGCGCTGCCGGCGGCGTGCCGGTGCAGCGCCTCCCACGCCGAGCGGCGGAAGGTCACGACCGGGTCGTGCCGGGAGGGGGGCAGGCCGCGCTCGGCGAGCAGGGCGGCGCGCGGCATCGCCTCCGGCCCGACCGTCTCCTGGCTCACCCAGCGCACCACCGGCCGCCCCTGCCTACCGGAAGCGGATGGCCGGCTTGGCGGGCCCCGGCTCCGTCGGCGGCGCGCCGCCGAACTGGGGGGCGTCGAACGGGGCGCGGCCGGGGTGCTGCTCGTGCCACGCCATCGCCGCGTGGTTCGCCGGGCTGTCGGGGTTGACCACCAGCGGGTCCCAGACGAGGATCGAGCGGAGGCGGCGGACGAAGAGGTCGAGCGACTCCCCCGGGTTCCACGCGATCTCGCCGACGCAGACCGACCCGCTCGGGAAGACGTGCGGGTTGACCAGCGGGGTGAGCACCGTCGCCCGCGGCTTGGTCAGCGGGTAGGTGGCGTCGAGGTCGATGCGGACGGTGTGGCGGTCGCCCAGCGTCGGCGCGTCGCCGTCGAGGGCGACCATCGTCCGGCAGCCGATCTCGATCAGGTAGCGACTCGGCGGCGCGCCCTCCGTCCGCAGAATCCGGAGCGAGCCGGGGTGGGCGGCGGCCAGTTCGCGGACGAGCCGGAAGTCGTTGGCGCGGCGGGTCTGGGCGATGCTCATCGGCGGGGGGCGCTCCCGGCGTCGGAGATCTGCTGGATCTCGATCACGTCGCCGGCGACGACGCCGGCGGCGGCCAGCGAGTCGGTCGGGCGCAACTGCCGCTGCAGCCGCTCGCAGCGGACGATGTACTCGTAGTCGGGCGAGAGCGCCCAGTTGCTGCGGGCGGCGTCGAGCAGCTCGCCCACCTGCACCGTGTCGTCGACCTCGATCTCCGCCTTCCGGTCGCGGTTGGCGGTCCGCACCTGCAAGGCCATCGTGCCCGTGCTCATCGTCGTCCTCCTCTCGGGTGCCACGGGTCGTCGCCGCCGATCTCCACCCACGCGCCGCCCGCGCCGTCGGCGTCGACGACCCGCAGGATCTCGCGGTCGGCGACGCCCAGCTGCGCCAGCGGCCGGTCCCAGAACGGCGACCACGGCCCCAGTTCCATCGCGATGTCGACCTGCCGCTCGGCCCCGCAGGCCGGGCAGCGCAACTCGTCCTCGTAGACCGTCGCCTTCGGCCGCCCGACCAGCGCCTCGCGGCCGCAGCCGGGGCAGCGGAACGCCTCGACCAAGTCCCAGCCGAGCGCGACCGCGCCGGCCCCCCGCCGCCCGCTGGCCCGCGCCACCTCCGCCGCCGACAGCTCGGCCGGGCCGCGGTCGAGCCGCAGCGACGGCACGGCCGCCGGCTCGTGGGCGGCGCAGGCCTCGTTCCGCGGCAGTTCGTCGACGGTTTGGTGCGGCCCGTCGAGCAGGCAGGTCAGCCGGTGGCCGGGGGCGAGGCCGGTGCTCGGGTCGTGCAGCAGCCGCAGCGCGTCGTGGACCGCGAAGCCGGCGGCGATCGAGGCGGTCACCGCCGTCGTCGGCTGCGCCCGGTCGGGCGTGCGGCGCATCAGGCCGGTGCAGGAGTAGCGCTCCCGGAACCGGCGCAGCGTCGCCTCGCTGAAGGTGCACTCGTAGCAGGAGCCGCTGCCCGGCACGTAGCGGGTGACCTGGAACTGCGTCTCGCTGATGCCGACGTTGAGCCACGGCACCCCCGCCAGCAGGCAGCGGCGGTTCAGGTGGAAGCGGGCGTTGACGCTGTCGAGCCCGGCCAGCACGACGTCCGCCTGCCGCAGCGCGCCGAGCCCGAGGTCGCGCCCGACGTCCCCCTCGACCGGGACGACGCGCACGTCCGGGTTGATCGCGCCGGCCCGCTCGGCGGCGACCAGCGCCTTCGGCATCCCGACGTCGTCGTCCCGGAAGAGCACCGTCCGCGACAGGTTGGAGCGGGCGATGCTGTCGAAGTCGACCACCACCAGCGAGCCGACCCCGGTCAGCGCCAGCAGCTTCAGCAGCTCGTTGCCGAGCGCCCCCGCGCCGACCACCACGACGCGAGCCGCGCGCAGCCGCTCCTGGTCCCACCACGCGATCAGCGACTGCCGGTCGTAGCGGCCGTCCGCCGCGTCGCGCCAGACGACCGGGATCTGCCGCCGCGTCCGCCGGCGGTCGAAGGGGATGACGTTGCCTCGGGTTGCCACGTCCCTGGCTGCTCCTCGGAGGGGCGGCGCGACGGCGGGGTGCGGGTTCCGCGGGGCGTTGCCGACCGCTGCGGCGAGGACGCGGGTCGCGGACCGACAGTATAGCAGGCCGCGCCGCATGACGCGAGGTTCATGGCGAGTTCGCCGCGGGCCGGCGATTCGTCCTTATCGCCCGCGGCAGGGTAGGATGCGCCGAGACGCCGAGCCGAGCAAGGAGACGATCCCCGATGTCGACCACCCCCGCCCTGATGCGCGGCGACCTGACCGTTGACGGCCTCGACCTGACGCTCGTGCCGAACGACGGGCCGGTGCCGGTCGCGCCGATCCTGAACGCGGTCCGCGCCACCGTCTCGCCGAACGGCTTCCGGGTCGTCGTCGGCGCGGCGGTGGCCGAGGCGAACGGCCGCGCCCCGGTCAACCTGGCGCTGAAGCGGGCCGACCTGATCGACGGCGGCCTGCAGGTCGTCGCCCGGGCGTCCAAGGGGCCGTTCGGCAGCGACGTGGGGGCCCGCGTCCTCCTCTCGGCCGTCGACGGCCGGCTGCTGCGGGCCGACCTCGTGGAGGTCGACGCCCCGAAGTGGGTGCCGGTCGACACGATGATCGAGGTTGCGCTGAAGCAGGCCGGCGGCTTGGTCGAGCCGATCCCCGGCGAGCCCCGCTCCTTCCTGGTCGACCCGGTCCGCCTGCTCGCCAGCACCGGCGTCCCCGGCGACCTCGCCCCCGGCGGCGTCTGGTCCGTCGACGCCACGCCGCAGGGCCTGACCCTGGCGTTCGGGTAGCCGCCGGCCGACCGGGCGGAACCGCCCGGGTGTGCCGCGCCCATGTACCCGACCGGCAAGGGGCCTCGCCGCTCCCCCGAACGCCGCCGCGTGAAGGTGGGAGGAAGCCAAGTGAGGGCGGTCCCGGCGGGCCCGGCCCCGAGGTGCGAAGGCCGCCATCGATCAGGGGCCTTCCCCTCTCCCGCCGCCGTGGGTGAGGGAGGGCAACTGCGCCGGAGGACTGCCAAGCCCTCCCCGGACCCCCCAAGTTGCCGCCGTGCGGCGGCTTGCCGACGGAGCCCCCTCGTCAGGCTCAGCGGGGCGGGTGGAGCAGGCGGTCGAGGTCGGCGTCGAGGTCCGCGAGGCGGCGACGGGCGACCACGAGCCGCTCGGCCCAGCGGTGGCGGTCCTCTTCCTCCGCGTCGCGCTCGGCGGCGAGGCGGGCGGCATCGGCGAGGAGGGACTGTCGTCGCCAGGCGCGACCGGCGCACGTGTCGCAGTGGCCGAGCCAGTCGCGCCAGTTGCCGCAGGCCGGGCAGGGCCGGGCGAGGTCGGCGAGGGTGACGCGGTCGGGGAGCGGCGCGTCATCAATGACCCGGTCGCGCAGATCGGTGGCGAGGACGGCGACCGAGCCGACGAGGTGGGCGGCGAGGGCCTCGCGGCGGTCGGCGGGGACGTCGGCCGGGACGAGCCGGGCGGCGTCGCCGGCGCGCCGGCGCAGGTCGCCGCGGACCAGCGGGCCGCCCCGTTCGTCCCAGTCGGTCTCCTCGGCGAAGCGGAACGCCTCGCCGCCGATGCGGAACGCGACCTCGACCTCGCGGTCGCCCGTGGTCGTGATGTCCTCGACCGGGACCGGCGGCACGGGCACGGCCGGCAGCGGCCGGAGGGCGTCGAGGTCGGCGAGGTCGCGCTCGATGGTGGCGATCGACTCGTCGAGCAGGACCATCCGCTCCAGCCACGGGTTCTCCGAGCGGTGGGCGGACTCGGCCCGCTCGAAGTCGAAGGCGACCAGCTCGCGCCGTCGCCGCAGTTGGTCGACGCGGTCCTGCACGGCGGGGTCGACGGCGTGGACCGGGTCGCGCGGCTTCGGCATCTGCTTCTTGGCGGTGGAGGGCGGCGTCGGGTTGGCGACGACCTCCGGGGCCGGAGCGGGGGCGGGCTTGCGCTTCAGGCGGTCGAAGAGGGGCATGGTCGTTCGGCTGGCGGCTCGTGGCTGGCGGCTGGCGGGGCGTCCCGCGGCACCGGCAACATAGTCGATCGGGGCGGGACGTGTCATGCGGGCGCGACGCGGCGGGGGGCCGGTCGCGTCGCGCCCGCCGTGCCGGCCGCGTGCGACACTGCCGGTCCGACCCTGGCGACGGCCGACCCCGGTCCGCCGGCCGCCAGCCATCAGCCGCCAGCCGGAGTCGCGATGCCAGCCGAACCCGACCTCACGTCCCACGACCCGATCGTCTGGCGGCCGAGCGCCGCCGACGTGGCCCGGAGCCGACTGCGGCGCTTCTGCGAGCGGGTCGGGGTCGGGACGCCGGAAGCGCTGCAGGCGCGGGCGGCGGCCGACCCGGGGTGGTACTGGGGCGAGGTCGAGCGGGACCTCGGGCTCGTCTGGGAGCGGCCCTACGCGCAGGTGCTCGACCTGTCGCGGGGCGCGCCGTGGGCGGAGTGGTTCGTCGGCGGCGAGTTCTCCTACGTCCGGAACGCGGTCGGGCGGCACGCGGCGGGCGCGGACGGCGACCGGCTGGCGATCGTCTGGGAGGGGGACGACGGCAAGACGCGGCGGCTCACCTTCCGGGAGCTGGAGCGGGAGACGAACCGGCTGGCGGCGGCGCTGCGGGCGCTCGGGGTCGGCAAGGGGGACCGGGTCGGCATCTTCCTGCCGATGCTGCCGGAGACGGCGGTGGCGACGCTCGCCTGCGGCCAGCTCGGGGCGATCTTCCTGCCGATGTTCTCCGGCTTCGGGCCGGAGGCGATCGCGTCGCGGCTCGGCGACGCGGGCGCGACGCTGCTGCTGACGTGCGACGTGGCCCACCGGCGCGGCCGGACCGTGCCGATGAAGCGGGTCGCCGACGAGGCGATGGCGCTCGCGCCGAGCATCCGGACCTGCCTCGTGCTGCGCCGCGGCGCGGAGGCGGTGCCGTTCTCGCCGGGGCGCGACGTCTGGTGGGACGAGGCGCTGGCCGCCGCCGACCCGGACGGCTTCGCGCCGGAGCGGACGGCGGCGAACGACCCCTACATGGTCATCCACACCTCCGGCACCACCGGGCGGCCGAAGGGCGCAGTCCACGTGCAGGCCGGGTTCCCGGTCAAGGCCGCGCACGACCTCGCCTACTGCTTCGACCTCGGGCCGGGCGACGTCCTCTTCTGGCTGACCGACCTCGGCTGGATGATGGGGCCGTGGCTGATCGAGGGGGGGCTGATCAACGGCGCGACGATCGTGCTGTTCGAGGGCACCCCCGACTTCCCGGCCCCGGACCGCCTCTGGCGCATCGTCGAGCGGCACGGGGTGACGCACCTCGGGGTCGCGCCGACGGCGATCCGGGCCCTGATGGCGAAGGGGGAGGCGTGGGTCCGCGCCTGCGACCGCTCGTCGCTGCGGGTGCTCGGCTCGACCGGGGAGACGTGGAACCCGGGGCCGTGGCGCTGGTACTTCGACGAGGTGGGGGAGGGGCGCTGCCCGATCGTCAACTACTCCGGCGGCACGGAGACGGGCGGCGGCATCGTCGGCTGCACGACGCTGCGGCCGCAGACGCCGTGCGCCTTCACCGGGCCGGTGCCGGGGATGGCGGCGGACGTGGTCGACGATGCCGGGCGGCCGGTGCGGGGTCAGGTCGGCGAACTGGTCGTCCGCCAGCCGTGGGTCGGGATGACCCGCGGCTTCTGGAACGACCCGGAGCGCTACCTCGACGCCTACTGGCGGCGGTTCGACGGGGTCTGGGTCCACGGCGACTGGGCCGAGATCGACGCGGACGGCTTCTGGTTCATCCGCGGCCGCTCGGACGACACGCTGAAGGTGGCGGGGAAGCGGGTCGGCCCGGCCGAGGTGGAGTCGGCGGCGGTCGCCCACCCGGCGGTGCAGGAAGCGGCGGCGATCGGCGTGCCGGACGAGGTGAAGGGGGAGGCGGTCGTCGTCTTCTGCGTGCTGCGGCCGGGGCACGAGCCGGGCGACGTCCTCGCCGAGGAGGTTCGACAGGCGGTCGGGGCGCAGCTCGGCGCGGCGCTGCGGCCGCAGCGGGTCCGCTTCGTGGCCGACCTGCCGAAGACGCGCAACGCCAAGATCATGCGGCGGGTGATCCGCGCCGCCTACCTCGGGTTGCCGCCGGGCGACACGACCGCGCTGGAGAACCCGGCGGCGGTGGCGGAGATTGAGCGGGCGAGGGAGGACGGGCTGGCGGCTGGCGGCTGATGGCTGGCGGC
>JBDHWC010000133.1:0-7046 GCA_039809985.1 Thermomicrobiales bacterium | reverse complement strand
GGCGCCGCCATGCCGGGCGCGGGCGGCGGATGCGGCCGGGATGCCCGACCGCTGCCGGTTGCGTACCGCAAACGCGCCGGAGGCGATACCATAGCCGCCACAACTCCGACGGGTCCGGGGCAACGGCCCCGAGGCGTGGCAACCGATGAGGCGGGCGCAACGGTGCGCCGGCCGGGGCCCCGGGACGGCGCGGGCGGCGGGGGACCATGGCGATACCGGTCGCACGACCCCGCGGGGTCGGCAGGGGCGTGGCGGCAGGCGCGGAGTCGCGGGCGATGGCCGGCGGCGGGTCGCGGCGCGAGGCGCTGCTCTTCCTGCTGTTCGTCGGGCCGAACCTCTTCTTCTTCGCGGTCTTCTCGTTCTGGCCGATCATCTACAGCGCGTACCTGAGCACGCGGCGCTGGGACATGATCGCGCCGGTGAAGCTGCCCGTCGGGCTGAACAACTACCGCTACCTGTTCAGCGACGCGACGTTCCACCTCGTGCTGCGCAACACGGTGGTCTTCACCGGGGTGACGGTGGGGGGCACGCTGGCGCTCGGGCTGGGGCTGGCGCTGCTGCTGAACCAGCCGCTGCGGGGGCGGGAGGGGGCGAAGGCGATCCTGTTCGCGCCGTCGCTGCTGAGCGGGGCGGCGATCAGCATCGTCTGGATCTACCTGTTCGACCCGCGCTTCGGGCTGATCGCGCGGATCCTCGACGTGGCCGGGCTGCCGTCGCCGGCGTGGCTGGCGGACCCGCGCTGGGCGATGCCGGCGGTGATCATCGTCTCGATCTGGAAGGACCTCGGCTTCACGGCGGTGATCTACCTGGCCGGGCTGCGGACGATCCCGCGGGACCTGTACGAGGCGGCGAAGGTGGACGGGGCGGGGCCGTGGTGGCGGTTCCGGTCGGTGACGCTGCCGATGCTGTCGCCGATCGTCTTCTTCCTCGGGGTCACCTCGCTGCTGAACACGATCCAGTCGTTCGACATCATCCAGGTGATGACGAAGGGCGGCCCGGTCGACTCGACGACGACGCTGATCTACTACGTCTACCAGCAGGGCTTCGTCGCCTTCAACGCCGGGCGGGCCTCGGCGGCGGCGATCATCCTCTTCGTGGCGATGCTCGGCATCACGCTGGCCCAGGTGCGCTGGGCGGAACGGCAGGTCCACTATGGCTGAGCTGGCGGCGGGCGGCGGGGCGGCCGGGCGGAGGATGTCCGGGCGGCCGAAGCAGCGGCTGCTGACGGCGGCGGGCTACGCGGCGATGGGGCTGGCGGTGGCGCTCGTCGGGCTGCCCCTCTTCTGGATGCTCTCCGGCTCGCTGAAGACGACGCAGGAGATCTTCTCGGTGCCGCCGTCGTGGCTGCCGCAGGCGCCGCGCTGGGCGAACTACGTCGACGCGTGGAACTCGGCCCCGTTCGGCCGCTTCTACGTCAACAGCATCGTGATCACGGTGGTGGGGACGTCGATCAAGATGCTGAACGCCATCTTCACCGCCTACGCCCTCGTCTTCCTCCGCTTCCCGGGGCGGACGCTGATCTTCGTCGTCATCCTCGCCGGGCTGATGATCCCGGAGCAGGTGACGATCCTGCCGAACTACGTGACGCTCTCCGACGTCGGCGGCCAGAGCTGGATCAACACCTACCAGGGGATCATCCTGCCGGGGGCGGCGATCGCCTTCGGCACCTTCCTGCTGCGGCAGGCGTTCCTCGGGCTGCCGCGGGAGGTGATCGAGGCGGCCCGGGTCGACGGCTGCGGCCCGGTCCGGATGATCTGGGACATGGTGATCCCGATGTCGAGCGCGACGGTGGTGACCGTGGCGCTGCTGGTGGCGGTCGCCAAGTGGAACGAGTTCCTCTGGCCGCTGGTGATCACCACCAGCGAGGACATGCGGCCGCTGACGGTCGGGCTGACCTACCTCGTCAACCGCGAGAGCACCACGCAGTGGGGGCAGGTGATGGCGGCGACGGTCTTCGTCATCATGCCGCTGCTGGTGGTCTTCGCCTTCTCCCAGCGGCTGATCATCGACGGGGTCACCGCCGGGGCGACGAAGGGGTAGGCGGCCCCCGGCCGCGCCGCCGGGCGGCGCACCGAGCAACGGGTCCGAGGCGGCCGGCGACGACGACGGCCGCGGCCCCGGCCGCGGAGGCGGCCGGCATCGACACGGAACGCGGCAACGCGACACCGCGGGAGGCAACAAGGATGGAGCGCACGACGAACCGGCGGACGATCCTGAAGGGGGCGGCGGCCGCGGCGGTGGCGGCGGGGACGATCGCCGGCGGCAAGCGGAGCACCTTCGCGGTGCCGGCCCGGATCCAGGGCGGCCCGGTCGAGGTGACCTACTGGGGCTCGTGGACGGGCGACCTCGGCAAGGCCGAGCAGGAAGTCGTCAAGCGGTTCAACGACTCGCAGCAGGACGTCAAGGTCAACTACCAGTTCCAGGGCAACTACGAGCAGACGGCACAGAAGCTGACGGCGGCGATGGCGGCGAAGCAGACGCCGGACGTCTCGGCCCTGTCGGACGTCTGGTGGTTCAAGTTCTACCTGGCCCAGGCGCTGGCGCCGCTGAACGACTTCTTCACGGCGAACAAGATCGACACCAGCGACTACGTCGAGTCGCTGTTCAACGAGGGGGTCCGCGACGGCGTCAACTACTGGGTGCCGTTCGCGCGGTCGACGCCGCTCTTCTACTACAACGTCGACGCCTTCACGGCGGCGGGGCTGGAGGGCGCGCCGAAGAAGTGGTCGGAGTTCGCCGAGGTCGCGCCGAAGCTGGTGAAGAAGGACGGCGACAAGGTCACCCAGTCGGCCTTCGTCCACGCCAACGGCGGCTCGTACGTGGCGTGGCTGTTCCAGGGGATGGCGTGGGCCTTCGGCGGCGGCTACTCCGACCCCGACTTCACGATCACGATCAACCAGCCGAAGACGGTGGAGGCGGGCGAGTACGTCCGCAAGTCGGTGCAGGACGGCTGGGCGACGATCACCAACGACTCGGACAACGGGCCGGAGAGCGACTTCTACACCGGCGGGGCGGCCTCGGTGCTGGCCTCGACCGGCAGCTTGAAGCAGATCACGGCGGCGGCCAACTTCAAGGTGGGGACGGCGTTCCTGCCGGAGGAGGTGACCTTCGGCTGCTGCACCGGCGGCGCGGGGCTGGCGGTGCTGGCGAGCTCGCCGAAGGAGAAGCAGGAGGCGGCGTTCAAGTACATCGCCTTCGCCACCTCGCCGGAGATCACGACGTACTGGTCGCAGAACACCGGCTACATGCCGGTCCGCAAGTCGGCGATCGACGGCAAGGACATGCAGGACTTCTTCGCCAAGAACCCAGCCTACAAGGTCGCGGTCGACCAGCTGCCGAAGACGCGGCCGCAGGACTCGGCCCGAGTCTTCATCCCGAACGGCGACCAGATCATCGGCAAGGGGCTGGAGCAGATCATCGTCAACAACATGCCGGCCCAGCAGGCCTTCGACGAGACGGCGAAGACGCTGACCGAGGAGGCGCAGCCGGTGATCGAGGCGCTGAAGGCGCTGCAGGGAAGCTAGGACGCGGGCGTGGCTCGCCTGCCCCGCCGGGGCGGGCGAGCCCCCGGCTGCGCCCTCGCCACCCTCGATGGAGGGAGGCGACGCGCCGGGTCATGAGCCGACGAAACGGGGGACGGGGCGCTGCGCGTCCGGCCGCGCCCCGGAGCCGTCGGCGGCGAGAGCCGGGAGAACACCCAAGCGGGGGAGGGCCGAGCCCTCCCCCGCGTTTCCGCACCCGGACGGCGCGCAGGCGCGGGGCCGGGCGGTGCCGGCCCCGCGGTGCTCACGGCTGGGGCAGCGCGACGGTCGCCCCGAGCGCCTCGCTAGCTGGTGAAGGCGAGGTTGTAGTTGCCGCCGGAGGCGTCGGCGATGCCGGTGCCGCCGTTGGCGGAGACGCCGAGGCTCGTGTTGTTGGTGTCGGTCTCGCCGGTGACGGAGACGCCGCCCCAGCTGTCCCCGACGCCGATCGCGCCGCCGGTGTTGCCGCCGCTGTCGATGTTGCCGAGACTGACCGACCCGCCGTCGGCGTTGGCGGTGCCGACGCCGCCGTTGCCGGCGGACGAGGTGTACTGCGCGAAAAGCTCGTCGCCCATGGAGATCCTCCCTTTCCGGTTCCCGTCCCGCCGACCCGTCTGCCGCCGTTGCCACGCCGCCGCACGGCACGACACCGGCGGACTGCCGGATCGGCTTCCGGGACCAGTGTGCGGGGCGAAGGTGAAGAGAGTCTTAGGCCGGCCCGGGAGTCGGCTGGTGGGCGGGACGAATGGGCCCGTGCGTTGACCGCGTGCCGGGTGCGGGCGACTCCTCGGGGATGGGTGCGCGAGGGGTCCCGCGGGCGATCGTGGCGCCGGGAAGACGAGGGGCGCCGGCTGGCGGCCGGGTACGCGAGGGCGCAGAGGCCAAGCGGCGTCGGTCGCGGCTCGCAAAGCGAGAACCCACGCTCTCATCCCAGACGAGAAGCACGTCACGCGCAGGAGGTGGTGGGATGTCGCGCAGAGAGGAGAAAGGGGAGCGACAAGCTGCGCGGGCGATCCGGCCGGCGCGACCGGGCGAGGCGGCGCTGCTGCACGCACTGACCGAGCGCTCGACGCTGCACTGGGGGTACGAGCCAGCGTTCCTCGACTTCGAGCCGGAGGCGCTGGCGGTGGACGAGGCGTTCCTCGCCGCGCACGACGTGAACGTGCTGGAGGAGGGAGGTCGGGTCGTCGGCTACCACGCGCTGAAGGGCGCGCCGCCGGAGCTGCAGCTCGACAAGTGCTTCGTGGAGCCGGACCGGATCGGCACCGGCTGCGGCCGGCTGCTCTGGGAGCACGCGGTGGCGCGGGCAAGCGAGCGGGGGGCGACGGCGCTCTTCTTCTGGGCCGACCCGCACGCGGCCCCGTTCTACCGGGCGATGGGGGCGGTCTGGCAGCGGGAGGAGCCGACCGACTGGCCGGGCTTCGTGCTGCAGGTGTTCCGCTTCACGCTCCCGGCCGCGGAGGCGGCGCCGGAGAACGGCGCGCCGGGGACCGCGTAGGTGGCTGCCGGGCGCTCGGCGGCGGCGGGCGGCGACCTGCGGGCGGCGCTGCTGGTGCTGGCGATCGTCGCGGTCACCCTGGCCCTGATCGTGGTCCGGCCGGGGCGGGTCGGGGAGCCGCTGGCGGCGGCGCTCGGCGCGGGGGCGATGCTGCTGGTCGGGGCGGTCAGCCCGGCGGACGCGCTGGCGGTGCTGGGCGAGACGCGGGACGTGCTGCTCTTCCTGTTCGGGATGATGCTGCTGACGTGGGCGGCGGAGGAGGCGGGGGTCTTCGAGCGGCTGGCGCTCGCGGTGGAACTGGGGGCGGGCGGCTCCGGACGGCGGCTCTACGTGCTCGTCTTCGTGCTGGCGGCGGTCGTGACCGCGCTGCTGTCGCTCGACGTGACGGTGCTGATCCTGACCCCGGTCGTCTTCGCGCTGGTGACCCGGCTGCGGCTCGACGCGCTGCCGTTCATGTTCGCCTGCACCTTCGTCGCGAACACCGGGTCGCTGGCGCTGCCGGTCAGCAACCTGACGAACCTGCTCGTCCACAGTCAGACCGGGCTCGGCTTCGGCGCGTTCGCGGGGCGGATGTGGCTGCCGAACGTGGTGGCCGTGGCGGCGAACCTCGCCTGCTTCCTGTGGCTCTTCCGCGACCGGCTGCCGGACCGGTTCGAGCCGGAGACGGCCGTGCTCGGGGCGGCCGACTGGTGGCTGCGCGCCGCCGCCGCGATCCTGGCCGCGACGCTGGCCGGGCTGGTGGCGCTCGGGCTGCTGCGGCTGCCGCTGGCGTGGGCGGCGCTGACCGGGGGCGGGCTGCTGGTGGCGGTCGGGCTGGCCGGGCGGCGGCTGACCCTGCCGGCGGCGGCGCGGTCGGTCTCGTGGCCGCTCTTCGTCTTCGTGGTCGGCATGTTCGTCGTCGTTCGCGGGTTCGAACAGGTCTGGCTGGCGCGGCTGGCGGTGACGCTGCCGGCCGACCCGGCCCGGGCGCTGCTGGCGGCGAGCCTCGGCACGGCAGTCGGCAGCAACGTGGTGAACAACGTGCCGATGACACTGCTCGCGCTCTCGGTGGTGAAGGGCGCGCAGGGGCCGGCCCGGGAGCCGCTGCTCTACGGCACGGTGGTCGGGGCCAACATCGGGCCGACGCTGACGACGTTCGGGTCGCTGGCGACGATGCTCTGGCTGACGCTGGTCCGGCGGCGCGGCGTCGATGTTTCGACCCGCGACTACCTCGGAGTGTCGGCGGTGACGACGCCGGTGGTGCTGGCGGCGGCAATCGCGGCGCTCTGGCTGGTGCTGACGGTCTGGTGAGGGGGCGGCGCGGCGCGGCGCGGAGGAGGGGGCGATGACGACGTTGGTCTGCGTCGGGCGGCTCGGGGCCGCGGCGCTGCTCGACGCTGCGGTGGCGGTGCTGGGCGAGCCGCGCGACTGGGTGGCGCTGCACGTGGTCGACGACGCGCCGGTGGCGGAGGCGGCACAGGTGATCGGGCGGCTGCCGGGACGGGACCACGCCCGGCAGGAGGCGGAGGCGCGGATGCGGGGCATGGCGGTGCACGCCGCCGCCGCGACGGTGGCCGAGGCGCGGGCGTGGTTCGACCGGCACGGGGGCGGCGAGACGTTGCTGCGCCACGGCCGGCCGGAGCAGGAGATCGTGCAGGTCGCGGCCGAGCGACGGGCCGGGCTCGTCGTGCTCGGGCTGGACCCGGGGCGGCGGCCGGGGCCGGGCCGACTGGGGCACACCGCGCGGTTCGTGGTCGACCACGCGGAGACGGGGGTGCTGTTGCTGCCCATGCCGTAGCGGACCGGGCAGGTTGCGCCCGGCCCGGAGCGGGCGGCGGGCCACCGTGCCCGGCAGCACCCTCGGCTGGGCCGGGCTCAGCGGATGCCGCTGTCGAACTGGACGACCGCCTCGACCCAGCGGCGGCTGGGGATGGTGACGGCGGTCGCGCTGCCGCGCGGCCAGCGGGGCTCCGGCGGGCCCGGGTCGAGCACGTAGTCGCCGGCCGGGAGCGCTGCCCGGAAGCGGCCGTCGTCGCCGCTGGCGGTGG
>JBDHWC010000132.1:0-7116 GCA_039809985.1 Thermomicrobiales bacterium | reverse complement strand
CTCGACGGCGCGGAGGCGGTCGCCGACCCGCGGCTCGACCTCGGGCGCGACGTGGTCGACGGGCTCGGCTCGCTGGTCGACAGCAGTCTCGTCTACCGGCGCTCGGGCGACGGCCCGGACCGCGGCGAGCCGCGCTTCGCCATGCTGCAGACGATCCGCGAGTACGCGCTGGAGCAGCTGGAGTCCTCGGGCGAGGCGGAGGCGACGTGGCAGGCGCTGCGCTCCCACCTGCTGGCGCTGGCCGAGCGGGCCGAGCCGCACCTGGAGGGGGCCGAGCCGGCCCGCTGGCTCGACGCGCTGGAAGCCGACCACGACAACTTCCGGGTGGTGCTGGCCGACGCGGTCCGCCGCGACGACGCCGACCTCGCGCTCGGGCTGGCGATCCGGCTCTGGCGCTTCTGGCTCACTCGCGGCCACGAGGGGGAGGGGCGCGACTGGCTGGAGCGGGCCCTCGCCGCCGGCGGGGGCGGCCCGCGCGACCTGCGGGTGCGGGCCCGGCAGAGTCTCGGCCATTTCGCCTTCGACCTCGGCGACTACGGCGAGGCGGAGGTCCACTTCAACGCCAGCCTCGCGCTCTGCCGCGCCTCCGGCGACCGCCGGGGCGAGGCGGAGTCGCTGAGCGGGCTTGGCGTGGTCGCCCTCAACCGGCTCCAGTACGCCGAGGCCGGGGCGCTGCTGGAGGAGGCGCTGGCCCTCGCCCGCGGGCTGGACGACGCGCCGGGCGTCGCCGCCGCGCTCTACCTGCTCGCCATCGTCGCCCGCGAGCGGGGCGAGCAGGCGGCGGCCGGCCCGCTGTTCGAGGAGGCGCTCGGAATGTGGCGGGCGCAGGGGAACACCGCCCGCGTCGGCCAGACGCTGCTCGGCCTCGGCATGGTCCGCCGGTTCGAGGAGGACGCCCCGGCGGCGCGGCGGCTGGTCGAGGAGGCGCGGACGATCCTCGAGCAGGTGGGGTACCGCTACTGGGTGGCGGCGACGAGCATGCAGCTCGGCCACATCGCCCGGCTGGAGGGGGACGAGCGGCGGGCGGCCCGCCACTACGCCGACTCGCTGGCCCGGGCCGGGGAGCTCGGCGCGAACGAGATGGCGACGGAGGACGTCGAGTTCCTCGCCTGCATCCTGACCGCGCTCGGGGACCCGCTGCGGGCGGCGCGGTTCTTCGGCGCGGGGGCGGCGATGCGGGTCGCCCACGAACTGCCGCCGCCGATGGCGACCGAGGCCGTGATCCTCGACCGCCACCTCGCCCTCGCCCGGGAGGCGGCGGGGGACGACTGGGACGCGGCGTGGGCCGCCGGCCGGGCCCTCGACCCGGAGCAGGCGACGGCGGAGGCGGCGGCGGTGGCCGAGGAACTGGCCGACCCGGACCCCGGGCCGTGAACGGGGCCGGGGCGCGACCGCGCGGTCGCGCCCCGGCCGAGCGTCTGTCGCGTCGGCCCCGCTAGTGGCAGGGCGATCCCGGGCGCAGCAGCATGGCGCGGACGCCGCCGGGGGCGACCGCTGACGGGGTGCCGGGCGCGCCGATCGCGAGCGGCGGCCCCTTCAGGAACTCGTTGAAGTCGAACGCGGGCTCGGTGGGGGCGGTCCAGAACACCACTTGGGCGCGGGACTGGTCGAGCGTGCCGTCCGCGCCGTTCGCGCCGGACCCCGTGATGTTGCAGAAGAAGCACTGCGTGTTCGGGGGGATGACCACCGTGGTGCCCGGGTACAGCACGACGAAGTAGTTGCCGTCGGGCGCGCCGGGGGCCCGCAGCCGAAGCATCTCCGGGTTGACTTCGCAGAGGGCCGGCTGGCCGCCGCCGGGGGCGTCCACCTGACCGCCGAGGCAGTCGCTGGCGGAGATCACCTGCCCGGTGTCGAGGAACGGGATCGCGACCTCCGGCACGTGGTCCGACGGAAGCTGCCCGACCGCCGCGGGGTCCGCCACGACGACGGGAACGCCTTGGGAGGTCGGCGCGATCACGAGGTCGCCGAGCACCCGGAGCGTGAGCGCGCCGGTGACCACCTTGGCCACCAAGGTGGTGTTCGCTGCCTGCTGGGGGATGTAGGCGCCGCCGTCGAACGTCACCACCGCCGGGGGCGACGTCGAGCCGGGCGGACTCGGCAGCGGCATCACGGCGAGCCCCTCGCCGCCCGGCACGGCTTGCCCGGGGCCGAACGGCGTGCCTCCGGCGACGTCGGCCGCGAAGGCGCCCTCCTGGGCGACGGCCCGCTCCGGCAGCATCCCGACCAACCCGACGAGGACGAGGACCAGCACCAACAGAACGCGAGGCCAGCGTCGCATGGCTCCCTCCTCCGCCCCCGCGCGGGCCGAGTCGCCTGACGTGTGCGAACTGGCTTGGGGGCCGTGTTGCCATCGTAGCGACGGGATGCCGTCCCCACAAGATGGCTGCCGGAGGAGATTCGGCCGCGCGCCGGGAACGGCGCGGTGCCGAGGACGCCAAACGGCGCGGGCGAAGCCGCCCGCGCCGTTGTCGCGTCGTTCGGAACCCGAAGGGTCCTAGCTGACGAAGGCGAGGTTGTAGCTGCCGCCGGAGGCGTCGGCGATGCCGGTGCCGCCGTTGGCGCCCAGCCCGAGGCTGGTGCTGTTGCTGACGTCGCCGCCGTAGACCACCGGGTCCTGGTAGCTGTTGCCGATCCCGATGGCGTTGCCGACGTTGCCGCCGCTGTTGATGTCGCCGCCGGAGATCGCGCCGCCGTTGGCATCCGCGCTGGCGACGCCGCCGTTGCCGGCCGAGGCGACGAACGGGCCGCAGCACTGAGCGAAGATCTCGTTCATTGGAACTTCCCTCCCGAGACGCTGCACGCCGCCTAGGCGGTGACCGCCTCCCCAAGTCAGCGACGCGCTGCGTTCATCCTACCAGATTAGAGCCGAATGTGAAGCCCCGGCCGCGCTGCCGTTTGGGAGGCGGCGGCGTCTCGGCGGCCGAGGCCGGCTCGCGGGAGCGGAGCGCCGTGCGCGCCGGGCGGTCGAAGCGCACGGCCGGGCCGGTTGTCAGCGGCGGGCGAACGGCCCGTCGGCCAACCCGAGCCCGACGTTGGCGCAGCCCCGGCGCTCCCGAGCCGGGGACGCCGAACGGCGCGGGCGAGGCCGCCCGCGCCGTTCTCGCGTCGTTCGGAACCCGAAGGGTCCTAGCTGACGAAGGCGAGGTTGTAGTTGCCGCCGGAGGCGTCGGCGATGCCGGTGCCGCCGTTGGCGCCCAGCCCGAGGCTGGTGTTGTTGCTGATCGACCCGCCGTTGATCACCGGGTCCATGTAGCTGTTGCCGACGGCGATGGCGTTGCCGACGTTGCCGCCGCTGTTGATGTCGCCGCCGGAGATCGCGCCGCCGTTGGCGCCCGCGGTGGCGACGCCGCCGTTGCCGGCCGAGGCGACGAACGGGCCGCAGCACTGAGCGAAGATCTCGTTCATTGGAACTTCCCTCCCGAGACGCCGCGCGTCGCCTAGGCGGTGACCGCCTCCCCAAGTCAGCGACGTGCCTGAGCCATCCTACCACGTTAGAGCCGGATGTGAAACCCCGAGCCGCGCGATCCCGTTCCGGGGACGCCGGACGGCACGGGCGAGGCCGCCCGTGCCGTCCGTTGCGCTCGGCGCTCGGGGCGCGCCTAGCTGACGAAGGCGAGGTTGTAGTTGCCGCCGGAGGCGTCGGCGATGCCGGTGCCGCCGTTGGCGGCGAGGCCGAGGCCGGTGTTGTTGCTGATCGACCCGCCGTTGATCACCGGGTCCATGTAGCTGTTGCCGACGCCGATCGCGTTGCCGACGTTGCCGCCGCTGTTGATGTCGCCGCCGGAGATCGCGCCGCCGTTGCCCGCCGCGCTGGCGACGCCGCCGTTGCCGGCCGAGGCGACGAACGGGCCGCAGCACTGAGCGAAGATCTCGTTCATGGGTCCTTCCCTCCCGAAACGCCGCGCGTCGCCCCAGCGGTTGCCCGCCCCCAGCAGGCGACGTGTCGCTCCCGAGTCTACCCGAAGGTGCCGCCACGGGAACCCCTTGACGGCCCCCGGTTCGCGCCGCGGAGGCGTCCGGACTCCGCCGATGGTCCCCTACCCGGCCCCGACCCCGAGCACGTCGGCCGCCCGCGCCAGCGCCGCGAGGTGCTGGGCCGGGCCGGCGAAGCCGTTGCCCATCGTCGTCAGGCAGAGGTGGGTCGCCCCGATCTCCCGCCACCCCTCGACGAAGGCGAGCCATGCCGCCGGCGTGCCGCGGCCGACGTTCAACTGCGGCTCGAAGCCGATCGCGGCGGGGTCGCGCCCCGCCTCGGCGGCGTGCCGGCGCACCGCCTCGACCGCGCGCCGGCTCTCGTCGTTCGGCTCGCGCCACGGGAACCAGCCGTCGCCCAGCCGGCCGACCCGCTGCAGCGTCGCCTCGGCGTAGCCGCCGATCCAGACCGGGATCGGCCGCTGGACCGGCAGCGGCACCAGCCCCGCCCCCGCCACCCGCTCCCAGCGGCCGGCGAAGTCGACCGCCTTCTCGGTCCAGAGGGCGCGCAGGAGGGCGATCTGCTCCTCGCTGCGGGCGCCGCGGTCCCCGAAGTCCTTGCCCAGCCCGGCGTACTCGACCGCGTTCCAGCCGACGCCGACCCCCAGCCGGAGCCGGCCGCCGCTGAGGACGTCGACCGCGGCCGCCTGCTTGGCGACCAGCGCCGTCTGCCGTTGCGGCAGGATCAGCACCCCGGTCGCCAGACCGAGCCGAGTGGTCACCGCCGCGACGTAGGCGAGGAGGACGAAGACCTCGTGGAAGGGGTCGTCGAGGTCGTACGGCCCGGACCAGCCTGGGTGGGCGGCCGGGTCGGCGCTGAGCACGTGGTCGTAGGCGAGGAAGTGGCTGAACCCGGTCCCCTCCACCGTCTGCGCGTAGTCGCGCAGCGCGATCGGGTCGTTGCCGAACTCGGTCTGGGGGAACGTGACGCCGACGCGCATCGTGGCTCCTTGCGTGGGGATTGGGGATTGGATGGTGGGGACTGGGGGCTCGGGATTGGGGATTGCGAACAAGGCGCGATCATGGTGCCTACGTGGCCGCACACCCTACCACCATTCCATTGGGCCCCGCCCCGCGACCCCAATCGTGGACGCCCGGCCGTCAGCTCGCATCCCCGATCCCGACGCCGAAACCCTGGCCCCGACCCTCCCTCATGCCATGGCCGTTTGCCGCTCCCAAAGACGGATGCCGGCGTCACCGGGGCCGGAGGGCCCGCTCCGGCCGGCTGTGGTGGCCGACGACCCCTCCCGATCGTCCCCGACCGCCTCGGCGGGGCCGCCGGACGCCCCCGCGAGGCCCCGGCAGGGCGCCGGGGGGCGGACCCCGCCCGGCCCCGTTCCGGCCCGGCTCAGGGTCGATCCCGGGTCCGTGGCCACCGGTTGCTCAAACGGTCATGGCATGAGCCCCAATCCCCAGTCCCCGATCCCCAACGTGCTATGATTCGCCTTGACGAGCGACTCGTCGGCACCCTGCCTCGCCCGCCTCCTCGGGCGATTCGCGCCTCCTCGCGAACCGGGTGCCGATCGGCGCGGCTGGCCCACGGGCCGGACCGGCCGGGGTCGTTCGGCGCGGACCACACCGAGGGCGGAGACGGCGGCACGGCCGCTGGGTCTTGCCGCGTGCTGTCCCGACTGCGAGGAGGACCCCCGAGATGACGTTCCCGACCGGTGACGCGTCGTACGAGGCGCACTTGGCGCAGTTCCTGGAGCGGCGACTCGCCGTCTTCGAGCGGGTGCCCTGCCCGCATGGGGACGGGCGACCGAAGCGGGAGCCGGCGCGGCACCCCGCCGACCCGGACACCATCCGCTGCCTCTGGCAGCTCGGGCCGCGGCGCTGGCCGTGGCACGAGGTGGTCACCACCGGCCACTTCCACGCGCGGCAGGAGGAGCGGGCCATCCGCCGCGCCGAGGCGCGCCGCGTCTACGAGCAGGGCATCTGGTTCCGCCCCGACGACTCGGCCGGCTGGGCCGTCTGGCACGACGGCATCCGGCTGGGGCTCGCCTTCGTCGAGGAGCAGGTGGTGCTCGTCACGGTCTACCACGAGGAACGGGAGCCGGCCGAGCTCGGCCGCCCGTTGCCGCGCGCGGACCGCGGGGACGCCGCCGCCTGACCCTGCTGGCCGCCGGCCTGCGACAATGCCGCCGCCGGGAATCTCCCCGGCGGCGGCCCGCCCCCCGAGATGCCCGGAGCCGAGCGATGAGCTTCCCCGTCGAACAGCCGCGCCCCCGCGACCCGAACAAGCGCCCGGTCGGAACGCCGCTCCCCGCGCCGCGACCGCGGCGGCTGGCGCACGAGGGGCGCTACGCCCGGCTCGAGCCGCTCGACCCGGCCCGGCACGGCCCGGAGCTCTACCCGCTCGGCCACGCCGACGAAGCGGGCCTGCGGACGTGGGACTACCTCCCCTACGGCCCGTTCGCTAGCGAGGCGGAGCACCGGGCGTGGCTGGAGGCCCGGGCCGCCGCTGACGACCCGCTCTTCTTCGCCGTCGTCGACCGGGCCAGCGGCAAGGCGGTCGGCCTCGGCACCCTGATGAGCATCGTCCCCGAGCAGGCGCGGATCGAGATCGGCCACCTCTGGTTCAGCCCGGTCCTGCAGCGGACCCCGGCCGCGACCGAGGCGATCTACCTGATGCTGCGGCACGCGATGGACGACCTCGGCTACCGCCGCATGGAATGGAAGTGCGACGCGGCGAACCTGCCGTCGCGCCGCGCCGCCAAGCGCTTCGGCTACCAGTACGAGGGCATCTTCTTCAACCATTCCGTGGTCAAGGGCGAGAATCGCGACACCGCGTGGTACTCGATCCTCGACGAGGAGTGGCCCCGCCTCCGCCGGCAGTTCGAGGCGTGGCTCGACCCCGCCAACTTCGACGAGCAAGGACGGCAGCGCGTCGCCCTCGCCGACCTGACCCGCCCGGAGTGACGCCCCCGGCGGCGCGTTCGGCGCGCCGCCAACCCTCCCCCGCCCAATCGGGCCGCGGCATCGACCCTCCCCGGCCAACCGGCCGAGGAGGCGGAGACACCCCATGGACGCGGAACGCTTCGACGGACTCGCCCGCTCCCTCTCGCGCCGGGTCTCCCGGCGCTCGGCCGTGCGCGGCGGGGGCGGCGCGTCCCTCGCCGCGCTGCTCGCGGGCGGCTTCGGCGG
>JBDHWC010000131.1:0-7140 GCA_039809985.1 Thermomicrobiales bacterium | reverse complement strand
GGGGCATTCCCTTCCCCAAACCCCCAGGGTTGCCGCGGCGCGGCCGCTTCCCTACGGAGACCTCCCCCGGTCAGGCCGCCACGGGAGAGGGGGTGCACATGGCTCGGGGGAGGGCCAAGCTCTCCTCCGCATCCCCGGGTGGCCACGGCGCGCCGGCTTCCCGAGAGGGGTTCATTTGTTTGTGGCGGGGTCCGGGCGGACTACTCGGATGATCGGGTGGGAGCGTCGGGCTGCGGGCGGCGCAGCCAGCGCTCGGCGTGGGCGGGCTCGCAGAAGGCGAGGGGGCCGTCCGGCGAGGGCAGGGCCCAGTAGCGGCGGGCGATCGGTCGGCCGCAGAGGTGGCAGTGGCGACGGGCCGGGTCGACGTAGGAGACCTCGGGGACGACCCAGCCGCCGGGGAGGGCGGCGGTCGCGGTCGGCTCAGCGGGCATCGGCGGCCTCCTCGGGGTGGTAGCCGTAGGCCGCGGCGGCGGCCTCCGGGGTGACGAAGCCGTCGGCGAGGTCGCGGGCGACGCGGGCGGGGTCGCGGCGCAGCGGGTCGCCGTAGCCGCCGCCGCCGGGCATCGCGATGCGGACCCGGTCGCCCGGCTCGAGCCGGATGCCGGAGAACTTCGACGGCGACATCGTGCCGAAGGCGTCGACGAAGGTGCGCCAGCCGCTGGTGCCGGCGCGCTCGACCCAGATGCCGCCGCGCTCCCCCTCGCCGCCGCCGAGGACGCCCCACGGGTCGGCCTTCATCCGGTTCAGCAGGGCGCTGACGGTGACCGGGGCGGTGACGGTCAGGATCCGTTCGCCGCCGAGGCCGCCGCGCCACTCGCCGGGGCCGCCGGAGTCGGCGAGGAGGCGGTAGCGGTCGATCCGGAACGAGGGGTAACGGGTCTCGAAGACCTCGACCGGGGT
This sequence comes from Thermomicrobiales bacterium, assembly GCA_039809985.1. Classification (GTDB taxonomy): domain Bacteria; phylum Chloroflexota; class Chloroflexia; order Thermomicrobiales; family UBA6265; genus JAICJJ01. Next base: position 6,240 of record JBDHWC010000131.1, on the reverse strand, counting down.
GTTGCGGCAGTTGCCGTTGATGGTGACGACCATGTCGTTGCCGTCGAGGCCGCGGCGGCCGCCCCAGCCGACCCCCTCGAAGTGGAAGTGGGCGTAGAGCTCGCCCGTCTCCGGGTCCGCGCCGCCGAACAGGAAGGGGGAGGAGGTTCCCCCGCAGGCGGCGACGATCCGGTCCGGGATGGCGTGCTGCAGCGCGCCGAAGAGCATGTCGGTGATGCGGGGGCTGGTCTCCGTGTTGCCGCCGGCGACCGGGGCGGGGAAGGCGCAGTTCACGATGGTGCCGGGCGGGGCGATGATGGTGAAGGGGCGGTAGCACCCCTCGTTGCGGGGGATGGTCGGGTCGGTGAGGTGGAGGACGGCGTTGTAGACGGCGGAGGCGGTGACGGCGTAGATGGCGTTGACCGGGCCGACCGCCTGCGGCGCGGAGCCGGTGAAGTCGGCGACGATCTCCTCGTCCTCGACCGTCAGGGTGAGGCGCATCGGGTAGGCGCGGTCGGTGATGCCGTCGTCCTCGATCACGTCCTCGAAGGCGTAGGTGCCGTTCGGGATGGCGCGGATCTCGGCCCGCATCCGGCGCTCGGCGACGGCGAGCAGTTCGGCGCAGGCAGCGCGGACGGTGGCGAGGCCGTAGTCGGCGAGCAGTTCGTGCAGCCGCTCCTCGGCGAGGTCGAGGGAGGCCATCATCGCCCGGAAGTCGCCGTAGGTGACCTTCGGGGTGCGGTGGTTGGCGAGGATGATCTTCCAGATGTCCTCGACGTCCTCGCCGCGCCGCTTGATCTTGACCGGCGGCAGCAGGAGTCCTTCCTGGAAGACCTCGGTGGCGTCGCCGGAGAGGCCGCCGGGGGTCTTCGCGCCCGGCTCCGACATGTGGGCGACGTTGGCGACGAAGGCGAAGAGCTCGCCGTCGTGGAAGACCGGCTTCAGCATCATGTGCTCGGGGACGTGGCCCGAGCCGCGGTAGGGGTCGTTGTGGAGGAGGACGTCGCCCGGCTCGAAGGCGGCGAGGCCGAGCTCGTCGAGGGTCCAGGTGACGGTGAACTTGATGGTGCCGATCTGGGAGGGGCAGAACTCGGCCTGGGCCAGCATCTGGCCCTGCGGGTCGAAGATGACGCAGGAGAAGTCGAGCGACTCGTTGAAGATGGGGGAGTAGCTCGTCTTCATCATCGTCACGCCCATGTCGCGGCAGGTGGAGGTGAGGGCGTTGTCGATGACGGTGAGGGTCACCGGGTCGACGGCGGGCGGGTTCAGGTCGCGCTCGCTCATGGGTTGACCTCGATCAGCAACTGGCCGTCGGGGAGGACCTCGGCGGTCATCCCCGGCTCGACGACGGTGGTGGAGCCGGCCTCCTCGACCACGCAGGGGCCGGCGAGGCGGGTGCCGGGGGCGAGGCCGTAGCGGCGGTGGACGGCGGCGGTGACCTCGCCGTGGCCGTGGAAGCGGACCGCGCGGGCGGGCCGGGGGACGGCCTCGGCGGGGTCGTGGGCGGCGACGAGGCGGGGGGCGGGGCGGCGGCCGGAGGCGACGACGCGGAAGGAGACGAGCTCGATCACCTCCCCCTCGATCTGGTAGCCGTAGCGCTCGGCGTGGACCCGGCCGAAGGCGGCGAAGGCCGCGTCGAGGCCGTCGGCGGTGACGGCGGCGGCGGGGATCGGCACCTCGTGCTCGTAGTTCTGGCCGAGGTAGCGCATGGCGATGGCGTAGGCGATCTCGGGCTCGCCGGCGAACCCCTCGGCCCGCAGCTCGGCGACGGCGGCCTCGCGGATGCGGGCGAACTGGCGCTCGACCAGCGCGGCGTCGACGGCGGTGGAGCGGAAGGCCTGGGTCCAGACCTTGTCGACCCGGAGGTCGGCCAGCAGCATGCCCATGGCCGAGGCGTTGCCGGGGTAGAGGGGGACGAGGACGCGCGGGATGCGCATGGCGCGGGCGACGGCGGCGGCGTGGAGGGGGCCCGCGCCGCCGAAGGCGAAGAGGGTGAAGCGGCGGGGGTCGTGGCCGCGCTCGAGCGAGACCATCTTGATCGCGCTGGCCATGTTCTCGTTGGCGATGGCGACGACGGAGGCGGCGAGGTCGAGGACGGGCATCCCGGCCCGGTCGGCGAGGTTGGCCATCGCCGCCTCGGCCTTGGCCCGGTCGAGCCGCATCCGGCCGCCGAGGAAGTAGTCGGGGTCGATCCGGCCGAGCAGCAGGTTGGCGTCGGTGACGGTCGGGCGCTCGCCGCCGAGGCCGTAGCAGGCAGGGCCGGGGGTGGCGCGGGCGCTCTCGGGGCCGACCCGGAGCAGGCCGCCGGCGTCCTGCCAGGCGATGCTGCCGCCGCCGGCGCCGATCGAGCGGATGTCGATCAGGGGGATGGCGGCGGGGACGCCCCACTCGATCTCGTACTCCGTCGTGTGGCGCTGCTGGCCGTCGCGGACCAAGCCGACGTCGGCGCTGGTGCCGCCCATGTCGAGGGTCAGCAGGTCGGGCAGGCCGGCCTGTCGGCCGAAGGCGGCGGCGGCGAGCATGCCGCCGGCAGGGCCGGACTGGGCGGTCTGGATCGGGTGCTCGGCGGCGGCGGCGGCGCGCATGGCGCCGCCGTTCGACTTCATGATCGTCCACGGGGCGCGCAGGCCGGCGGCGGCGAGGGAGGCGGTGAGGCTGGCGACGTAGCGGCCCATCAGCGGCTTCAGGTAGGCGTCGGCGACGACGGTGGAGGTCCGCTCGTACTCGCGCCAGATCGGGGCGACCTCGTGCGAGACGGAGACCGGGAGGCCGGGCAGGCAGCGCTCGACGATCGCCTTGGCCCGGGCCTCGTGGGCGGGGTTGACGTAGCTGAAGAGGAAGCAGATGGCGACCGCCTCGACCGGGCGGGCGGCGATCTCGCGGCAGACCGCCTCGAGGGCGGCCTCGTCGAGCGGCCGCACGACCTCGCCGTGGGCGCCGATCCGCTCCGGGATGCCGAAGCTGTCGCGGCGGCTGACGAGGAGGGGGCGCGGCTTCTGCCAGCGCAGGTCGTAGAGGGTCTTGCGGTTGATCCGCTGGATCCAGGGGATGTCCTCGTGGCCGGCGGTGACGAGGAGGGCGACGCGGGCCCCGGTCCGCTCGATCAGGGCGTTGGTGGCGACGGTGGTGCCGTGGACGAGCCGCTCGACCGCCTCGGCCGGGACCGCGCCGGCGGCGAGGGCGTCGACGAGGGCGCGGCCCGGCTCGCTGGGGACGGAAGGGGTCTTGACGGTGACAATACGGTCGGTGGCGGGGTCGTGGGCGGCGAGGTCGGTGAAGGTGCCGCCGGTGTCGATGCCGACGGAGAGGCGCTGGGCGACGGTCATCCGGGCTCCGTTTCGGGGCGATTCCCGGCGCGACGGGCCGTGCCGGGGCGGGAGTCTTATAGACGGGGGTGGGGGGTGTGTAAAGGGTCGGGGTCAGCCGGACCCCGAGCGGACCGCTGGTTCATGTGCGGGGCGTCAGGAGTCCGCGGCGATTCCGATCTCGAACCACCAGTCACGAACTTCGGCGATGACGTGGTCAAGGTGGGGCCAGTGCTGCCGACCGATCCAGACGACGGCTTCCCCGCCGGTGAGCCAGTCGAACCGATGGCAATGGTGGGCGTCCGGGGGGTTCGGGAAGTGCGCGGCGTTGTCGTATCGGAGGATCGGGCGCGGCGGGATTCCGTCCATCATCGCGTGGTAGCTGTAGCGGATCGTGCGCGACATCGGGCCGGGGTCTCTCAGTTCGAGCAGTTTTGCCACCTCGACGACGATGCCGAAGGCACACTCGATCGACCCCTCGATCCGCAACAGACCGGGGCCGTCGTAAAGCCAGTTCAACTGGTCTTGGAGGACAAACGGTCGCAGGCGACGAATGGCAGATTCTTGAACGAGCAGGTGGGTGTCGAGGTCGTTCCAGCCGTGGGGGTCGTCGCCCCAGCTAGCGTCCTCTGACACGGCGTAGCGCCTCGGCATCGATCAGCCAGCGCGAGATCTCGGCGGTCTCCGCCCGGTCACCGCAGCGGATGGCTTGGTCCATCTGGTCGGTGGAGAGGCCGTATTGGGCCTCGAAGTGACGGATCCGCGTCTCGAGCCGCTGCTGGGCTTCGGCGTCCGAGGCGACGGCCCGCGCCTCGCGGAGGCGCGATGCCAGCGATTCCGTGGTCGTCAAGGGCTCGGCGGCCATGCTCGTCCTGTATCAGGCACTCGAAATTCCCACCCTTATGGTAGGAGGCGTTGTCAAGCGACTGGGCGCGGTCAGACGGTGTCGGGGGCGGGCTTCTCGCCGACGAGGCGCAGCCTGATCGCGGCAAGTTCGCGGACGAGCGGGCCATCAATTCGGTGCTGGTTCTCGACGAGATAGGCGTGCCGGTCAGCGAGATCGCGGAAGTCGTCCAGCGCTGCCGACGGTTCGGTCGTGCCAACCCCGGCTGCGAGCGAGAAGTCGTCGGTGGCGAGCATGAGCCCCGATTCGTCCGGGGACGATACCGTCAGTGTCACCCCGTCGAGCGCACGAAGGGGCGCGGGCTCTCTCGTTCCGGCAGCCGGATGGTTCTCGATCAGATGCCACTTCGCGTTTTCCGCTGATCCCGTGCGATTCCCGCCCGGCAGATCGGAATGCTGATCGCGCCATTGCTGCGTGTCAATCAACGTTTTCGCGATCTGCCCCGGCTGCACGGCCACATCCCGGCGACGCCCGTCCCGTCTTGCGGAAACGGCGGGGGCTGCTACGATCCCGCCGAGTCAACGGTCATGACCCCACCGGAAGCCAGCCGGAGAACGGCGAGGGGCCGGGGAGCACAGAGCGGGAGCCGGCCGCGGCAGACGGGTCGCGGGCCGGGGCGCGGAACGAGGAGGCACGGCACCGATGTCGGACCAGACGCGCACCCTGAGCGAGCGGAAGCGGCTGCGCGACGCCGCGGTGGTCGATTTCGCCCACGGCTTCATCAACCGGCGCGAGTTCCTGCGGCGGGCGACCGCGGCGGGGGTCTCGGTCGCCTTCGCCGGCAAGCTGGCCGACGCGCTGGCGGCCCCCGCCCCGCAGCCGGTCTTCAACCGCTGGCAGAAGCAGGCCGACGCGACGGTGACCTTCATCAAGGGCCCGCACCACCCGGACGACCAGAAGTTCTGGGACCAGATGAAGGCCGACTTCGAGAAGGCGCACCCGGGCATCACCCTGAACCCGACCTTCTTCAAGTGGCAGACGATGGACGCCGAGCTGACCGCCGGCTACGCCGGGACGCCGGCCGACGTCGTCTACCTCGTCGACCTCGTGCTGCCGAAGTTCGTCAACGCCGGGCAGGTGGCCGACATCTCGGCCAAGGTGAACGACCCGGCGTGGGCCTCGGAGAAGGCGGGCATCGCGCCGTTCACGTGGGACGTGACGACGTTCGGCGGCAAGCAGTACGGCGTCGGCGCGCTCGGGGCGGCGTTCGGCATCTTCTACAACAAGGACCTGCTCGAGGCGGCCGGGGTGCAGGAGTTCCCGACGACCCGCGACGGGCTGGTCGAGGCGGCGAAGGCGACGACGAAAGACGGGGTCTGGGGCTTCCAGTTCCGGGACCGGTTCCCCGACTACGCGCACTGGGACTGGCTGCCCTACGTCCACAACGACGACGCCGACGTGATGACCGCCGACCTGACGGCGCAGAACTTGGACCCGAAGGCGGCGGCGGCGACGCAGTGGCTGGCCGACATGAAGCTGGTCCACAAGGTCTCGCCGGAGGCGGGGGCCTACGACTGGAACGGGCAGAAGGCGCTGTTCGAGGCGGGGCGGATCGCGATCCTGCACGACGAGTTCCCGCAGGCCAACGTCTGGGAGCTGGACAAGCCGGTCAGCTTCAAGCTCGGCGTGGCGCAGGCCCCGGCGACGGCCGAGGGCGGCAAGCAGACGACGATGGGCAACTTCGGCTACGCGACGATCTCCGAGAAGAGCGCCAACCAGGACGCGGCGTGGGAGTTCGTCAAGTGGTGGACGAGCGCCGACGTGATCAACCCCTACGCGGCCGAGATCGGCCTGCAGGGGGTCCGCGTCGACTCGACGCCGCCGTTCAAGAGCGAACTGCTGCAGCAGGTGCAGAAGGAGTTCGTGCCGAAGGTGCAGGGCGTCCAGCTGAGCGAGAACTACTACCAGATGCTGACCAACCTCTGGCCGGAGGTCGAGAGCGCCTACCGCGGCGGCCAGACCGGCGCGGCGGCGATGACGAAGGCGGGCGCGGCGGTGACCGCGCTGGTCAAGCCGGCCTCGTAGCCGCGGCCCGAGCCGGGGCCGGGGGCG
>JBDHWC010000130.1:0-7147 GCA_039809985.1 Thermomicrobiales bacterium | reverse complement strand
CCGCCGCCGCGGGAGAGGGGGTTGGGGGTAGGGCGGTCTCGACGCGCTTGGCCGCGAGACGCAATTTCCGCTTCCGATCGGACGCTTCTCCTTGTCAGGCGGCGGCGGGAAGGGGGAACAGGACCGGAGGAAGGCCAAGCTCTCCCGCAGGACTCCGGGTTGTCGATGCGCGGCGGCTCCCCGACGGGAACCTCCTCCCTGGCAGTTGCCAGTGGGGGAGGGGATTGGGTGCCCCGGTCATCGACCCCTCCGGCACCACAGGCGCGCCGGCGTTCATCTCCCCTCCGGCACCGCTGGCGCGCCCGCGTTCATCTCCCAGCTGAGCGCGTCCCCCTCCGGCAGGTCCTCCAGGCCGAGGCGAGAGAGGATGTGGAGCAGCTCGGCACGGTGGTGCATGTTGTGGGTGACGACGTGGGCGATGGTGCCGCCGTAGCTCTTCTCCGTCGGCGGGTCGTCCAAGGCGTCGAGCCACCGCTCGTCGAGTCGCCCTTCGGCTTGGAGGCGGCGGGCGGTCGCGGCGAAGTCGGCGCAGGCGGCGTCGTGGCGGGCGAGCAGGTCGTCGATGCCGAGGCGCTCCTCGTCGACGCCGTCGCCCGCCGGGTTGCCGTTCATCAGGTCGGTCCACGTTCGGACGTTGCCGACCATGTGGGCCAGCGTGGCGTGGGCCGAGCCCCAGCCGGCGTCCATCGCGCGCCGCAGCGCCGCCTCGTCCAGTTCCTGGCAACGGAGCAGCAGTTGCCGCGTCGTCCACCAGTCGTGCCCGAGGAGCCGATCGAGCAGGTCCATCGGGTGCGTCTCCGGCGAGTCGAGGAGTCGAGGAGTCGAGGAGTCGAGGAGTCGAGGGGCCGGGCATGGCGGCGGTCCCCGGTCATCTGCCGCCAGCCATCAGCCGTCAGCCATCAGCCTCCGGCAAGCACCCCGCTGACCAGCCCCCACGCGCCGGCCAGCATCATGTCGCCGTGGGGGGCGGCCTCGTGGTAGCCGAGCGGGCGGGCGAGGCGGCGGTTCGGGCCGGTGACGGCGACGAAGGCGAACGGGCCGACCTCGGCGTAGGCTGGGTCGAGGGCCGCGCCGTGCCCGTCGAACTGCTCGCGGAAGCGCTCGGTGTCGAGGACGCCGGCCCGCAGCCGCTCGACGAGGTCGCCGACCAGCCCGGTGGTCAGGCCGCCGGTGTGGTGCTCGAACAGGCCGAAGAGGCGACGGCCGCGGACGAGGGTGGCGAAGGTGTGCATGTTGCCGACGTTGACGAGGATCGCGCCGTCCCGCGCCGCCTCCGCCACCACCGGGTCGCCGAGCGCGCCGAGCACGGCGGCCGCGCCGGTGTCCATCACCCACGCGCCGGGGATCGCCGCCTGCACCGCCGCCATCCGGGTCATGCCGGGCGGGGCGGCGCGGTAGGCCATCCGGCCGAGGTCGCCACCGTCGGCAAGCAGGCTCTGCAGGAACTCGAAGCGGACCTCGTTGTTGCCCGCGCCGGGGCGGTGGCCGTGGTCCTGGACGGCCACCGCGACCGTGGCCGGCAGGTCGACCCCGAACGGCGCGAAGGCGGCGGCGAGGGCGGCGAGGTCGAGGTCGCCGGTGCGGACCACCGTCGCCCCCGGCGGGGCGTCGTCGCGGATCTCGACCCCCATCCTGCGGACCCGGCCGAGGTCGTTGTGGAGGGTGCAGGCGGCGCTCGGCGTCGCGGAGAGAGGCAGGCCGGCGGCGAGGTGGGCGGCGGCGGCCTCGGACGACGCGCCGCCGCCCATCAGCGGCCCTTCCAAATGCACGGGGCGGCCGACGGCGGTTGCCTCGCGCAGGCGCCGGCCGACGATCTGCGTCTGCGACGGGAGGACGAGCTTGACGCAGTTCTCCGGCTCGCTGCCGCTCTCCCAGAGGAGGATGTCCTGCGTCCCCGCGCCGACGTCGACGGCGAGGATCCGGTCGGGGGCGGCGGTGGGCGCGGGCGTCGGCACGTCGTCTCCTGAGGCGCGGTCGGGTCGGCAGGCGACGGCAGGATGCGGGAGGCGTCCGAGCGGCGTCAACGTCGCCGCGGATGAGCGCGCCGATTCGGGTGGCGGGCGCGCCACCGGTCGGCGACGCCTGGCCGGGGCTGGGCGGCGCGCGGCGGCCTCGTGCCCTGTTCGCGGCCCCGGCCGTGCGGGCGGCAAGGGGGCCGGCGAGCGGGGCACCGGGGTTGACAGGGAGAGACGCCCGTTGGCACGCAGCCGCGCAGGGGCACGGGGAAGTGGGGGCGGCTCCGGGCGGCAACCGCGTTCGCTCCGACACCCTCCTGCCGGAGCGCCGGGACGAAGGTCCGGGGAAGGTCGGCGCGGAAGGGGAGCGTCCATTCTCCCGGATGCGGGTATCTTGCCGGGGCCGGGAGCCGGTCGTGGCAGGGGTCGGGGGTGCGAGGGTGCTGGAGGGGATCGATCTGTTCGTCGTCGCGCTCTTCCTCGTCTCGATCGCGGCGGGGTGCCTCGGGGCGCTGGCGGGGCTCGGCGGCGGGGTGCTGCTGGTGCCTTTGCTGACGGTCGGGTTCGGGGTGCCGATCCGGCTGGCGATCGGGGCGAGCATCGTCTCGGTGATCGCCACCTCGAGCGCCGCCGCCGCCGCCTACGTGCGCGACCACCTGACCAACGTCCGGGTGGCGATGGTGCTGGAGGTGGCGACCACGCTCGGGGCGGTGGCCGGGGCGGTGCTGGCGGCGTGGCTGCCGGCGCGGGTCCTCTTCGTCCTGTTCGGGCTGATCCTGCTCGGCTCGTTGGTGCCGACGCTCGCCAAGCTCGGGGAGGAGGTGCCGCAGGGGGTCGTCAACGACCGGGTGGCCGACCGGCTCCGGCTCGCCAGCGCCTACCCGGACCACGTCAGCGGCGAGACGGTCGCCTACGCGGTGACGCGGGTGCCGCTCGGGTTCGGGCTGATGTGGGTGGCGGGGGTGGTCTCCGGCCTGCTCGGGATCGGCTCCGGCACGCTGAAGGTGCTGGCGCTCGACAGCGTGATGCGGCTGCCGATCAAGGTCTCCAGCGCCACCAGCAACTTCATGATCGGGGTGACGGCGGCGGCGAGCGCGGGCATCTACCTGTGGCGGGGCGACGTGGTGCCGCTGCTGGCCGCGCCGGTCGCGCTCGGCGTGCTGCTGGGGGCGACGCTCGGGGCGCGGCTGCTGCCGCGGGTCCGCGGCCGGACGATCCGGCTCGTCTTCGTCGCCACGCTGGCGCTGGCCGCCGTCCAGATGCTGCTGCGCGGGCTGGGGGGCGGCTGAGATGGGGGAGGGCGGGCGGGCCGGGGCCGGGATGGAGGTCTGGATCAGCCGGGTGTTGCGGGGCGGGGTGGCGCTGGCCGGGCTGCTGACGCTGGCGGGGCTGGTCTGGTTCGTCGCCGACCTGCCGCGGGCCGGGGAGCCGCAGACGGTGGCGGAGCTGCTGGCGGCCGAGGCCCACCCGACGACCGTCGGCCTGATCGTGGCGGGGATCGCCTCCGGGAGGCCGACCGCGCTGATCCGGCTCGGCATCCTCGTGCTGGTGCTGACCCCGGCGGCGCGGGTGGCGCTGACGCTGGGGCTCTTCGCCCGGCAGCGCGACTGGTTCTTCGTGGCGGTGACGGCGCTGGTGCTGGCGGTGCTGCTGCTGGGGCTGACCGGCTTCGGCCTCTGAGCGCCGAGACGGATCCCGCGGGGGTGTGCCGGCGCGCGGGGGCGGGCGCGGCACGGCAGGGCGTTCTGCTATACTGCGGCCCCTGCGAGGGCGCTTAGCTCAGCTGGCCAGAGCGCACGGTTCACATCCGTGAGGTCACAGGTTCAAGTCCTGTAGCGCCCACCGAGGGAACGCGACGAGGAGTTCGCGGAGGATCGCGCCGCGCCGGGCGACCGGGGCGGCGCGCGGGCGTGACGGCGGTGCGCACGGGGCGGCCCGTGCAGCGGTGCACGCTTCGCGGGGAGCCGTCTTGACCGGCCACGGGACCGGTCGGACAATACCGCACGGCATCAGGAGCGGTGCCGACAGGGGCGCGGGGCGGAACCCCGACCGGGCCTCCGGCACCGGAGGGGTGGGGTTTCGACAGGAGGTCGGGATGAGGCGGGAGCAAACGCTCGCCGATCGAATTTCCGGGTCATCGGTCTGGCGCTCGGTGGTGCGCCACGGCTACCCCGACACGCAGCGCAACCAGGCGCTGATCATCGCCAGCAACGTCTTCCTCCACATCCACCCGGTGAAGATCAAGCGCTACGCGACGAAGGTGACCTACACCTTCTGCCTCGGCGGCTTGTCGTTCTTCCTCTTCCTGCTGCTGACCGGGACCGGCGTCCTGCTGATGTTCTACTACGTCCCCTCGACCGAGCTGGCGTACCAGAGCATGAAGGAGATCCAGTCGGTCGTCACCTTCGGGCAGCTGATGCGGAACATGCACCGCTGGGCGGCGCAGGGGATGGTGATCGCCGTCTTCCTGCACATGTGCCGGGTCTTCTACACCGGCTCGTACAAGCCGCCGCGGGAGTTCAACTGGGTCGTCGGCGTGCTGCTGCTGGTGATCACCTTCCTGCTCTCGTTCACCGGCTACCTGCTGCCGTGGGACCAGCTGGCCCTCTGGGCGATCACCGTCGGCACCGAGATCGGCGGCGCCACGCCGCTGGTCGGCGAGCAGGTCAACCTGCTGCTCCGCGGCGACCACGAGATCGGGCAGAGCGCCCTCGTCCGCTTCTACACGCTGCACGTCATCTTCCTGCCGCTGGCGGCCGCCTTCCTGATGGCGGTCCACTTCTGGCGGATCCGGAAGGACGGCGGCATCTCCGGCCCGCTGTAGCGGGCGGCTTCGAGCGGCTTTTCGGCGGGCGGGGCCGTGTCGGCCCCGCCGCGGCACCGGGGGACGAGGCATGGCTGACGTAGCGCAAGGTCTGCCGGGCGGGCAGTCGGCTGCGCCGAACACCATCGACGAGGCGAAGCGGCAGAAGCTGCTGGAGCTGGTCCGCGGCCGGGCGATGGCGCGGCCGACCGACCTCGCCGAGGACGAGGTGATGGTCTGGCCGTCGCTGGTCGTCATCGAGGCGGTGGCGGCGACGGTCTTCCTGCTCCTGATCACGATCCTGTCGATCCTGGTCAACGCGCCGCTGATCGACCGGGCCAACCCGAACAAGACGCCGAACCCGTCGAAGGCGCCGTGGTACTTCCTGAACCTGCAGGAACTGCTGCTGCACATGGACCCCGGCATCGCCGGCGTCGTCATCCCGAGCCTCGCCCTGCTGGCGATCGCGGCGATCCCCTACTTCGACCGCAGCCCGCTCGGGGTCGGCATTCTCGGCACCTCCGCCAAGGGGCGGAAGATCATCGGCTTCGCCTTCCTCTTCTGCTTCATCACCATCCCGCTGATGATCTACCTCGACGAGATGTCGGGGCGGACGATGTTCGGGCTCGGCGCCATCCTGCGCGACCAGTTCAACGCCTCCGAGCTCGTCTACAACCAGATCCTGCCGCTCATCTTCCTGATCATCGTCATCGGCATCTACACCGCGCTGGTCAAGGCGATCTTCAAGCCGACCCGGCGCGAGCTGGTGATCGGCCTCTTCTCCGCCTTCGTCGCGACCTACCTCATCCTGACGATCAGCGGCACCTCGTTCCGCGGCCAAGGCCAGGGGCTCGTCTGGCCGCCTGACCTGCTCCTGATCCACCACTAGCCCGTGACCGGCCGACCCGGCCGCGGAAGGACGCACAGCATGATCCGATTGACGCGAACGATTCTGGGGCTGGTGGTCGGCTGGCTGGCCGCCGTCGCGCTGAGCCTGCTCGGCCGTTTCCAGCACAACCCCACGGTCGCCCAGACCACCCAGCGGCGGACCTTCGTCCGCAACGCGACGCTCGGGGCGACGGTGTCGGTGCTCGGCGTGCTGGGGGCCGGCTTCGGGCTGCTGATGTGGCCGAACAAGACCGGTGCCTTCGGCAGCGAGATCCCGGTCCCGACCGACAGCATCCCGCCGGTGGCGGGGACGCCGTTCCGCAACATCCAAGGCAAGTTCTATCTGGTCCACAACAGCGACGGCCTGCTGGCGCTCTACACCAAGTGCCCGCACCTCGGCTGCACCGTGCCGTGGGTCGGCCCGTGGGACAGCCCGCAGGCTTTCAAGTGCCCGTGCCACGGCAGCATGTACGACCACAACGGCACCCGCACCGGCGGCCCGGCCCCGCGGTCGATGGACCTGATGAAGGTCACCGTCACCGACGGCGCGGTCAAGGTCAACACCGGTGACATCACGGAGCGCGCGCACTACATCCCGAGCCAGGCGGTGCCGCTGTAGGGCGCAGGGGAAGAGGGGAAGTCGTCCGGCGGTCGGCCGCGGTGGCGCGAGGCGACGGACGTGGCGGGGAGCACTGATCGTGGGAGCGGTACAAAAGCTCGCGACCGTGGTGATCGTCGGCCTGGTCGGGCTGGCGACCCTGCTTGTCGTCTACCTCGCCGACGAACCGAACCGGCGGGCGACCGAGGCGCAGGTGCAGAAGGACGTCGCCATCGAGCGCGGCATCAACACCTACATCACCAACTGCGTCGTCTGCCACGGCCCGGCCGGCGAAGGCTACTCGGAGCCCGGGGCGAAGGGCACCGGCCGGATCGGCATGCCGCTCGGCGGCTTCACCAAGGAAGGGCTCGCCGCCACCGCCCGCAACCAGACCACCGACCCGACCAAGCGGCAGGCCCGCTTCGACCTGATCGTGAAGACGCTGAACGAGGGCCGCGGCCTGATGCCCGCCTTCGGCACCGGCGCCGAGGGCGGCGCCCTCCTCAACAGCGAGGAGATCTACGAGCTGGCGACGATGATCCAGAACGTCGACTGGGGCGTCGTCTACAACGACACGATCGCCGCCGACGGCGGCTGGCCGACGTTCCCGCCGGGCGCGGAGACGGCAACCGCCGCCCCGGCCGCCACCACCGCGCCGGCGGCCGGCGGCGCGCCCGCCGCGACCACCTACACGGTGAAGCTGGAGGACATCTTCTTCGACCCGAAGGAGCTGACCATCCCGGCCAACACAGCGGTCACGATCGACCTGCCGAACGTCGGCTCCGCGCCGCACGACTTCAGCATCGACGCCCTCAAGATCAGCGTCCCGGTCGAGCCGGGCGAGACCGGCCACGTCACGATCAACGCGCCGGCCGGCGACTACGAGTACTACTGCAACGTGCC
>JBDHWC010000129.1:0-7287 GCA_039809985.1 Thermomicrobiales bacterium | reverse complement strand
GGGTAGTTCTTCCGGCCGATCTCGCCCCCGAACAGTTCCTCCGCGCTCGTCATCGCCTGGGTCAGCAGCGCGTCGTGAGTCTGGCCGGGGGCATAGGCGGTGGCCGCCAACGCGACGAGCCGTGTCTGACCGAGACTGACAACGATCAGCAACGTTGCGACGATGAGCCTGACGAGGCGAACCCCATGCATGCGTGCCACTCAGCGCCTCCTCTGCCGATTTCGGCCAACCTTGCCCCCGACGGCGATGCCGCAAGAGTCACAATATCGGAACAAAGAGCCGTTGTCACCATCTTGGTGATGACATGATGAGTCACTCTGCACTCTGTTGCAGGCCGGCTTCGTCCCCGCCCCGCTTGGCACCGCCGCCGAGTCCCTCGACCGTTCGCCCGCCGCCAGCCGTCAGCCGCCAGCCGCCAGCCGTGTATCCTACCGACCATGCAGAGCGCCGACCGGCCGGACCCGCGTGCCAGCGCGCCGCCGCCCCGCAAGGGGGGGCTGGGCCGCGGCTTGGGCGCGCTGATCCCGACCCTGCCGCCGGAGGACGTGGCCGCGGCCGGGGCGGGGCGGGCGGTCGACGTCAACGCGATCGAGCCGAACCCCTACCAGCCCCGGGCGGTGATCGAGCCGGAGGCGCTGCAGACCCTCGCCGCCTCGATCCGGGCGGTCGGCGTCATCCAGCCGCTGGTCGTCGCCGAGGGGCCGGAACGGGGCCGCTACGTCCTGATCGCCGGCGAGCGGCGCTGGCGGGCGGCGCGGCTGGCCGGCCTCGCCGCCGTGCCGGTCGTCGTCCGCGAGGCCGCGCCGCGGGCGATGCTCGAGCTGGCGCTGGTCGAGAACGTGGTCCGCTCCGACCTCTCCCCGCTGGAGGAGGCGGCCGCCTACCGCCAGCTGATCGACGACTTCGGCCTGACGCAGGCGGCCATCGCCGAGCGCGTCGGCCGCTCCCGCGTCAGCGTCACCAACACCCTGCGGCTGCTCGCCGCGCCGGAGTCGGTGCAGGCCGCCCTCAGCGCCGGCGAGATCACCGAGGGGCACGCCCGGGCCCTGCTCGGGCTGCCGACCGCGCTCGACCAGGTCGCCGCGCTGGACGAGGTGGTCGAGCGCGGCCTCACCGTCCGCCAGACCGAGGAGCTGGTCCGCCGGATGCTCGACGGCGAGGCGGCCGGGGCCCGACGCGCCAAGCGCGGGCCGACCGCGCTGCCGCCGGTCGAGCAGGCCTTCGTCGACGGCATCGGGCGGGCGCTCGGGACCCGGGCGACGTTGCGGCGCGGCAAGGCGGGCGGCGGCGCGCTGACGCTCCACTTCTCGACCGACGAGGAGCTGAACGCCTTCCACCGCCGCCTCGTCGCCGCCGACCCGCTGGACGACGCGGACGACCTGTAGCGAGAACGGCCCCGGCCGACGGTCGGCCGGGGGACGCGGGAGGACCGGGCGCGGCGGCGCGCCGGGGCGGGCAACGGCGGGCCGCGCCCGCCGGGAGGGACGACGATGCTGGTGGTGGTCGCCGAGTACAACGTCAAGCCGGAGCACGTCGACGAGGCGCTCGACCTGCTCCGGGTCTGGGCCCCGATGGCGCGCGAGGAGGAGGGCTGCGCCGCCTTCATCGTCAACCAGAGCACCGAGGACCCGACCAAGGTGATGCTCTACGAGCAGTACCGCGACCAGGCCGCCTTCGACTTCCACGCCAGCCGGCCGGAGTTCAAGGAGATCGTGCTCGGCAAGATCACGCCGCTGCTGGAGAGCCGCCAGCGGCGGATGTTCGAGGTGGTCGAGTAGGGGCGTGCCGGACCCCCGGGGGATCGCGGCGCCCCCCGGACCCGCCAGCGTAGCGTGCTGACCCGTCCCGGACGGCACGCCGCGGCCGATTCTTGCTACGCTGTGCCCAACCGTCACGTGCCGCTGTTTTCAAGGAGAGTGGGGGTCATGGCCGTCGCCCAGACGTGGAACGCCGCCGAACTTGCGAGGCTCGACCGCGAGCACATGGTCCACCCGGTCGCCAACCTGCGCGCCGTCCGCGAGCACGGGCCGCTGGTGCTGACCCGGGGCGAGGACGTCTTCCTCTGGGACGTCGAGGGGAAGCGCTACGTCGACGCCTTCGCCGGCCTCTGGAACGTCAACGTCGGGCACGGCCGGCAGGTGCTCGGCGACGCGATGCGCGACCAGGTGGCGGACCTCGACTTCGCGCCGACCTTCTACGGGCTGGCGACGCCGCCGGTGATCGAGCTGGCAGCCAAGCTGGCCGAGATGTTCCCCGGCGACCTGAACCACTTCCAGTTCACTTCCGGCGGGGCCGAGAGCAACGAGACCGCGCTCAAGATGGCCCGCTACTACTGGTGGCTGAAGGGGAAGGGCGAGAAGGTCAAGATCCTCTCCCGCAAGATGGGCTACCACGGGATCGCGATGGGCGCGCTGGCCGCCACCGGCATCCCCGCCTACCACGAGGGGTTCGGTCCCTCCGTCCCCGGCTACGTCCACCTCACCGCGCCGTACGCCTACCGCAACGGCGAGGGGCTGAGCGAGGCCGAGTTCGTCGCCAAGCTGGTCGCCGAGCTGGAGGAGACGATCGCCCGGGAGGGCGCGGACACGATCGCGGCGATGATCGGCGAGCCGGTGCAGGGCGCCGGCGGCGTCGTCGTGCCGCCGGCCGGCTACTGGCAGGCGATCGCGCCGGTGCTGAGGAAGCACAACATCCTGCTGATCTTCGACGAGGTGATCTGCGGCTTCGGCCGGACCGGCACCATGTTCGGCATGGAGCAGTACGGCGTCACCCCGGACATCGTCTCCTTCGCCAAGGGGATCACCTCCGGCTACGTGCCGCTCGGCGGCGTCGGCATCTCGGACGAGGTCTTCGACGTCCTCTCCGAGCCGGACCGGATGTTCATGCACGGCTTCACCTACAGCGGCCACCCGGTCGCCTGCGCCGTCGCCCTGGCGAACATCCGGATCATCGAGGAGGAGCGGCTGCCGGAGAACGCCGGCCGGGCCGGGGCCTACCTGCTCGACCGCCTCAGCCAGCTGGGCGACCGGCCCTACGTCGGCAACGTCCGCGGCAAGGGCCTGATGCTGATGGTCGAGCTGGTCGCCGACCAGGCGACCAAGGCGAAGTTCGACCCGGCCTGGAACCTCTCCGGCAAGATGACCAAGGCGACCCGCGACCGCGGCCTGATCGTCCGCTGCTCCAACGACGGGGTCGCCATCGCGCCGATCCTGACGATCCAGAAGCCGGAGCTCGACCTGGTCGCCGACGGCATCGCCGACGCCCTCGACGAGGTGATGGCCACCCGCTAGCCGGCCACCGTCGCACCGCGACGAATCCGCGCGGCCTCCTCCCGAGAGCGGGAGGGGGCCGCGCCGTCTCCCCGCCGAGCGGATGGCTCCTCTGCTCCCGCTGTCACGGTCGACGGGGCGAACTCGCCGCCGGGAAGCGACCGCGGCACGTCAATCCAAGCGCTGGGGAGCGCGACCCGGGCGACCCCTCTCAACTCGCCGGCCGGGGCCGGCTGGCGGAGAGGCGTCCCGGTTGGGAGGCGACCGCGCCGCGCAGGGTGGCGGCTCCGGGCAAGGCTCGACTCACCCCCTGCCAGCGGTCGCCTTCGCCAGCCGTCTGACGAGCGAAGGTGTTCAGGGGGGAGAGAACCTCGCCGCAGCCGTCCGAGGCTTGGCGGTGAGCAGGGCTCGCTCTCTGGCCAGACGCCCCGCCTCCCTGCAGCCAGCCGACAAGGAGGGGTATCTGTCGGACAACGGCCGTGCCGCGGCGGTCGATGGTTCGGGGGAGGGTCAGGTCTTCCCCCGACCAATGGCTCTCTCCCGCCGCTTGCCAAGGGGGTATCTGTCGGGACGCAGCCGCGCCGCGGCAACTCGGGGGTCTGGGGGAGGGCTTGGCCCTCCCTCGACTCATTTGCTTTCCCTCTCCCGCCGCCGCGGCTGACAGGGGGAGGTCTCCATCGGGAAGCCGCCGCGCCGCGGCAAATGGGGGTGCGGGGGAGGGCTTGGCCCTCCCCTGAGCCTCATTCTCCCCCTCTCCCGCCGCCGCGGGAGAGGGGGCTGAGGGGTGAGGGCCGCCCCTCCGCTCCAAGCCGAGAGACGCGGCTGACGATGCTGGTCAGGGGGCCCACTGACAACCACCGCAGGGGAGAGGGACCGGGGGCGACGGGCTCCCGGGCCTCAGGCCAACGTCTCCGCGCCGGCCTCCCGCAGCAGGTCCCAGCAGTTGCCGCCCGCGCTGAGGAGCAGGCAGAAGACGGCCGCCACCAGCCAGTCGACCGCGCCGAGATCGCCCCGCCAGAGCGCCTGCGCGACCCAGAGGACGACCACGTAGGCGGCCAGCGGCGTGCCGAAGCGGAGCATCGAGCGCGCGCTGCTCCACTGCGGGTTGGGGTCGGCCCGCGAGTTCCGCGCGTCGGTGAGCACGCGGTGGACGCCTTGCGCGCCGACGATCACGAGCGCGACGACGAGCGTCTGCGCCGACCCGGACGGGATCAGGGCGAAGAGGGCGACGATCAGGACGACGAAGAAGCTGTGGAACGTCTGGCCCGCCCAGAGCCGCAGCCCGGTCGGCCCCTGCTGCGACATCATCTTCGGCCGCAGCGCGAGGGCGACGAAGAGGAGGCCGAGGAACGTCGCGCTGACGCCGGCGACGGCCGCGTAGAAGGCGTTCCACGGGGTGATGATGGCTTGGAAGTCGGCCGTCGCGGACACGCGCCCCCTCCGTCGTCGGTGCCCGCCGACGCGCGGGCGACCGGGACCGGCTCCCGGCGCGCCGCCATCATAGCCGGGTCGGCACGGTTGTCCGGCACGTCGGTGCCCCGGCGGCGCTCCGGGGAGCCGGGACGGCCCGGCCGACGGCGCAGCGGGCAGGGCAAGCGCGCGATTGAGCGGGGTTCGGGCTTGCGAGCGAGCGGGGACGAACCCGGGCCGGTTGCGCCGGGCGACCGGTGGGCGGCGGTCCCTTGGTCCCGTCCGCCCGGTGACCTGCCAATCCCCGCGGCTCGCACGCCTCGCCGGCCCGCGGCCGAACGGAGAGACGCGGGCCGGCGAAGCCGCGCGCGCCTGGCCGGCCGGCGGGCTTCACCTACAGCAGGGGGCCGGCGGAAACGCCGACCCCCGTGCCGATGCCGAGTTCAGATGGGCAGGCGGCGGCTCAGCCGCGCGAGACCCCGCTGTGCGGGATGCGCGCCCCGGCCTCCTGCAGGGCGGTGACCGCCGCCAGCGGCACCCGGTAGCCGCCGTGCCCGTGGCGGACGCAGCCGCGCACCTCGTCCGCGGCCTGCCGCCAGACGATGCCGCGCCCGCCTGCGCCGTGCGGGCTCTCAACCGCCGGGCCGGTCCCCTCGGCGTCGGCCAGCGTGGGGTCCCAGCAGGCGCGCAGCCGCGCGCCGAACGCCGCCGTCTCCGGCCGTCCTTCCCAGATGCCTTCGACGTAACGGAGGTAGGCGGCGGCCATCGCCGCCGCGGCGGGGGCCGGGACGGGGTTGGCGGCGGACGGACGGTTGGCGGCGGGCGGGCGGTTCATGGCGTTTTCCTGACGTCGCGGTGCGGACCGGGGCAAGCCGTCGGGCCGGCCTGCCACCCTGCACGCATCATCCGTTCCCCGGCGTCACAAGCGCGACTGCGACGCGGGGAGGAACGTGGCAATTCCGCAACAGAACCTACGTTTCGCCGTCCCGCCCGGTCTTCTTCCCGCAACCGGCATCACCGGACCGGCGTCGTAAGGCCGCGAATCGCCCCGCCCGGGCAAGCCCGACACGTCCCGAGCCGCCAGCCGCCAGCCGCTACGGCTCCGGCGCGGCCGCCAGCAGCGCCAGCGACTCGGCGCTGGGCCGCGGCCGGCGGTTGGTGAGGACCACCCCGACGAGGATCGCCGCGCCGCCGACGAGGAGCGAGAGGGTCGGCGTCTCCCCCAGCAGCAGCCAGGCGAAGAGGAGGCCGAAGACGGGGACGAGGTAGCTGTAGACGGCCGCCCCGCTCGGCGAGAGCGTCTGCAGGCCGCGGTTCCAGAGCACGAAGACGATCACCAGCGAGCCGATGCCGCCGAAGAAGGCGGCGGCCCACCCTTGCCAGTTCATCGCCGCCAGTCGCCCCAGCATGCCGGGGGCGAGCAGCGGCGTCGGCGCGAGCAGGATCGCGCCCGCGATCACCCCCAGACCGGCCATCGGCACCGGCGGGTGGCGGACCAGCATCGGCTTGCTGACCACGGTGTAGACCGACCACGAGACGGGGGCGATCAGCAGGATCAGGGCGCTGACCACCACCGTCCCGTTGGCGGTGGTCCCGACGCCGGCGTCGCCGAGGACGACGATCGCCAGCCCGAGGCTGGCCAGCGCGACGCCGCCGACCTGCGAGCGGGCCAGCACCTCGACCCCGACCGCGGCGGCGGCGATGGCGGTGAAGATCGGGTTGGAACTGACGATCAGGCTGGTGAGGGAGGCGGGCAGGTGCTGCTGGCCGTAGGCGGCAGCCATGTTGAAAACCGTCACCCCGAGCAGGCCGAGCAACGCGATCCGGGCCCACTCGGCCCGGGTGAACGGCGGCAGCGGCTGGCGGCGGGCGACGAGCAGCACGGCGAAGCCGACCGCGCCGATCAGGGTCCGCACCGCCACCACGTCGAGCGGCTGGACCTGCGCCAGCAGGACGTGCATGGCGGTGAAGTTCAGGCCCCAGACGACGGCGGCGACCAGCAGCGAGAGATGGGCGACGGCACGCTCCGGGACCACGGCAGGCTCCGACGGCGGGCGGACGGTCCGCAGCGAAAGGGCGGACGCCGAAAGATACCACCGGGGGATTGGGGATTGGGGACTGGGGACTGGGGGCAGCTGACAGGGGGAGGTATCCAGGGGATAGCGGTATCCGGGTCTCGCGTTTGGGTCTGCCGGGGCCGCCCTCATCCCCCAGCCCCCTCCCCCGCGGCGGCGGCTGACAGAGGGAGGTATCCGTTGGAAAGCCGCCGCGCCGCGGCAATCCGGGGGTGCGGGGGAGGGCTTGGCCCTCCCCCGATCCATTTTCTCCCCCTCTCCCGCCGCGGGAGAGAGGGCTGGGGGGTGAGGGCCGTCCCGACGCGCCCGGCCACGAGGTGCGGCTGCCGCTATCGACCAGATACCTCCCCTTGTCAGCCGCGGGCGGCGGGAGAAGGGGAGAAACAGCCTCAGGGGAGGGCCGAGCCCTCCCCCGCACCCCCTAATTGCCGCGGCGCGGCCGCTTCCCGATGGAGACCTCCCCCTGTCAGGCGGGGGGGCGGGGGACGGGGGACCGGGAAGGACACGGGACGAGAACGAGGAGGACGTGCGGC
>JBDHWC010000128.1:0-7402 GCA_039809985.1 Thermomicrobiales bacterium | reverse complement strand
CGCGGGCGGCCTCGAGGCGACGCGCGACCGGTTCCGGGCGGGGGGCGCGGGCCGTGCCGGGGGCGAGGGCCCAGAGGTCGTAGGGGCCGGCTTCCGCGATCTCCAGCTCGACCAGCTCGCCGACCGGCAGCGCGCCGGGGACGAAGACGAGGCCGTCGACCTCCGGCGCGTGGCGGCGGGCGCGACCGACCGAGACCGGCTCGGTGCCGCCCGCCTCGTCCTCCGCCTCGCCGACCGCCTCGACCAGCACTTGCAGCCTCGTGCCGACGAGGGCCGCGTTCTTCCGCAGCGAGATGCCCTGCTGCAGCTCCATGATCGCGTTGCGGCGCTCCTCGGCGACCGCGGCGGGCACCGCGGGCAGGTCGAGCGTGACCGCCTTGGTCCCCGGCTCGGGCGAGTAGGTGAAGACGCCGACGTGGTCGAACTGCATCTCGTCCACGAAGTCGTGCAGGGTCCGGAACTGGGCGTCGGTCTCGCCCGGGAAGCCGACGATCAGGGTGGTCCGCATCACCACCTCCGGCATCTTGGCGCGGGCGTGGTCGACGAGGCGGCGGGTCATGTCGACGTCGCTCGGCCGGTTCATGTTTCGCAGCACCGTCTTGTCGGCGTGCTGGATCGGCATGTCGAGGTAGGGGAGCAGGGCGTCGTGCTCCGCCATCACGTCGACCATCCGCAGCGTCAGCGGGCTGGGGTAGATGTAGAGCATCCGCAGCCACGGCAGGTCGGGCACCTGCTCGACGACCGTCTCCAGCAGTTGGGGCAGGCCGTGCTTCATCCCGAGGTCCGCGCCGTAGCGGATGGTGTCCTGGGCGACGAGGACGATCTCGCGGGTGCCGCGGGCGACGAGGTCGACGATCTCCTGCAGCACGTGCAGCGGCCGCTTGCTCTCCTGCCGCCCCTTGATGCTCGGGATGGTGCAGAAGGCGCAGGCGTGGTCGCAGCCGTCGGCGATCTTGACGTAGGCCGAGGGGCCGGCCTCGGAGCGGCTGAAGGAGGTGAGCATCCCCTCGCAGCCGGCGACCTCGACCGCCGGGGCCTCGCCCAGCAGTTCGCCGACCACGTCGCCGATCCGGAACCACTCGCGAGTGGTCAGCACCCGGTCGACGCCGCTGGGGATGGCGCTGGCGTAGTCGCCGAGGGCCGGCATGCAGCCGGCGGCGATCAGCAGCTGGCCGTCCGGGCGGCGGGCGAGCAGTTCCTCGATGACGCCGACCGACTCGGCCCGGGCCGCCCCGAGGAAGCCGCAGGTGTTGACGACGACGACCTTGGCCTCCTCGGACCGGGCGGTCGGCGCGAGGCCGCGCTGGCGGAGGAGGTGCTCCATCCCGTCGGAGTCGACGCGGTTCTTGGAACAGCCGAGGGTGACGATGTGGAAGGCGTCGGGCACGGGGCGCTCCGGGTGGGCTAGCGGTAGTTGACGAACTGGAGGGCGACCGGGTAGTCGGCCGCCTTCAGGGCCTGGATGACCTCCTGCAGGTCGTCCCGGTTCTTGCCCTGGACGCGGACGGCGTCGCCCTGGACCTGCGGCGTCACCTTCTTGTGCTCGTCGCGGATCTTCTTGGTGATCTGGCGGGCGAGGTCGTCCGGGATGCCGCGGCGGAGCTTGACCACTTGGCGGACGCGGCCGCCGGAGGCGGGCTCCTCCTTCTGGTAGTCGAGGATCTTGAGCGAGAGGTTGCGGCGGACGAACTTCGACTCGAGCAGGTCGCGGACCTGTTGCAGGCTCATCTCCGAGGCGGAGTTGATCGTCAGGTCGTTCTCGCCCTGGTCGATGGTCGTCTTGGTGTCCTTCAGGTCGTAGCGGGTCTGGATCTCGCGCAGCGCCTGGTCGAGGGCGTTGCGCAGTTCCTGCTGGTCGAAGTCGGAGACGATGTCGAACGACGCGAGCTGAGCCATGGGATCCTCCCGGTTCGCCGCAAACGTCCCATTGTACCCCCCCGCGACGGGAACGGGGGCCGCGGTGCGACGGAGCGTCCCGTGGTGTGCCATCATGCACGTTCCGTCGGCCCCCGGGCGGCGCGGCGCGGGCCGGGCCCGCCGGGGAGGAAGGAGGCGCAGCCGGAAAGCAGGTTCCCGAGGCCGGGCGACGATGCCCGTCCCCGCCACGCAGACGATGGAGGGAACGATGAACCGCACCGCCAAGCTCGTTTCGGTGCTGATGGTGGCCATGCTGGCGATGGTCGCCTTCGGCACCCGGCAGGCCTCCGGCCAAGGCAGCCGGGCCGACGTCGTGATCGAGGTGGTCACCCACGGCCAAGCCTCCGACCCGTTCTGGTCGGTCGTCCAGAAGGGCGTCGCCCAGGCCTCCAAGGACATGGGGGTGACCGCCGAGTACAACGCCCCGCAGACCTTCGACATGGTCGCGATGGGGCAGCTGATCGACGCCGCGGTCGCCAAGAACCCGGCCGGCCTCGTCGTCTCGATCCCGGACGCCGAGGCGCTCGGGCCGCACATCAAGGCCGCGGTCGACGCGGGCATCCCGGTGATCTCGATCAACTCCGGCAGCGACGTCGCCAAGGAACTCGGCGTGCTGGTCCACGTCGGCCAGACCGAGTACGAGGCCGGCTTCGGCGGCGGCGAGAAGATGGCCGCGGCCGGCGTCACCAACGCGCTCTGCGTCAACCAGGAGGTCGGCAACGCCGGCCTCGACGCCCGCTGCAAGGGCTTCACCGACGCCATGACCAAGGCCGGCGCCAAGGTCGAGGTGCTCGGGGTCGACCTCACCGACCCGACCGGGTCGCAGCAGAAGATCGCCGCCAAGCTGCAGCAGAGCCCGGACGTCAACGGCATCCTGACGCTCGGCCCGACCGGTGCCGCGCCGGCGCTCGCCGCCCTGCGCGACGGCAACCTGATCGGCAAGATCCAGCTGGCGACCTTCGACCTCTCGCCCGACGTGCTGGAGGCGATCAAGGACGGCGACATGCTGTTCGCGATCGACCAGCAGCAGTACCTGCAGGGCTACCTGCCGATCGTGCTGCTGACCCTCTACCACGACAACCTGAACACGATCGCCAACCCGATCCTGATGACCGGGCCCGGCTTCGTGACCAAGGACAACGCCGAGCGTGTCATCGCGCTGGCGCAGGCCGGCACCCGCTAGGGACGGCCCGGGGCGGGGCCGCCCACGTCGGGCGGCCCCGCCCCCTCTCCCCCCGGCGACCCCGCCGGGGGGCACCGAGAGGTGGGCGCATGGGCACAGCGGTCACCGGCGCGGCGCCGACGGTCGACGAACGGGTCCGACACACCAGCGCGTTCCGACGGATGATGCGGCGACCGGAGATGGGCGCGGTCGCCGGCACGATCGCCGTCTTCGTCTTCTTCGCCGTCGTCGCCGGCGGCAGCGGGTTCCTCTCGATGCGGGGGACGGCCAGCTACCTGCAGGTGGCGGCCGAGCTCGGCATTCTGGCGGTCGCCGTCTCGCTGCTGATGATCGCCGGCGAGTTCGACCTCTCGATCGGCTCGATCATCGGCGCGAGCGGGATGCTCACCGCCATGCTGACGGTCGAGCTGGGGCTCAACCTCTGGCTGGCGATCCTCGTCTCGCTCCTCTTCGCGCTCGTCTGCGGCGCGCTGAACGGGGTGATCATCCTCTGGACCGGGCTGCCGTCGTTCATCGTCACGCTGGCGACGATGTTCATCCTGCGCGGCACGACGATCGGCATCACGCGGGCGGTGACCGGGCGGACGCAGGTCGGCGGCCTCAGCAAGCTGCCGGGGTTCGACGGGCCGGCGGCGCTGTTCGCCAGCAAGCTGGAGATCGGCGGGGCCGGCTTCGCGGTCTCGATCGTCTGGTGGCTGGCGCTGGCCCTGCTGGCGACGTGGGTGCTGATGCGGACCCGCTTCGGCAACTGGATCTTCGGCGTCGGCGGCAACCCGCAGGCGGCGCGCAACGTTGGCGTGCCGGTCGGGCTGGTCAAGATCGTCCTGTTCATGACGACCGCCGCCGCGGCCTGGCTGGTGGCGACGATCCAGGTCCTCAACGCGAGCGGGGCCGACGTCCTGCGCGGCA
Organism: Thermomicrobiales bacterium; assembly: GCA_039809985.1. Lineage (GTDB taxonomy): Bacteria > Chloroflexota > Chloroflexia > Thermomicrobiales > UBA6265 > JAICJJ01. The sequence goes on along the minus strand of JBDHWC010000128.1, from coordinate 3,393 downwards.
CCGGGCGCGAGTTCTACGCGATCATCGCCGCCGTCATCGGCGGCACGCTGCTGACCGGCGGCTACGGCTCGGCGATCGGCGCGGTCTTCGGCGCGCTGATCTACGGCATGGTCCAGCAGGGGATCGTCTACGCCGGGGTCGACGCCGACTGGGTGCAGGCGGTGCTGGGGGCGATGCTGCTGATCGCCGTCCTCGTCAACCGCTTCATCCGCACCCGCGCCATGGGGGCACGCTGATGGCCGACGCCGCGCCGCTCGCCGCCGGGCTTCCCGCCGACACGCCGCTGCTGGAGGTGCGCCACGTCGGCAAGACGTTCGGCAGCGTGGTGGCGCTGGCCGACGTCTCGATGTCGGTCCACGCCGGGGAGGTGATGTGCCTGCTCGGCGACAACGGGGCGGGCAAGAGCACGCTGATCAAGATCCTCTCCGGCGTCCACCAGCCGGACAGCGGGCAGTACCTGGTCGAGGGGCGGGAGGTGCGCTTCCGGTCGCCGCGGGAGGCGCTGGCGGCGGGGATCGCCACCGTCTACCAGGACTTGGCGATGATCCCGCTGATGAGCATCGCCCGGAACTTCTTCCTCGGCTCGGAGCCGCTGAAGGGCTGGGGGCCGTTCCGCCACTTCGACCTCGCGCTGGCCGACCGGGTCACGCGCGAGGAGCTGGCGCGGATGGGGATCATGGTCCGCGACACGGACCAGCCGGTCGGCACCCTCTCCGGCGGCGAGCGGCAGTCGGTCGCCATCGCCCGGGCGGTCCACTTCGGGGCCAAGGTGCTGATCCTCGACGAGCCGACCGCCGCCCTCGGCGTGAAGGAGGCGGGGGTCGTCCTCCGCTACATCGCGCAGGCGCGGGCGAGCGGGCATGGCGTCGTCTTCATCACCCACAACCCGCACCACGCCTACCCGATCGGCGACCGCTTCACGATCCTGAACCGGGGCCGCTCGCTGGGCACCTTCACCAAGGCCGAGCTGAGCCGCGAGGACCTGGTGCGGATGATGGCCGGCGGCGAGGAGCTGGAGGAGCTGGGGCACGAACTGGACGAGATCGCCCGCATCGCGCGCCTCGGCGCGAACGACGCGTTCTCGGGGACAATGAGCGCCGGGAGCGGGGCCGGGAGGTGAGCCGGCGCTCGCTCGGCGCGAGCGGACGGCGAGGCACGACATGGCCGGGATCGGCACGGGAACCGGGATCGGGATCGCGAACGCGCCCTGCTCGTGGGGCGTCCTCGAGTTCGAGGGGATGGAGGACCGGGCCGCCGGCTGGGCGCAGGTGCTCGACGAGATCGCCGCCACCGGCTACGTCGGGACCGAGCTCGGCGACTGGGGCTTCATGCCGACCGACCCCGCCGTGCTCCGGGCCGAGCTGGAGCGGCGCGGGCTGGCGATGGTCGGCGCGTTCGTCCCGGTCCGCTTCGCCGACCGCGCCGGCTGGGAGGCGGGCGAGCACGACGCGCTGCGGGTCGGCCGCCTGCTGGCCGCCCTCGACGGCATCGCCGGCGCGGTTGCGCCGCCGGTGGTCGTCCTCGCCGACGTCAACGGCACCGACCCGGTGCGGACCCGGCACGCCGGCCGGGCGACCCCCGGGATGGGGCTCGACGCCGCCGGCTGGCGCACCTACGCCGCCGGGGTGGACCGGGTCGCCCGCCGGGTGCGCGAGGAGACCGGGCTGCGCGCCGTCTTCCACCCGCATGCCGCCGGCTGGGTGGAGACCCCGGCCGAGATCGCCACGCTGCTCGAGCTGACCGACCCCGACGCCGTCGGCGTCGTCTTCGACACCGGCCACTACACCTACGGCACCGGCTCCGACGACCCGGTCGACATCGCCGCGGCGCTCGACGCGATCGGCCCGCGGCTCGGCCACGTCCACTTCAAGGACGTCAACCCGGCGGTCGCCGCCCGGGCCCGGGCGGAGGAGTGGGACTACTTCACCGCGATCCGGCACGGCCTCTTCGCCGAGCTGGGCCGCGGCGCGGTCGACTTCCCGGCGGTGGCCCGCTGGTTGCGTGAGCAGCGGTACGGCGGCTGGGAGGTCGTCGAGCAGGACGTCCTGCCCGGCATGGGCTCGCCGCGCGAGAGCGCCGCCCGCAACCGCGAGTACCTGCGGTCGATCGGGGCGTAAGGCCCCCGATCCCGAATCCTCGGGCGGCCGGCCCGGACCTCCACACCTTCGCCGCCGATCCCCACGGAGTCGCCTGTGTGCGGTCGCTACGTCATCGCCGGGGTGCACGAGCTGTCGGAGCGGTTCCAGCTGCGGACGATCCCGCTGGACCTGCAGCCGACGTGGAACGCCGCGCCGCAGCAGCGGCTGCCGGTGGTGGTCGAGGACGCGGACGGCGAGCGGCAGCTGCGCCTGATGCAGTGGGGCCTGCTGCCGCGCTGGCAGCGGCCGGGGCAGCGGCCGATCGCCCCGATCAACGCCCGGGCCGAGACCTTGGCCGAGAAGCCGATGTTCCGGTCGCTCTTCCGGCGGAGCCGCTGCGTCGTGCCGGCCGATGGCTTCTACGAGTGGCGGGCCGTCGACGGCCGCAAGCAGCCGTTCTACGTCGCGCCGGCCGACGGCGGGCTGTGGGGGCTGGCCGGTCTCTGGGACGAGGCTCCGGGAGAGGGGGGCGAGCCGCTCGACTCGTTCACGATCGTGACAACCGCGGCGAACCCGCTCCTGAGCCGGCTGCACGACCGGATGCCGGTGATCCTGCGGCCCGAGGACGAGGAGATCTGGCTGAGCCGCGAGGTCGACGAGACCGGGCCGCTGGAGCCGTTGCTGCGGGCGTGGCCGGAGGCGGGAATCCGCCTCGGCCCGGTCAGCCCGGCGGTCAACAACGTCCGCAACAACCGGCCCGACCTGACCGAGCCGCTCGCCGACGACGAGCCGGACGGGGACGACGCGCCGACGCCCGGGCGCGGCACCGGCGACGACCCGTCGATGCCGCGCCTGATCCCCTAGGGGGCGGCGGCGCCTAGCCGACGATGATCTTCAGCACCGCGACCCACGCGAGGAGCTGGACGACGAGGGCGGCGACGAGGACGAACCGGCTGAGGAACCGGTCGCGCGGGGCGAGGAACCACGCCAGCACGAGGTTGGTCAGCGTCACCATCCCGGCGAGCAGGGGGATCCGCCAGAAGACCGTCGGCGGCCCCCAGCGGTCGGGGATGCCGGCGGCGTCGAGGTGGAGGACCGTCGGGTCCGCCAGCCGGCCGAGCTGCGAGCCGAGCACCACCGCCATCAGCAGCAGGCTGAGCAGGCCGACCCCGAGCAGGCCGAGCGCCGAGCGGTCGGTCGCCATGTCGGCCTGACTGACGAACGCCGGCATTTTGACCGTCGGCCGGGGCGGTGCCGGGCGCGACCGCCCTCCGGCCGCGCGGCCGGGCGTCGACCGGCCGGGCCGGGCGGGGCG
>JBDHWC010000127.1:0-7433 GCA_039809985.1 Thermomicrobiales bacterium | reverse complement strand
GGCGGCGGTGCCGGGTGCGGCACCGCTGCACGCAGGCGGGGCGGCGCGGGCCGCGCTCTGCTACCGTTCCGCGAACGGGCGGCGCGATCCCGGCGCCGCCACCGGCTCAGCGGCGATCGTTCGCGCGCAGGGGGCACCTGCGGCGACGACTCCCGGTTCGCGACACCGGTCGGGTGGCCGTCGGGCATCGGCCGACGCCATCCGCCCCCGCGATCCGGGCACGGGAGGCGCGCTCGGGTCGCGCTGGGCCGACGTGGGGGGGGGAACAGGGTCCTCAGCCCGAACCGGGGGTCGGTCAACCGGCCCGGCGCGCTCGCGCTCCTCGCCGCCCGAGGGGCCGCGCCGACGGGGACAGGCCGCGGTTCGGCCCAAGACGTCGCCGCGGGCCGCGACCGCGGGGCACCGGGACGCCCCGCGGCCGCCGGCACACGCAAACCCGGGCAACCGGTCGGGTCGCGCGCGGCCCGATCCCGACATCGGCTGTTTTTGGCAGACCCCGCGACTGGCGCGGGAGTCCGAATCGTTCGGAGAACGCGAGGCAACGCATGCACGAGCCCGATCCGTCCACCACGAAGTTCACGCTCTGGTCGATCTTCCGGCGCGACCCGGCGCGGGCCGCGGAACCGCCCTGCCCCGACGCCGGGGCCGAACTGGCCGACGTCGCCGCGGGACTGGCCGCGGACGGCGTCGTCGTCCGCGGCTTCTACGACGCCTCGGGGTTCCGCGCCGACGCCGACCTGATGGTCTGGATGCACGGCGGTTCCGCCGAGGCGTTGCAGGACGCCGCCCGCCGTCTGCGCCGGACCCGGCTCCTCGGCCCGCTGCTGCCGACGTGGGCGGCAATGGGCCTCCACAAGGAGGCCGAGTTCTCGCCCGACCACCGGCCGGGCTTCGTCCGCGGCGAGCCGGCGCGGCAGTGGCTCGTCGTCTACCCCTTCGTCCGCGGCTACGAGTGGTACCTGCTGCCGCCCGCGGAGCGCCGGCAGCTGCTCGCCGAGCACGGGGGCAAGGGGGCGCCGTTCACGAACGTGGTGACCCACACCGTCGCCGCGTTCGGCCTCGGCGACTACGAGTGGGTGCTGCCGCTGGAGTCCGACGACCTGACCGCGATCGTCGACCTGCTCCGCACCCTGCGCGACACCGGCGCCCGCCGCCACGTGCGGGTGGAGGTGCCGTTCTTCACCGGCCGCCGCGTGGCGGTCGAGGACCTGCCGGCGCTCCTCGCCTGAGGCCTGCCACGGCCCCTGCGAGGCTCCGCGGACCGGTCATCGCGAGTCCGAGGCATCGGGGGGAGGGCGTCGCCCTCCCCTCTCTCCCGTTTTCGTGCGGTGGCTGACAGGGGGAGGTAGCGGTGGGAAGCGGCAGCTTCTCCCCTTGGCCGAGTTCGCGGGGGACCGCCCTCACCCCCCAGCCCCCTCTCCCATTGGGATGGGAGAGGGGGAGATACTGATTCGGGGGAGGGCCAAGCCCTCCCCCGGACCCCCGGGTTGCCGCGGCGCGGCCGCTTCCCGATCGATACCTCCCCCTGTCAGCCATCGCGACGGGAGAGGGGGGAACTGATTCGGAGGAGGGCCAAGCCCTCCCCCGGACCCCCGGGTTGCCGCGGCGCGGCAGCGTCCCAATGGAGAACTCCCCGATGCAGGTTTCTCCCCCGCTCCCCTCGCGAGGGGAGCGGGGGCGAGGGGTGAGGGAGTCGCCGGCGAACCCCGCCGCGAGTCAAGACCCCCCGGCGTTCACACCGTCAGGGTCGGCGTCCGGGAGCGGGTCGAGGCCCAGCCACGGCCGACCCTCGTGCACCGCCCGCGCCCGGTTGCGGGCGTTGGCGAGCCGCTCGGCCGAGTTGTCGGGCGGCTCGGCCGCCAGCTCGATCCGGTCGACCCACTTGACGCTGGTGTAGTAGCGCTGGCCGGGCACGACCAGCCGCCACGGCGCGCCCTGCTCCACGGTCAGCGGCTCGCCGGCGATCCGGTCGCAGACGAGCAGGCCGCCGGCGTCGGCGAGGGGAGCCGGCACCGCGTACGGCCCGGCGCAGACGCGGACGTAGCGCGCCTCGGCCAGCGGCCCGGCCAGCGCAACGAGGTCGGCGAGCGGGATCCCGGTCCAGTCGGTCTCCGGCACGTTGCCGTTCTGGACGCAGCTCAGCGCGCCGAGGAACGGGACCCGGCGCAGGCCCGCGAGGTCGGCCAGCCGCAGCGCCAGCGGCCGCCCGACCAGCCCCCCGATCCGCAGCACCGGGTCGGCGGCGTGCCGCCGCGCCTGTCGCGGCACCCCCGCGCACGGATCGAGCGCCGCCCGCGCCACCTCCGCCGCCTCAGCCACCACCGCGCACCCCCCTTGATCGACTGATCCCCGACTCCCCGACTCCCCGACTCAACTCGAAAGGTAGTCGAGAGCCACCCGCGTCATCGCCTCGATCCCGACCGCCATCGCCGCCTCGTCGAGGTCGAAGCGCGGGTGGTGGTGGCCCCAGACGAGGCTCCGTTCCGGGTTCTTGCTGCCGACGAAGAAGAAGGAGCCGGGCACCGCCTCGAGGAAGTAGCTGAAGTCCTCCGCCCCCATCATCGGCGCGCCGGTGAGCACCTTGTCCGGCCCGACCGTCGCCTCGCAGGCGCGCCGCACCAGCTCGGTCAGTTCCGGGTCGTTCACCGTCGCCGGGTAGCCGCGGGCGTACTCCACCGTCGCCTCGGCCCGCATCGCGGCCGCGATCCCGGTCACCAGCGCGCCGATCCGCTCCTGCAGCAGGTCGCGGTTGTGCGGCGTGAAGGTGCGCACCGTGCCGCGCAGCTCCGCCGTCTCCGGGATCACGTTGAACGCCTCGCCGGCGAGGAAGGCGGCGACGGTGACGACCCCCGACTCGATCGGGTCGACCTCGCGGGCGACCAGCGACTGCAGCGCGGTGACGATCTGGGCCCCGACCAGCACCGGGTCGATCGTGTCGTGCGGGTGCGCCCCGTGGCCGCCCTTGCCGTGGATCACGATCCGGAAGCGGTCGGCGGCGGCCATCGCCGGCCCGGGCCGGACCGAGAGGGTGCCGACCGGGTCGCTCTGGGCGATGTGCATGCCGAACGCGGCGTCGACGTGCGGGTCCTCCAGCACGCCGGCGTCGATCATCGGCTTCGCGCCGCCCGGCGGCACTTCCTCGGCCGGCTGGAAGAGGACCTTGACCGTGCCGGCGAACTCGCCGCGCCGCTCCATGAGCAGGCGGGTGACCGCCAGCAGCATCGCGGTGTGGGCGTCGTGGCCGCAGGCGTGCATCACGCCGTCGGTCCGCGAGCGGTACTCCACCTCGTTCAGCTCGTGGATCGGCAGGGCGTCCATGTCGGCCCGCAGCAGCACCGTCTTGCCGCCGGGGCCGGCGGTGCCGCGGATCAGGCCGGTGACGCCGGTCGAGGCGATCCCGGTCCGGATGTCGTCCAGCCCGATCGCGCGCAGGCGGTCGGCGACGACGCCGGCGGTCCGCACTTCTTGATGGGCGAGCTCCGGGTGCTCGTGGAAGTCGCGGCGGTCCGCCACCACCCCCGGCAGGATCTCGTCGATCACCTCGCGCAACTGTTCCGTCGCCACCATCGCCCACTCCCGCTGCGGTCGTCCCGGTCCGTCCGGGGAACGATAGCACCGGCGCGGGCACCGGTCGGCGGCGGTCGGCTACCCTTGCCGGGGCAGCTCGCCGGGTCCCGGGCCTGCCGCCACGCCGCCGCCCGACCCGCCGAGGAGCCGCGCCGATGACCGTCCCCGAACCCCTTCCGCCGCTCGACGAGGCGCGCGCCACCGCGCTCGCGACCGAGGCGGTCGACCGCGTCGGCGGCCCGCGGCTGGTCTACCGCAACCCGCGGCAGGCCTTCAGCGCGAACGCCTGCAAGACGGTCGAGGTCGACGGCGTGCCGGTCGAGGTCCGGTTCGGCGAGATCAGCTCGCCTGCGATCGCCACCGTCGCCGGCTGGGTGTTCGAGATCACCGACGACGGGCTCGACCTCCTCGCCCGACCGCCGCGCCCCCGCGCCTGAGGCGGCCGCCCGGGCGCCCGCGGCCCGAATCGTCCCCCGAGAGGCCCCGACACCTTGCGCCGGTGCCGGGCGATGTGGTCAACTCCGCGCGGCATTTCGTGGTTACGGTCAAGTCGGCGGCGTGGCCGCCCCGCGGGATGCAGGATGCAGGCGGGCGCGACGGGTGCCCGCGATACCCCGGCGCGGGGTCGTGCGAGGGACGGCGCGTGGACGACAAGCAATTCGACCAGATCGCGCGACTGACCGGCGACGCGGTGACGCGGCGTCGGGCGATGCGGGGCGGCGTCGCCGGCCTGCTGGCGGCGGCCGGGTTCCGCACGGCCGCGGCCGAGGACGCCGCGGTCGACCCGATGGGCTGCAAGGGCGACGGCGGCAAGTGCAAGAAGAACAGCGACTGCTGCAAGGGCCTGAAGTGCGGCAACAACGGCACCTGCAAGTACTCGCAAGGCTGCGGCGCCAAGGACGACTACTGCGAGAAGAACAACGACTGCTGCAACAAGTTCACCTGCGACACCAACAAGCGCAAGTGCGTCAGCAAGAACGGCTGCGGCAAGAAGGGCGACTTCTGCAACAACAACAACGACTGCTGCAACAAGTTCACGTGCAAGAAGAACAAGAACAAGTGCGTGAAGAAGAACTAGCCGGCCGCTGAGCGGCACCGGCGCGGCGAGCGGGGGAGGGCGCACGTCCCTCCCCCGCCTCTTCGTCCCCGACCGACGTCCGCCGCGGTTCGTCCGGCCGCCAGCGGGTCTACTCCTCCGGCCGGGCGGCGGCCCGCTCGACCCGCTCGGCCCAGCCGGACGGCGCGTCGTCCGGCACCGCCGGCACGGGTCGCGGCGGCGTCGGCCCGCGCATCCAGCGCCAGCCGGAGGGGGCGGCCTGGCCCCGCCGCGCCTCGCGCCGGGCGTCGAGCGAACGGTCGACCACCACCTGGACCGCCGCGGCGACCGGGATGGCGAGGATCGCCCCGGCGATGCCGAGGAACTGCGTGCCGGCGAGGATGGCGAGGAAGACCGTCAGCGGCGAGAGGCCGACCGCCCCCTTCATGACCCGCGGCACCAGCGTGGTGTTCTCCAGGAACTGGATCAGGATCGCCCAGCCCGCCACCATCAGCGCCTTGTCCCACGACTGGGTCATCGCGATCAGCACGGCCGGGATGCCGCCGAGCCACGGCCCGAGGATCGGGACGATCTCGGTGATCCCCGCCCAGAGGCCGAGCAGCGGCCAGAAGCGCACCCCCATCACCCCGTAGCCGACGGTGGCGAGCGACCCGATCACGAGGCAGAGGAGGAGCTGGCCGCGCAGCCAGCCGCCGACCTTCGCCTCGACCTCGTCGAGGGCCCGGCCGATCCGGAGCCGGTCCCGCGGCGGCAGCTGCCCCAGCAGCTCCTGGCGCAGCCACGCCTTCTCCATCAGGTAGTAGAAGGCGATCACCAGCGTCGTCAGGATGCCGATCAGGCCACCCCCGACGCCGGCGAGCATGTCGACCGCCGCGTCCTGTGGCACCGGCAGGGAGGCAAGCTGCGGGTCCTTGATCAGCGCGATCGCCCGCCCCAGCATCTCCTGCCCCGGCCCTTGCAGGAGCGCGTTCGGGCTCTCCTGCCACGCCCGCTGCAACTGGGCGAACTGGACCGGGGCCTCCGCCCGGAAGACGGCGACCTGACCCCGGATCACCGGGGCCAGCAGCACGAACAGCAGCGTGACGCCGCCGATCGTCAGCGCGTAGACGAGGAGGATCGCCAGCGGCCGCGGCAGGCGAGCCCGCTCCAGCCGTTGCACCGGGTGCTCGATCAGCGTGGCGAAGACGAGCGCCATCAGCACGAGGACGACGACGAACTGGACTTGGTACAGGATGTAGGCGACCAGCAGCGTCAGGAGCAGCGAGGCCGGGGTCAGGCCCGGCCGTTGGCGGTGGCCGCGATCCGCGTCCCCCTCCGCCCCGTTCGACGGGCGGCCGGAGCCCCCGCCGGCGAGGGCCGGGTCACCCCCGCGAGCGCGCCCGCCGTCGCCGCGACCGCCCGCCGACACCGTGCGCTACCCGGTGGCGACGGTTGGCTTGACTGCCCACCAAGCCGGCTCGAAGGGGTCGATCGGGCTGCGGCGGACGGCGATCGGCGCGTCGTTCCAGACCGTCTCGAAGGAGTAGCGCTCGCGGCCGTCGACGACCATCCGGCGGGCGACGCCGAACGGCTTGTTGACCGCGAAGATCTCGCGCGGCGGCCGGGAGATCACCTCGGTCTGGAACCAGCCGTGCTCCGGGCAGCGGCCGCAGTGCAGTTCCCAGACGAGGTCGGCGGTGAGCCCGCCGAGGTCGCGCACGATCGTCTCGTCGAACCCGCCGCCGCACACAGGGCAGCGCATCGGCGTCCGCGCCCCGACCCGGTCCAGCGATCCCATCCCGCCCTGCCCCGTTCCTTCTCGTCGGCGGGCGGCTGTGCCGCCCCTCTGCCGCAGGAGTCTAGCATCGCGTCCCGGCGCGGGCCACGGCCCGACCAGACATGGTCCGTTGGTCCCGCTTCGCGCCCGCGCGGCCGTCGCCCCGTTGACGCCGCGGGCCGCGCCCCGGACGGTGGCGGAGGTGGCGTATCCTGCCGCGAGACCGGCGCGCCCGGTGCGCCGGCAGGCTTCGCGCAAGGACCCGTCGCCGGGGCGGCGGACGAGGTGGGGCATGGCCGATCGCGAGATCGTCGACGCGCTGATCAGCACCTACCGGAACCTGAACATGAAGGTGCGGCCGCTGCCGGAGGAACGGCTCCGGGTCAAGGGCGACGCGGGCAGCGTGCACGAGGTCGTCCGCCACCTGCGGGACGACGAGCTCCGTTTCTCCCAGTCGCTGAAGGAGAAGATCAGCGGCGTCCCGCCGTCCGGCGACATCCTCAGCGACACGTCGGCGCACGCGGCCGAGGGCGGCGACACGACCACGACGATGATCGCCCAGTTCGGCACCGCCCGCGAGTCGACGCTGGCCATGCTGCGCGCCCTCCCCGACGCCGACTGGGGCGTCGGCGACAAGGACTCGGTGCGCAGCATGGCGACCCGGCTGGTCGCCAGCGACAAGAAGCACATGGACCAGATCGTGGGCCTGCTCGGCTCCCCGTAGGCCGGGGCCGCACCGGAGGTGCCGCCCGGGAGGACGCCATGGCAACGCGCGACGCGGCCGTTCCCGTCTGGCCGTCCCTCGGTCGCGCGGTCGCGCGGCTGACGGGCCACCCCAGCCTCCTGCGCGTCCACGTCGGCCTCTTCGCCGCGGGCGCGGCCCTGCTGGCGCTCGCCGACCTCGCCCGCGAGTCCGGCTCGCTCGGGTTCGCCGACCTCGTCGCCCCGTGGGCGGCGCTGCTCGCCTGTCACGCGACGTGGGTCGCGATGCAGCGCCGACCGCGCCCGCTCGCGGTCGCGACGGCGGCGACCCCGCAGGTCCCGCTGCACGCC
>JBDHWC010000126.1:0-7455 GCA_039809985.1 Thermomicrobiales bacterium | reverse complement strand
GCGCGGAAGGAGCCTGACGATGGCGGTCGCGGTCGCCGGCGGGAGCGAGCGGGTCTGGACCTACGACGGCCTGAAGGCGCTGCCCGACGACGGGAGGCGCTGGGAGATCGTCGAGAGGGCGCTGGCCGAGATGACCGGTCCGACGCTCCTGCATGCTCAAGGCTGAGCAACCTGGCGGAACTGTTGCTGCCGTCCGTGCGCAGCGCGTCGGCCCGCTGGTACGGTGCCCCGGTCGATGTCTTCCTGACCGGCGACAGTGTGGTGCAGCCCGACTTCTCGGTCGTTTTGCCCGACGAGCGAGTGCGTCGGACGACGCGCGGCTTGGAAGGGCCGCCGGACCTCGTGGTCGAGGTGGTTTCCCCCTCGAACCGCGACCATGACCGACTGACGAAGCGCGCGCTCTACGGTCTGGCGGGCGTGCGCGAGGACTGGCTGGTCGACCCGGAGGCACGCGCGGTCGAGACCCTCGTGCTGGGCCGCGACGCGCTGCACGGGCACGCCGTCCGCACGGGCGGCGACACGATCGGGTCGCCGCCCGTGCCGGAGGCCGCCTTCGCCGCCGCCGACGTGTTCGCGTCGCTCGACGACATCGAGGAGCCGGCCGCGCCCGCGGGGGCGTAGCGCCCGGCGGCCTACCGCCTGCGTCGCCGCCGGTGCTTCCGGTGGTGATGGTGGCCTCCGCCCGACGCGGCGTCGCCGCCCGCCCCGCCGCCGCCCCCGTCGCCGCCGCCGACGTCGGCCGCGGCCGGATTGGCTCGGAGGAGGGGCACGGCGACCGCGCCGAGGAGCAGGGCGAGCGTCCGCCGCCGGTTGGGCGGCGCGGCGGGACGCGGGGGATGGATTTCGGGCGGCATGGCGGTCCCTCCGGACGGCGCGGGCCGGGCCGCTCGGCCCACGGCCCGCGAGGTCGTGCCTGCACCCTATCACGCGGCGCGCCGGAACGGAACCCGGGCCGCGCGAGCCTGTGCGATACTCCCGCCCCACTACGCCATCCGGCATCGTGCGGGTGTCGCGCTGGAGGGCGGACGGACAGCCATGTCAGGCCGACCGGGCGACCGCGGCGACCGCGCCGCGGCGCGAGCGCATGCCGCACGGAGGTGCCGATGATCCGCACCGGCGAGGAGTACCGCGAGTCGATCCGCGACGGCCGCGTCGTCTACATCGACGGCGAGCGGGTCCACGACGTGCCGTCCCACCCGGCGTTCAAGCCGCTGGTCGACGTCCGGGCCCGCATCTACGACCTCGCCCACGAGCCGGCGACGCAGGACGTGATGTCCTACGTCGACCCGCTCACCGGCGAGCGCAACCCGATCGGGTCGCGGCTGCCGCGCACCCGGCAGGACTGGACCGACAAGCGCCGCGCCGTCGACGCCGTGATGGACGACATCGGCGGCGTCGTCACCCGCGTCGGCGACGAGACGGTCGGCGAGATGTGGTCGCTCTACGACGGGCAGGACGTCCTGAACGAGATCGACCCCCGCTTCTCGGAGAACATCCGGCGGCACGTGCAGCGGGCGGCGGTCGACGACCCGTTCCACGTCTCGGCCAACACCGACCCGAAGGGGGACCGCTCGAAACGGCCGCAGGACCAGGACCCGGACATGCTCCTGCACGTGGTGCGGGAGACCGACGCCGGCATCGTGGTCCGCGGCGCCAAGTTCGAGACCGCCGCCGCCTACGCCAACCAGGCCTTCGTCAAGCCGACCATCGCCAACTGGGGCGACAGCGAGCTGAGCGACTACGCGGTCGGCTTCATCGCCCACATGGGCGCGCCGGGGATGACCCACATCTGCCGCTCCGGCTTCACCGGCCGGGCCGCGGTCGACGACTACCCGCTCTCCAACCGGTTCGACGAGATCGACACGCTGATCATCTTCGACGACGTCCTGATCCCGTGGGAGGACGTCCTCTTCTACCGCCACACCAAGGCCGCCGCCTTCATCCGGGCGACGCTCCACCGCTACTCCGCCTTCCCCTTCGTGCAGCGCACGCTCCGCTTCGCCGACCTCCTGATCGGCACCGCGATCCTCAACGCGCGGCAGACCGGGCTGGAGAAGCAGCAGGCGGTGCAGGAGAAGCTGGCCCAGCTGGCGGTCTGGCGGGAGGGGATCCACGCCCACCTGACCGCCGCCGTGGCCGAGGCGGAGGAGAGCCCCGGCGGCCTGCTGATGCCGAACCAAAGCCTCCTCTACACCGGCCGGGTGCTGGCGATGGGGCAGCTGGCCCAGATGATGCACGTCGCCCGCGACCTGATCGGCGGCCAGGTCTGCGTCACGCCGAGCGCGGCGAGCTTCCGCAACCCCGACCTCGCGCCGTGGCTGGAGAAGTACTACACGATCAACGAGCGGTGGACCGCCGACGACCGGCGGCGGCTGCTCGCCTTCGCCCGCGACCTCACCAACTCCGACTACGCCGGGCACCGGCTGACCTTCCAGCTCTTCGCCCAGTCGCCGCCGTTCGCCCACCTGCTGGCGGTCTACCGGACCTTCGACTTCGACGCCGCGGCCGAGCTGGCGCGCGAGGCGGCCGGCATCTCGGAGCGGGTGCTGGGCAGGCGGGCGGTGACGGGAGGAAGAGCGTGACGACCCATCGGCGGATCCGGCCGTTCAACACCAAGGACACCTACCCGGAGCAGAAACTCGACAACGACCTCTGCCAGGCGGTCGTCGCCGGCAACCTGGTCTTCCTGCGCGGGCAGGTCGGCCAGAACCTCGACACCACCGAGTCGGTCGGGATCGGCGACGTCGCCGCCCAGACCGAGCAGGCGATGGCGAACATCGACCTGCTGCTGCGGGAGGCGGGGAGCAACCTCGACGAGATCTGCAAGGTCGTCGTCTACCTCGTCGACCCGCGCTACCGGGAACCGGTCTACCGGGTGATGGGGCGCTGGCTGAAGGGCGTCCACCCGGTCAGCACCGGCGTCGTGGTCACCGGGCTCGCCCGGCCCGAGTGGCTGGTCGAGATCGACGTGACGGCGGTGAAGGCGGGAGGAGGGTGACCGCGGGCGCGGGCACCGGGGCGGCCGGTTTCCGGCCGGGGCAGCCGGCCCGCGTCTCCCCGGCCGCGCCCCACCCCCACGTCGTCTTGGCCCCCCGCCACCCACGGAGGCGCGCATGACCTTCTCGATCGCCGCCCGCGACGCGGCCACGGACCAGTTCGGGATCGCGGTCTCGTCGTCGAGCCCGGCGGTGGCGGCGCGCTGCGCGCACCTCCGGTCGGGGGTCGGGGCGGTCTGCTCGCAGAACGTGACCGACCCCCGCCTCGGCGCGGCCATCCTCGACCGGATGGAGCGGGGCGCGGCGGCGGCCGACGCCGTGGCCCGGATCGTCGCGGCGACGCCGCTGATCGGCTTCCGCCAGCTCGCCGCGGTCGACCGCCGGGGCGGCACCGCCGCCTACTCGGGCGAGGGCACGCTCGGCACCCACGCCAGCGTCGAGGGGGTCGACTGCGTCGCCGCCGGCAACCTGCTCGCCTCGCCGACGGTGCCGGCGGCGATGGTCGCCGCCTTCGAGGGGAGCGCCGGCCACCTCGCCGACCGGCTGGTGGCGGCGATGCGGGCCGCGGTGGCGGAGGGGGGCGAGGTCGGGCCGGTCCACTCGGCCGGGCTGGTGGTGGTGGCGCAGGTGCCGTGGCCGGTGGTCGACCTCCGCGTCGACTGGTCGGACGACCCGATCGGCGACCTCGCCGCGCTCTGGCGGCTCTGGCGGCCGCAGATGGACGCCTACGTGACGCGGGCGCTCGACCCGACCGCCGCGCCGAGCTACGGGGTGCCGGGCGACCCGGGGCGGTAGCGGCCGCGGCGGGCCGGAGCCGGCCGAGAAGGAACAAACGGACGGGGAGCGCCGCGCGGCGCCCCCCCGGTCCGCTGGCCCGGGCTGGCAAGGGGCCGGTGTCCGTTGGAAAGCGGCCGCACCGCGGCAGTCCGGGAGCCCGGGGATCCCCTGAGTAAGCGTCTCCCCCTCTCCCGCTGGCTGACCGGGGGAGGTGTCCGTTGGAAAGCGGCCGCGCCGCGGCAAGCCGGGGGTCCGGGGGAGGACTTGGCCCTCCCCTGAGCATTTGCTCCTCCTCCCGCCGCCTGACAGTGGGAGATACCCATCGGGAAGCAGCCGCGGGGCGGAGCATCGGGGGCCGGGGAGGGGTTTGGCCTTCCCTCGACTCATTCCCCTCTCGCCCGCCGCCGCGGTTGACAGGGGAAGGCATCGGCTAGGAAGCGGCCGCGTCGCGGCCATCCGGGGGGCGGGGGAGGGCCTGGCCCCCCGGAGCCTGTTTCTCCCTCTCTTCCGTCGCTGCCTGACAGGGGGAGGTGTCCGTTGGAAAGCGGCTGGAAAGCGGCCGCGCAGCGGCAAATGGGGGTCCGGGGGAGGGCTTGGCCCTCCCCCGAATCCGTTTCTCCCCCTCTCCCGCCGCCGCGGGAGAGGGGGTTGGGGGGTGAGGGCGGTTCCGGCGGACCGCGGATACCGCTTTCCCTCGGTGACCTACCCCTGTCAGCTGCCGCCGCGGGAGAGAGGACTGGAAGGTGAGGGTGGTCCCGACGCGCTCGGCCGCGAGGTGCGGCTGCCGCTGTCGATCAGGGACCTCACCTTGCCCGCTGGCCCGGGCCGAGGGGAGCCCGGGCGCGGGGCGTGGTCAGCTCTTGCACTCGTCCGGCAGGCACTGGTGCTTCTTGCAGTAGAACTTGTTGTTGCAGTCGCTGCTGCTCTTGCACCAGTCGCCGGGGCCGCCGTGACTGTTCTTGAACTGGCACTTCTTGCTCTTGCAGATGAGGCCGAGGCAGCAGTCGTTGTCCTTCTTGCAGGACTTCCCCTTGGCCTTCTTGTTGCAGCTCTTCGGGCGGCAGTCGAGCGGGGTGATCACGTCGGCGCGAGCCGCCTCGAGCCCGAGGCCGAGCGTCAGCGCACCGGCGGCCAAGGTGGCCATCGCCCGGCGGCGGGTGGCGGCCCGGGTCAGGCCGCGAGCCAGATCGTCGAAACGGGTGCTGTCCACGGGGTTGCTCCTCCGTCGGTCGGGGCCGGCACCGCGCTGCGAGGGGTGCGCGGGGAGTGCCGGCCGACGTCGCGCACGTCGCCGCACGGCCCGGATGCTACCCGTCGGCTGCTCCGGGCCGTCAATGAACAGAAGTCCTGCCCAGCGGTTGTGAAGTCAACATAACACATGGTGTGGTCGAGTTGCCAACCGACGCCGGCGGTCGGCGCGCGGCCCGGCCGACCCGCAGGTCATCTCGTGCCAGTCGCGAGGGGCGGCACCCGCGATGGCGGTTTCCGTTCGTGCGGGAGGGGCCGAGACGCGCGGGCGACCGTTGCCCGTCGGCGGGCAGGGCGACGAGGCGGCGCTGCCGTCTTCCCGTGCGTGAACAGGGCGTTGGTTCGCGCCATTGGCACCAGGGGCGCGTGGGCGCTCGCCGCGGCGGCGCTCGAGCCCCGTCGATGGCGGCGGGGCTGGCCGCCGGCGGCTGCTAGGAGCGGGGGAGCGGAGCCAACTGCTCCGCGGTCGGCTCTGCTCAGCAGAACCAGCTCTCGGTCAGGCGCGGCGGCCGGCGGCGGCGGCCCGGCGGCAACGGTCGCACCTCGGCCGGCAGGCCGGCGGCGGCGCGGGCGGCGGCGTCGATCCGGGCGAAGGTGACGCGGGCCGGCTCGCCGTTCGCCGCTGCCGCCTCGGCGATGGCCGAGACGGTGCCGTGCAGGACGTCCATCCGCGGGTCGGCGTGGCGCCAGCGGTAGGTGAAGTTGGCGGCGTCGAGTTCACCCAGCCCCGCGGCCGAATCCGGCTCGGCCAGCAGCGACGACCCCGGCGGCACCAGCAGGCGGATCGCGAAGTGGACCGGGTCGATGCACTCGACGAGGTCGTGCTCCTCGACGAAGGCCAGCAGCTCGCGGTAGCTGGCGAGCGTCTCCCACGGCGAGAAGGGCATCAGCGACGGCCGCATCGGCACCCCGACCGCGTCGAGCAGGTCGAGCGCGGCGGCGACGTCGGCCCGGGTGTGCCCCTTGTCGAGCCGCTCCAGCACCACCGGGTTGACCGACTCGACGGCGGAGACGACGAACGCGCAGCCGAGCTCGGCCAGTTCCGGCAGGCGGGCGGCGTGCTGCAGCAGGTGCTCGACCTTGATCGTCGCGTCGAAGGTGACGAACGGGAACTCGGCGCGCAGCTCGCGCATGATCCGCAGGCCGTGCCCCGGGCCGTTGAAGAAGTCGGGGTCGCCGAAGGTCAGGTGCCGTGCCCCGGCGGCGATTTGCGCTCGCGCGTCGGCGAGGACGGTCGGCCGCGGCACGACGTGGAAGCGGCCGCCGAAGATCGGCGGGATCGGGCAGTGGCGGCAGAGGTGGTGGCAGCCGCGGGTCGCCTCGAGGTAGCCGGCCGGGACGATCGTGCCGTCGCGCTCCAGCCCGGCGTACTGGCGCAGCCCCGGCAGGCCGGCGCGGTCGGGGACGAGCGCCCGCAGCTCGTCCGGCAGCGGCTCCAAGACCGGGTCGGCCGGGCGGGTGCGAGTGCCGATCCCCGGCACCGACTCGGCGGGGTCGCCCCGGTCGAGCGCGACGGCGAGGGCGACCAGCGGGGCCTCGACCTCGCCGGAGAGCACGCTGTCGCCGTGCGCCCGCAGCAGGTGCTCGGCGTTCAGGGTCGCATAGAGACCGTGGAAGCAGATGTGCGCGCCCGGGTTGAGCGCGCGGACCCGGTCGGCGACGCGGGTGCCGAGCCGCAGCGCGGTGTGCATCGGGACGGCGACGGCGACCAGCCGGGCGGCGCGGACGGCGTCGTCGTCCAGCGGCTCGACCGAGGTGTCGACGGTGGCCGGGGCGAAGCCGGCGTGCCGCAGCGCCGCCGCCGGGGCGGCGAGGCTGAGCGGCTGGTGGCCGAGCTCGTAGCAGGAGACGAGGAGGACGCCGCCCGGCTGGCGGAGGGCGCCGGTCTGCACTGGGGCGGAGAGGATGGTGTTCACGGGGTTTCGCGCGGCCTCCGGGTTCTTGTTGGCGGCCGCCTCCTTGCCGGCACCATACCCGATCCGGCGCGGGTCGCGCCACCGGCGGCGGGGCGATGCATCCAAGATCGCGGGGTGTCCGTACATCCGGGCAAGGGGTGTGACACGGCGGCACACCGCGTGCGTGGTGAACCGGTGTCGCCCCTTCCCGCCGCCGGCCTGCCCGCGAGCCCGGCACCTGTCCGGAACCGAGCACGGGACGCCGACTGGAGCGCGCGATGCCTGCCGAGATCGAGATGCTGGACCCCGGGACCGAGCCGGTTCGGGCCGTCCTGGCCGACCGCGACCCCGAATGGAACGACGACGAGACGATTGACCATGTGCTGCGGCTGGTCGCCGACCACCACCGCGCCCTCGGCGCGCTGATCGGCCGCCGCTCGTTCTCGCCGACCATCGCCGAGCTGCGCCAGAGCCCGCTCGGCCGCGACCTGCGCCTGCTCGCCAACGCCGCGGCCGGCGACGTTCCCGCCGACGGCGTG
>JBDHWC010000125.1:0-7616 GCA_039809985.1 Thermomicrobiales bacterium | reverse complement strand
TGGGGAGGAGGGCAGCCTCGGCGCTGACCGCCGCCGCCCCGATACTCCCCGGGCCAGCAACATGGGCGCGGAGAGGGCCCGCGCTGACGCACGCCGCGTCGGGCAGCGCACGGCACGGCCGGAGGAGACGCCGCATGGCGCGCGACGAAGGACTCGAGGAGTTGGTCCGCGACCAACTGGGCAGCCTGCCCGGGTTGAGGGAGCAGCGGATGTTCGGCGGCCTCGCCTGGCTGCTCGACGGCCGCCTCCTCTGCGCCGCCCGCGACGACGGCGTGCTGGTCCGCCTCGGCAAGGGGCGCGACGGCTGGGCCCTCGCCCTCGACGGCGTCGCCCCGATGCGCAACGGCGACCGGCCGATGACCGGCTGGGTCCGCGTCGCCCCGGAGGCGTTCGCCGACGACGCGCTGGCCCGCCGCCTGCTCGACGCGGCGCTGGCCTTCGTCCGGGGGCTGCCGGCGGCGTGAGCGGCGGCCGGACGCGGGGTCACGCCCGGCCCGCGGCTCAGAAGCCGACGTTCGCCGCGCCCTTGAGCCGGAGGATCTCGCGCGCCTCGTCCGGGGTGGCCGGCTCCAGCGAGAGCTCGCGCAGGATGCGGACCACCTTGGCGACGAGGTCGGCGTTCGACTTGGCCAGCTCGCCGCGGCCGAGGTAGACGCTGTCCTCCAGCCCGGTGCGGACATTGCCGCCCATGATCGCGCCCATCGTGACCAGGTTCATCTGGTGCCGGCCCGCGCCGAGGATCGACCAGACGTACTCCTTGCCGAGCAGCCGGTCGGCGGTGCGCCGCATGTGCAGGAGGTCCTCCGGGTCGGTGCCGATGCCGCCGAGGACGCCGAAGACGGTCTGGACGAAGACGGGGGGCTGGACGAGGCCGCGGTCGAGGAAGTGGGCCAGCGTGTAGAGGTGGCCGACGTCGTAGCACTCGAACTCGAAGCGGGTGCCGAGCGCCCCCATCGTCTGCAGGATCCGCTCGATGTCGGCGAAGGTGTTGCGGAAGATGCCGGAGCGGGTCGCCTCGAGGTAGCCCGGCTCCCAGTCGTAGCGGAACTGCTTGATCCGGTCCGCCACCGGGAAGAGCCCGAAGTTCATCGAGCCGAGGTTGAGCGAGCACATCTCCGGCCGCATCCGGACCGGCCCGGCCAGCCGCTCCTCGATCGACATCGAGGTCGCGCCGCCGGTGGTGATGTTGACCACCGCGTTGGTGGCCGCCTTGATCTTCGGCAGGAAGTCGAGGAAGACCTCCGGGTCGGGGGTCGGCCGCCCGTCGCGCTCCTCGCGGGCGTGGAGGTGGAGGATCGCCGCCCCCGCCTCGGCAGCCCCGATCGCCGACGCCGCGATCTGCTCCGGCGTCAGCGGCAGGTAGGGGCTCTGCGACGGGACGTGGACCGACCCCGTCACCGCGCACGTCACGATCACCTTGCGGGCCGCGCTGGCCATCGGCGTTCCCCCTCCCGGCGCGCGCCGGGGCGCGTCGCCGGCCGCTACGTGGCGGCCGGCAGGTTGACGATCTCGACCGTGGCGATCTCGCCGGCCGGCACGAAGCCGAAGACCTGCCCGTAGAAGGAGAGCTCGCCCTCGGTCGCCACCCGGATGTTCTGGGCCTGCCGGAAGCCGTGCCCCTCGCCGGGGAAGACGACCAGCGAGGTGGGGACGCCGCGGGCGGCCAGCGCGGCGTGCATCTTCTCCGCCTGGTCGGGCGGCACGATCTTGTCGTCCTCCCCTTGGAAGAGGGCGAGCGGCACGTTCACCTGCTCGACGAAGTTGATCGGCGAGCGCTCCTCGTAGACCTGCTTGGCGGCGGGGTAGGGGCCGATCAGGCCGTCGAGGTAGCGCGACTCGAACTTGTGGGTGTCGGCCGCCATCGTCTCCAGGTCGCTGATCCCGAAGTGGCTGACCCCCGCCTTGAAGAAGTCGCGGAAGGCGAGCGCGGCCAGCGTCAGGTAGCCGCTGGCGCTCCAGCCGCGGACGGCGACCCGCTCCGGGTCGACCAGCCCGCGCCGGACCAGCTCCTTCGCGCCGTTGACGCAGTCGTCGACGTCGAGGATGCCCCAGACCCCTTCCAGCCGCTCGCGGTAGGCGCGGCCGTAGCCGGTGCTGCCGCCGTAGTCGACGTCAAGCACGGCGAACCCGCGCGAGGTCCAGAACTGGATCTCGAGGTCGAGCGCGGTGGTGGTGCCGCCGGTCGGGCCACCGTGGCTCTGGACCAGCAGCGGCGGCCGCTCGCCGGCGGGGGCGGCGTAGTCCTTGTTCTTCGGCAGGTAGAGGTAGCCGTGGGCGGTGAGGCCGCCCTCGGTCGGGAAGTCGACCGCCTCCGCCACCGAGACGTAGCCGGGGTCGACCGTCGTCTCGGTCGCGACCCGCAGCGTCTGCCACGTGCCGGAGAAGGGGTCGAGCCGGACCAGCGCGTCCGGGGCGGTCGGCGAGCCGACGTGGGCCAGCACCGCGCCGTCGGCGGGGGCGATGCCCTCGACCGTGTTCCACGGGGTGCCGATGGCGGAGCGGACGCCGGTGCGGGCGTCGATCCGCGACAGGCCCCAGCCGCCGGGGGCGGTGTGGGCGACGACGACGGTGCGGGCGTCGGCGAAGGCGTAGGTCGACATCCCGAAGACCCACTGCGGCCGGCCGTACTCCGCCTCCTCCGGGGCGATGGCGTCGACCTCGCCGCGGTGCCGCCGGTAGAGGTTCCACCAGCCGGTGTGGTCGGAGACGAACCAGAGGTCGCCGTCGGGCGACCACTCCGGCTGGAAGATCGACTCCTTCGGGCCGCCGGCGACCAGCGACGGCTCGCCGAGGCTGCCGTCGGCGCGGACCTCCGCCTCCCAGAGCTCGCAGCCGTCCCACGGCATGTTGGGGTGGTTCCACGCCAGCCAGACGAGGCGGTTGCCGTCCGGGCTGAGCCGCGGCGAGGCGTAGAAGTCGGCCCCGGAGACGAGGACGGTGCCGCCCGCCGGGTCCTCCGGCAGGCTGACGGCGACGATGGTGTTGACCGCCTCGCCGGGGGCCGAGTGGTCCTCGCGGACGGCGAGCACCCGGTTGCGGCGGGGGTCGATCCCGAGGTCGGCGAAACGGTGCGTCTCCCGCTCGGTGACCGGGCGGGGCCGCCCCTCGCGCGACTGCCGGTAGAGCCGGTTGTCGGCGAAGTTGCTGAAGACGACGGTGCCGTCGTGGACGGTCCACGCCCCGCCGCCGTACTCGTGGACGCGGGTGCGGACGTTGAAGCCGGGCGGGGTGAGGTCGGCGGCGCGGCCGTCGGGGCCGCGGCGGACGAGGACGACGCGGCCCGCCTCGGTGGCGCGCCCCTCGCTCCAGTAGATGTCGTCGCCGTCGGCGGCCGCACCGCCGAGGCGGATCGAGCCGGCGGTCAGCAGGTCGACGTCGATCGGGGACCGCCACGTGCCGTAGGGGGCGACGGTCGGCTCGCTGGGTGCCACGTTCCGGCTCCTCTCGCTGGGGCGGGGGGCCGGGCGCGCGCCGTCCCCGCGGCAGGTCGTTCTCGCGGCGACAGCCTACCACCCTCCGCCGCGGGGGCACGACGAATTCCGAGGGGGACGCCGAGCAGGCCGGCCGCCGGGGGTGTCCCGGCGGCCGGCCTGCTCGGCGGGACGCGCCGCCGGTGGTCTAGACCGCTTCCGGGGGCGCGGGCCGCTTGGTCCGCTTGATCTCGCGGACGTTGGGTCGCTGCCGGGCGAGGCCGAGCACCTCGAGCAGCAGGGCGACGGCGTCCTCCGGCTCCGGCGCGGGGCGGACCTGGACGTAGACGCTGTCGCCGTCCGGGGTGACGAAGGTCGGGGTGCCGAAGACGCCGTGCTCGGCCCGGCCGTGGTCGAAGTCCGCGCCGATGCGGGCGGCGAGGGCGTCGTCGTCGAGGTCGCGCTCGAAGCGGCCGAGGTCGAGGCCGGCCCGCTCGGCGGCGCGCAGCAGCGAGGCGCGGCGGGTCAGGGTTCGCTGCTGGCCGTGCCGCAGCTCCATCACCTCGCGGTGGAAGCGGGCGAAGGCGTCCTCTCCCTGCTCGGCGGCGGCGGCGGCGGCCCGCAGCGCGAGGAGGCCCTGATGGTCGGCGTCGAGCGGCTGCTCCCAGAGCTTCCAGTCGGGGCCGAGGTCCGGGTCGGCGTTCACCTGCTCGAGCGGGAAGGCCCGCCAAGTGACCCGCAGGCCGTCGCCGAGCTCGGCCTTGGCCCGCTCCAGCCAGACGGCGGCCTCGTAGGCGTAGGGGCAGAGGAAGTCGTAGTAGACCTCGATCTCGATCGGGGCCTCGGGGCTGCCGACGGTCGGCAGCCGGTGCTCGGGGGCCAGCGCGCTCACGTGTCGTCTCCGCCGGGGTCGCGCCCGGCCTCGCACTCGCGGACTATCGTTCGGTCATCTTACTTCAGGTTGGGAAGCGGGGGCCAGCGAGCGGCCAGCCCCGGCCCCGCGGTGCGATACTCGCCCCCGTTTGTTCGCCGCGCTCGTCCCGGGGGAGTTCGCCCAGACCATGCTGACCACGCTTGTCGGGTTGCCGCTGTCGGAGATCGACACGCCCGCCCTCGTGCTCGACCTCGACGCGATGGACCGCAACATCGCCCACATCGCCGGCGTCGCCCGCGCCGCCGGGGTGCAGTGGCGGCCGCACGCCAAGGGGCACAAGACCCCCGCCGTCGCCCACCGCCAGATCGCGGCCGGGGCGATCGGCGTCACCTGCGCCAAGCTCGGCGAGGCGGAGGTCTACGCCGCCGACGGCATCTCCGACATCCTCGTCGCCAACCAGATTGTCGGGCCGATCAAGGCCCGCCGCCTCGCCGCCCTGATCGCCGCCACCGGGGCCGACGTCGCCGTCGCCGCCGACGACGCCCGCACCCTCGACGACCTCGACGCCGCCGCCGCCGCGTTCGGGGTCCGGCCCCGCGTCGTGATCGAGGTCGACACCGGGATGTCGCGCGCCGGCACCGCCCCCGGCGGGCCGAGCGTCGCCCTCGCCCGCGAGATCGCGCGGCGGCCGCACCTCCGCTTCGCCGGCGTCATGGGCTGGGAGGGGCACGCGGTCGGGATGCCCGACGCCGCCGTCCGCCTGCCGGCGATCGAGCAGGCGGTCGGCCGCCTGGTCGAGACCGCCGAGGCGGTCCGGGCCGCCGGGCTGCCGGTCGAGATCGTCTCCTGCGGCGGCAGCGGCACCTACCTGACCAGCGCCGTCCAGCCGGGCGTGACCGAGATCCAGGCCGGCGGCGCGACCTTCGGCGACGGCTTCTACCGCGAGCTCGGCTCGCCGACCGAGCCGGCCCTCTGCCTGATGGTCCAAGTCACCAGCCGCCCGGTCCCCGAGCGCGTCCTGTTCGACGCCGGCCGCAAGGCGATCGACCCCTCGCAGCGGCCGCCCACCGCCCGCGGCCTCGCCGGGGTGACGGGCGTCCGCCTCTCGGCCGAGCACGGCACGATCACCCTCGACCGCCCGAACACCGAGCTGAAGCCGGGCGACCGCCTGATGCTGGAGGTCAACTACCAGGACCAGGCGGTCCACCTGCACGAAGCGCTGGTCGTCGTCCGCGACGACACCGTCGTCGCCATCTGGCCGACCTCGGCCCGGGGGAAGCTGGCGTAATTCGGGCTGATGGCTGATGGCTGATGGCAGGCGGCTGACGACACGCCGAGAGCCCGCCAGCCATCAGCCGCCAGCCGCCAGCCGCCAGCCCGTCTCAGAACGTCACCCCGCTCCGCAGCAGCACGTTGGCGTAGGGGGTCGTCTCGCCGGTGCGGACGATCGCCCGGGCGTGGGCGGTGGCCCGCTTGAACTCCTCGTGCGGGGTGTGGGCCAGCAGCACGCCGGGGAAGACGGCGCGGAAGGCGTCCGGCAGCGGGCTGTCGCGGGCGAGCAGCTCGTCGGCGACCATCAGCCCCTCGACCTGCAACTCGCCGGCGACGGCGCGCAGCACGTCGAGCAGGGCGGGCAGGCCGGCGGTCACCGCGAGGTCGACGCACTCCACCCCCGGCGGCACCGGCAGGCCGGCGTCGGCGACGACGAGCGTGTCGGTGTGCCCCATCGTCGCGATCACGTGCGACAGCTGCGCGTTCAGGACCCCGCTCTTCTTCACCGCCACCCTCCTCCGCCCGGACCGACCGGAGCGCCACGGGCCGAGGATCGCACATTCGCGCCCGACGTCCGTGGCGCGTCGAGCCGGCGTCGGCCGCGGCCTCCGGTCGCGCGCCGCGGGCGGGGATCGGCCGGTCCCGCTACAGTTCCGCGCAGGACAACCGACCGCCGCACGGCGCGACCGGCAGCCGCGGCACACGACACAGGACCGCGCGTGACCAGCGATCCCCGTTCCGACGCCCCTGACCACCCGGCCCAGTCGCGCGCCGGAGCCGCCCGATGAGCGTCGCCCCGCCGCGCCCGCCCGTCGACCGCTCGACGCGGGTCTACCTCGCCTTGCTGATCGGCCTCACCCTCTTCGTGGCCGTCTCCGGCATCCTCGTCGTGCGCTACCCGCACACCTTCGGCCTCCCCGGCCTCGGCGCGACGCCGACCGCCCTCGCCACCCCGGCGGCGGACACGACGCCGTAGCAGGCCGTCCGGGCCGCCCGCGGGCAGCGACAGGAACTCAGCCGCCGCTCGCGGCCGCCCGCGCCCGTTCGACGAAGGCGAGATCGGCTGCCTGCGGCGCACGGTCGTCGCCGGCGAAGGCGTCACGCTCGTAGTTGGCGCGAATCGCCTCCAGCAGCTCCGGGTGAGCGCGGTAGTGCGCCGTGGTCCGCTCGGTCAGCGCGTCCCAACGGGCGACCAGCGCCTGCGCGCGCGGGTCGCCCGCGGCGAGGCCGTCGGCCGCGGCGGTTCGGACCTCGGCCAGCAGGGCCGCCCACGCCGTTTCGATCGCCGCGATCTCGTCGGCCGGGGTCGTGGCCGCGACCTCGGCGAACCGGGCCAGTTGCTCCGGGGTGTAGAGGCGTTCCATCTCGCTCGCTCCTGTGTGCCATCCGTCGTGCGCCGCCGCGACGGCCGCGGCGGCGAGGTCCCAGTCCCACCCTCCGGTCCGGCCCCGCTCGGCGAGCAGCGCGCCGAGCGCGGCGTCGACCCGCTCCAGCTCGTCGATCCGGGCCCGAACCGCCGCCCGCTGGACGCGGAGCGAGGCGGCGAGGTCGAAGCCGGGCCGGTCGAGCAAATCGCCGATCCGACGCAGCGAAAAGCCGAGGCCGCGCAGGGTCAGGATCTGCTGCAGCCGGAGCAGGTCGGCCTCGGCGTAGCGGCGGTACCCGGCTGGCGACCGCCCCTTCGGGCGCAGCAGGCCGATCCGGTCGTAGTGGTGCAGCGTCCGGACCGAGACCCCGGTCCGGGTCGCCACCTCGCCGACGAGCGCGCCGCGCGCCATGCCAACCTCCTCCGAACCCGATCATCGCCCCTGACGCCGCGTCAGGGTCAAGCAGCGGGTCGCCAAGCCCGCGGTTGTCCGCTGACCGGCCCCCGCGTATCCTCGCCCTCCCGGGCAGACGCGCCCGGCCGAGCGAAAGCGAGCAGTCCCATGCCGGCCGAACCGCCGAAGCCCGACCCGCGCCGCGCCCCCCGCGTGCCGCCGCCGAAACCGGACGCCGCCCGGTCGCCCGAGGAGACCGTCGCCGACGCGATCGCCGCCCGCGACGCGCTCGGTCGCGCC
>JBDHWC010000124.1:0-7656 GCA_039809985.1 Thermomicrobiales bacterium | reverse complement strand
GCGGCAAATGGGGGTTCGGGGGAGGGCTTGGCCCTCCCCTGAGGCAGTTTCTCCCCCTCTCCCGCCGTCGCGGGAGAGGGGGTTGGGGGGTGAGGGCGATCTCGACGAACTGCGCCGCGAGGCGCGGCTGCCGCTGTCGATCAGCCTCCCTCCCTTGTCATTCTGGGGACGGGCCACACCCCTGTCCGCTTGTTGCCCAAGCCGTTGACGCACGGGGCCAGCCGCCGCCAGCCATCAGCCGCCAGCCGCCAGCCATCAGCCGCTAGCCGCTCCGGGGTGCCGCGCGAGGAAGTCGAGCACCTGCGGCCCGACGATCCACGGGTGGGTGTGCTGGACCTCGTGCGGGGCGTGGTTGACGATCAGCAGCTCGCTGTTCGGGATGTGGCGGCGCATCGCGGTCATCTGGTTCAGGTTGCCCCAGAGGTCGTCCTCGCCGGCGATCAGGAAGGTCGGGTTCGGGATGCCGGCGAGGTCCGCCTCGGTGTAGGCGGGGTTGACCGCGAGGTTCTCCTGCAGCTGGCGAAACAGCTCGCGCCACCAGCCCGCGGCCTTGTTCCGGTCGTGGCGGGCGGCCATCGTCTCCCGCACCTCTGGCGGCCAGTCGTCGATCGTCTGCTCGGCGGCGAAGCGGTTCGCCTCGGCCACCTGCGCGTCGTTGTAGTAGTTGGGGCCGACCGCGACGAGGCTGCGGGCGAGGTCGGGCCGTCGCATGCCGACGACGAGGGCGACGATGCCGCCGTCGGAGACGCCGCCGATGTGGGCCGGCCCCGCGCCGAGCTGCTCGATGAAGGCGCAGACGTCGCCGGCGATCATCTCGTAGTCGAGGCGGCCGGCCGGGTTGTCGGTGCGGCCGTGGCCGCGGTGGTCGAGGTGGAGCGTCCGGTAGCGCTCGGCGAAGCTCGGCACGAGGTCGGCCCAGCCGAACTCCGGGTCGTCGGAGGCGCTCGACGCGCCGTGCATCAGGACGAAGGGGACGCCCTCGCCCCGCTCCTCGTAGTACATCGAGATGTCGTTGACCTTGGCGTAGCCGCTTGACTTCTCAGGCACGGCGTCCTCCTCGAGGGTGTCCGTCAATGTTCTTTGACATGTTCAACGTGATGAAGGACAATAGCAGCACATCCCCGGGAGCTTCGGCGAACGGGTGCGGGGCCGCCTTCGGGCGGCCCCTGCGCGTGTCCGCGACAGAACGGCTGGAGTGTCGTCGGTCATGGACGATTCTCGCCTTGGAGCTTCGGATTCGGTTGCTCGTCGTCGTGTGAATGTCTACGTCGATGGCTACAACTTGTATCACGGATGCTTCTCGAACAAGGACAAGCCCGAATGGCGCCAGTTCCGCTGGCTGGACTTGGCACGATTCTCTGCTGCGATCCTGGAGAACATGGGCGCGAACGCCGACTGCAATCGCATTCGGTATTTCACGAGCAGGGCGGTGTCGATCAAGAACGATCCTGACATCACGCCAGAGACCATCACCCGACAAGACATCTACTGGCGAGCCCTCGGCACCATCGCCAACCTGACGATCCACAAGGGAATGTTCACTGCACACGCGAAGCAACGGTACCTCGCGGATCCCGCCGGGCACCCGAGTCGTCCCCGGTTCGCGACGCCGCACCGCACGGTGCGTGTGGTGCTGCGCGAGGAGAAAGGATCGGACGTCAACCTCGCGGCCTACCTGTTGCTCGACGCTTTCAAGGACGACTACGATGTTGCCGTGGTGGTGACCAACGACTCCGATCTGGCCGAGCCGATCGCGTTGGTCCGTCGTGAGTTGGGGAAAAAGGTCGCGATCGTCAACCCGCGTGCTTCGTACACAGCCGTCGGCCTGCGAAACACGGCGGACGAATACTACGAGGTGCGGCGATGGATGTTGGAGGAGTCGCAATTCCCTGAGCGACTCTCGGACGGCAACGGCGTGATCAGCAAGCCTTCCACGTGGTGATCGCAGAGGAAATCCCGCACGAGCCCGATCCGCCGCAGAGGGCCGTTGGTGCGACCGTGCCACGGGGACGTGAATCCGGATCACACAAGGGGCACGGTGCGGTTGGCCCAGCCGGCAGGCGGCACCTTTCCGAACAAACCGACAACAGGGTGGGTGGCTGGATGCACGACGAGCGCCTGACAATCGAGCGGATCTCGGCCGGGCCGGGGCGGGCGGCGTTCGTGCCGCTGCTGCTGCTGGCGGACGAGGCGGAGGAGCAGGTCGACGGCTACCTGCAGGCGGGGGACCTCTACGTCCTGCGCGACCCGGCCGCGCCGGGGACGCCGCTCGGGGTGACGCTGACGATCCCGCTCGGGGACGAGGCGGGGCCCGGCGCGGTCGAGCTGAAGGCGGTGGCGGTCGACGAGGCGTTCCATGGCCGCGGCCTCGGCAAGCGGATGCTGGCCCTCGTCCTCGCCGACCTGCGGGCGAGCGGGGCGCGGCGGGCGGTGGTCGGCACCAGCAACGCCGGGGTCGGCCAGATCGCCTTCTACCAGAAGGCCGGCTTCCGCCTCTGGCGGATCGAGCGCGACTTCTTCACCCCGGAGCGCGGCTACGACCCCGACTCCCGCGAGAACGGCATCGCCCACCGGGACATGGTCTGGATGGACTGTGAGTTGCTGGAGTCGTGAAGTCGGGGAGTCGTGAAGTCGGGGAGTCGTGAAGTCGGGGAGTCGTGAAGTCGGGGAGTCGGGGAGTCGGGGAGAACGGCCGCGGGCAGGGGGTGCGGGGAAAGGAAGCGCACGCTCGTTCCGAGCGGAAGCCCGCGATGAGGACCGTTGCGATGGCGTTGTCCCCGTCGGTGCTCGAGCAACTGCGGAGCGAGGCCGCCGATCACGACGCGGCAGACTTTGCGCGGCAACTGGTGGTCTTGGACCTGTTTCGGCGACAGGCGATTTCCACCGGCGTGGCCGTCGGGGAGCTCGGTCCGTCCATCTTGGACTTCATGCGGTTGGCGAGCACCAACGACCCTTCGGTTTGCGACACGGACAAGGAGAATCTGGCCCACGAGATCGTCGGCATTCCGGCCCCGTGACGTCCGTCGTCTCGGATGCCGGCCTGCTGATCGCGTTCGCCCAGATCGAACGCCGCGATCTGCCGCGGCGGTTGTTCGACGAGGTGGCAATCCCGCCCGTCGTTGCCGCGGAGGTCGCTCGGACGAGCGGTGCGCGGCCGGGCCGGTTGCGCGCCGGGCCGCCGGTCGGCGAACCCGCCGGATCTGTGCGGGTGACCGACGCTGCATGGCGGCGAACATCACGCCCTCTGGCTTGCGGCCAGCACCGGGGCGACACGCTTCCTTGCCGACGACCGTCGTGCCCGGACCTGTGGCCGGAGGCTGAGAGTGACGACAAGCGGCTCGCTCGGCGTCGTGGTGCGGGCGAAGCTCAGGGGGTTGGTCGAGCAGGCGGCCCCGCAAGGACCAACGGAGTCGGCGTCGGCTTGCCATCAGCCCCCGGCTGACCCATGCTTCCCCAATCCCCAATCCCCAATCCCCAATCCCCAATCCCCAATCCCCAATCCCCAATCCCCAATCCCCAATCCCCAATCCCCCCGCCTCACCCCCCGGACGCCCAGACGTCCGCCAAGTACCGGCTGGCGGCGGCGAGGTCGGCCTGCCAGGCCGCGGCGGCGTCGGGGTCGAGGCCGCCGTGGTCGACGGCGAGTCGGGTGATTGCGGCGCGGACGGCGGGCTCCATCCGGCCGCCGTCGCCGCAGACGTAGACGACGCCGCCCTGCTCCAGCAGCGGCCAGAGCGTCGCGCCGTCCTCGCGGACCAGGTCCTGCACGTAGCAGCCGTCGCCGGTGTCGGGGCGGGAGAAGGCGGTGCGCAGGGTGACGATGCCGTGGGCGGCCCACGCCTCCAGCTCGTCCCGGTAGAGGAAGTCGCGCCCCGGGTTGCGGCAGCCGAAGTAGAGGACGGCCGGGCCGAGGTCGTGGCCGCGGGCGAGCAGGGCGGCGCGGTCCTGCAGGAAGCCGCGGAACGGCGCGAGCCCGGTGCCGGGGCCGACCATCACCACCGGTGTCGTCGGGTCGGCCGGAGGGCGGAACGGCAGGTTCGGCGAGCGGACGAAGCCGTCGACCACGCTGCCGGCCGGGTGGCGCGCGAGGTAGGTCGACGCCACGCCGTGGTACCGCCCGTCCCCGGAAAGGGCCGGCCCGCCGACGACGGCGACGGTGAGGGCGCAGGCGCGCGGGTCGACCGCGGGCGACGAGGCGATCGAGTAATAGCGGACCCGCAGCGGGTGGAGCATCTCGAGGTAGCGGTCGAAGGGGAGGGCGCAACTCGGGAACGCCTCCAGCAGGTCGAGCAGCGAGCGGCGCTTGGCGCGGACCTCCGCGTCGTAGGCGGGGTCGGCGGCGAGGGCGCGGAGGGCGGAGGCCTCGCCCGGAACCGTCGCCTCCGCCGCCAGCGTTTCGACGTGGGCGCGGCCGGCGACCTCCTGCAGGTCGACGTAGCGGCTGAGGAGGTCGATCAGGGCGACCGGCTGGTCGAGCGGCAGCATGGGGGTGCCCGCGCCGTGCCGCCGGACGCGGACGAAGGCGTCGACCGGGAAGCCGAAGCGGCGCAGCACCCGCTCCACCGTCTCCCGCACGTTGCGCGGCACGATGCCGAGGTGGTCGCCGGTCTGGTAGGCCGTGCCCTCCGGCAGGGCGAGCTCGAAGTGCCGGGTGGAGCGGTCGCCGCCCGCCTGCAGCTCGCGGTTGACGAGCACGGTGAGGGGGAGGACCCGCTCGATGAGGAAGGGGTTGGCGGGGGCGCTGACCCGCTCGACCGTGTAGAGCGGCCCGGCCGGGGCGGCGGCCTCGGGCGCGCCGAGGGCTGGCCAGAGGTCGGCCAGCCAAGCGTCGGCCGCCGCCTCGTAGTCGCCGGCGGCGTCTCCCTCGGCCCGGGGCAGCAGGCGGGTCGCGCCGTGGGCGGCGAGCTGGTCGTCGACCAGCCGCGGGATGCGCTGGTAGGTCGCGCTCCACTCCCGGTTGCCGCAGCCGAAGACGGCGTAGCGGACGCCGGCGAGCGCGTCCGGGGCGAGGTCCGCGCCGCCCAGCCAGCCGACGAACGCGGCGGCGTTGTCGGGCGGCGTGCCGTTGTACGACGACGTGACGACGACGAGCGGCCGGTCGGTCGGCAGCTTGCCGGCGCCCTCGTCGAGCGGGGCGACGACGGCGGCGAAGCCGCGGGTCGCAGCCTCGTTGGCGACCCGGTAGGCGAGGTCCTCGGACGCGCCGAGGTTGGAGCCGAAGAGGACGAGCAGCGGCACCCCGCCGGCGGGGGCGGCCAGCGGGCGGGGGGAGGGCGCGGCGGCGGCGACCGCCGCGGCCGGGGCGGCGATCCCGACGGCGACCGACCGGCCGGGACGGGGGGCGAAGACGAGCCGCAGCCCGTCCGGCTTGATCGTCAGCGTCTGCTTGATCGCCAGCTGGTAGTCGTCGACGTCCTCGAGGTCGAACCGCTGCAGCAGCAGGCCGAGGACCAACGTCGCCTCCTGCAGGGCGAACTGGCGGCCGATGCAGGCCCGCTGCCCGGTGCCGAACGGCTTGTAGGCGTTGGCGGGGCGGGCGGCGATCGCGTCCGGCAGGAAGTTGTCGGGGTTGAACGCCTCGGCGTCGTTGCCCCAGACCTCCGGGTCGCGGTGGAGCATCGGGGTGATCACCCGCAGCACGTCGGTCGGCTCGATCGCCCACGTGCCCGCGAGCGTGTCGGGGACCAGCGGGCGGCGGGCGAAGGCGGGCGCGGTCGGCCAGAGGCGCAGCGACTCGTCGAGCACTTGCCGGGTGTAGGCGAGCTTGCGGACCTGCGCGTAGGTCGGCGCAACCGACGGGTCGGGGCCGAGCACGGCGTCGGCCTCGGCCTGCGCCTTCCGCATCACCTCCGGGTGCTTGCTCAGGAAGTAGCAGGCGAAGGAGAGAAGGCCGCTGGTCGTCTCGTGGCCGGCGACGAGGAAGGTGTTGATCTCGTTGCGGATGGTGACGTCGTCGAGCCCCTCGCCGGTCACCTTGTCGATGCCGGCGAGCATGAACTGGAGGAGGTCGCGGTGCTGGTTGGCGGCATCCCCCTCCGCCTTGCGGGCGGCGACGATCTCGTCGACGAACGCGTTCATCGCCGCCCGGTACTCGTCGCGCACCGGGTCCTCCGGCAGGGCGGAGCCGCCGCCGGAGAGGAGGGCGGTGGCCTGCGTCAGGGTGTAGACCATCCCCTGCACGTAGGGGTGGAGGTCGGAGCGGTAGAACGAGTTGAAGCGGTAGCCGAAGCCGCAGAGGCCGATGGTGTCGAGGGTGAGGCGGGTCATCTCCTCGGCGACGTCGACCGGCTCGCCCGGGTTGAGCCGGGCCAGCTTGAGCACCAACTGGCCGGCGAGGTCGAGCATCTGCGGGTGGTAGGCCTGCATCGCCTCCTGGCTGAAGGCGGGGAGCAGGATGCGGTGGGCCTTGCCCCAGTTCGGCTCGTCGGTGCGGGCGGTGAAGAGCCCGTCACCGGCGAAGGCGCGGAGGGCGACCAGCCCGACACTGAGCGCCTTGTCGAAGCGGGCGTCGTCCGAGACCTCGTCGACGTAGGGGAAGCCCCACAGCACCACCGTCCGCGGGCCCGGCGCCGGGGTCTGGAAGACCGGGCCGGACGCCTTGGCGACGGCCATCACCTGCTCGATGAAGGAACGGCCGGCCAGAGAGGCGAGCACGTCCGGCGGCGGCGTCTGGGGGGTGGGGAAGGGGGTGGTGGGACGCTGGTCGGTCATCGGCTGGGCTCCTTCGTCGGGCGTGCGCCGGGTCGCCGTCGGCAGGCACAGGCCGTCGAGCCTGCAACCCGCCGCCCACAGGGTACCGTGCCGGCGTCGGGCCGCGGACCGCGCGGCTCGGCTATCCTGCCCGGACGCGCCGCGGACGGCGCGATCCGGTGCGGGGTGGCCGATGGACGCCGACGCCGAACCCGACAGCCGCAGCCTGACCGCCGCCGAGCGCTCCTACGATCCGGAGCCGCGCACGCACGCCCATCCCCATCACCAAGCGCTCTTCCCGCTCGAGGGCCGGATGGCACTGCGGATAGGGGAGCGGCCGGGGTGGGTCGGCGGCGGCCGGGTCGGCTTCGTCGCCGGCGGGACGGAGCACGCCTTCCGGGGCGAGGGGCCGAACCGGGTGCTGGTGGCCGACGTGCCGGCGGCGCTCGCGGAGGTCGCGCCCGGCCTGGAGCGGGTCGGGGCGGGGGCCTTCCTCCGGCTCGACGCCCGGCTCGCGGCGCTGGCGGCGACGCTGCGGGAGGAGGTCCGGGGCGGCGGTCTCGGCGACCCGCTGGTCGGCGACGCGCTCGGCCGCTACCTCGTCGCGGTCGTCACCGGGGCCGTGGCCGACCCCCGGCCGCCGGCCTCGCCCTACGCCCGGCGGGTGGCGCGGGAGGCGGAGGCGTACTTGCGGGCGCACGCCGACCGGGGCGTCGCGGTGGCCGAGGTGGCGGCGGCGGTCGGGGTCAGCCCGGCCCACCTGCACCGCTGCTTCCGGGCCGAGACCGGCACGACGATCGTCGCCTTCACGCACGGCTTGCGACTGGAGCGGGCCGCCGTGCTGCTGCGGGAGACCGACCTGTCGGTGGCGGAGGTCGCCGGCGCGGTCGGCTTCGCCAGCCAGTCGCACCTGACCCGGCTCTTCGCCCGGCGCTACGGCGCGCCGCCGGGACGGTGGCGGGCCGG
>JBDHWC010000123.1:0-8050 GCA_039809985.1 Thermomicrobiales bacterium | reverse complement strand
CTCCCCCTGTCAGCCCTCGCGGTGGGAGGGGGCCGGGGGTGAGGAAGGCCTCCGGCCGTCGCCGCGCGTCGCCGTTTCGGCCATACTGCCCGGATACGGCAAAGGCGGCGCGGTGCCGCGCGTGCTCGGCAGGAGCGTCCACGACATGAGCCACGACTGGAACGGCAGCGCCTTCGAGACCCGCGCGATCCACGCCGGACAGGACCCGGACCCGACCACCGGCGCGGTGATCCCGCCGATCTACCAGACCAGCACCTACGTGCAGGAGGCGGTCGGCGTCCACAAGGGGTTCGAGTACTCGCGGACCGACAACCCGACCCGCTCGGCGCTGCACGAGGTGGTCGCCTCGCTGGAGGGGGGCGCGTGGGCGCTCGCCTATGCCAGCGGCCTCGCCGCCAGCCAGAACCTGACCTACCTCGTCGGGCCGGGGGACCACATCCTCCTCTCCGACGACGCCTACGGCGGCACCTACCGCCTGATCGCCAAGGTGGTCAGCCGCTACGGGGTCGACTTCAGCCTCGTCGACATGGCCGACCTCGACGCGGTGCGGGCCGCGATCCGGCCGCAGACGCGGCTGGTCTGGGTCGAGACGCCGACCAACCCGTACCTGAAGATCGTCGACATCCGCGGCGTCGCCGACCTGCTGCGCGACCACCCGGCGAAACTGGTCGTCGACAACACCTTCGCCTCCCCCTACCTGCAGCAGCCGCTGCGGCACGGGGCCGACTTCGTCCTCCACTCGACCACGAAGTACCTCGGCGGCCACTCCGACGTGGTCGGCGGCGTGCTGGTCGGCAACGACCCGGAGGCGCACCAGAGCCTGAAGTTCCACCAGAACGCCGCCGGCGCGGTGCCGGGGCCGATGGACTGCTGGCTGACCCTGCGCGGGATCAAGACGCTGCCGGTGCGGATGGACCGCCACTCGGCCAACGCCCGGGCCGTGGCCGAGATGCTCTCCGGCCACGAGGCGGTCGAGCGGGTCTTCTGGCCGGGGCTGGCGAGCCACCCCGGGCACGACGTGGCCGCGCGCCAGATGCGCGACTTCTCCGGCATGGTCTCCTTCACGGTCCGGGGCGGGCTGGAGACGGCGGCGGCAGTGGCGGCGGGGACGAAGGTCTTCGCGCTGGCCGAGAGCCTCGGCGGGGTCGAGTCGCTGATCGAGCACCCGGGCCAGATGACGCACCTCAGCGTCGCCGGCACCGGGGCCGAGGTGGCCGACAACCTCGTCCGCCTCTCGGTCGGGCTGGAGCACGCCGACGACCTCGTCGCCGACCTGCGGCAGGCGCTGAGCGTCGCCGTGCCGGCGCTCGCCGCGCGGTAGCGGCCGACGCCGGGCGATGACGGAGCCCGGGCCGAACACTGCGGCCGGGGCCGGCCCGATCGGGCCGGCCCCGGCACCGGGCAAGCCGGTGCGCTTCCGACCGTGGGACCCGGCGCTGCCGGAGGCTGCGGCGCGGGTGGTCGCCTTGATCCGCGAGGCCGCGCCCGACGCGGCGGTCGAGCACGTCGGCAGCAGCGCGGTGCCGGGCTGCCCCGGCAAGGGGCACCTCGACCTCGTGCTGCCGTACCGCGACCCGGTTCACCTCGCGCGGCTGAACGCCGCCGTCTTCGGGCTCGGGTTCGGGCGGCAGCAGGGGCGCGAGCCGTTCCCCGAGGAGCGGCCAATGCGGGTCGGGACCATCGACCACGCCGGGGCGACCCACGTCATCCACCTCCACATCGTGCCGGAGGCGAGCGGCGAGGCCGCCGAGTTGACGACGTTCCGCGACCGGCTGCGGGCTGACCCGGCGCTGGTCGCGGCCTACGGTCGCCTCAAGCAGGAGCTGGTCGAGTCCGGCGTGACCGACGGCATCGCCTACACGCACGCGAAGAGCGCGTTCATCCTCGGCGTGCTGGGCGAGATGACCGGGGATCAGGCAAGGAGCGCCATCGCGACGCCGGACGCACGCCCCGAGGGCCGCTAGCGAGCGGCATCGCCGCCGGGCTTCATCCAGGAGCGTTGATCAATCGACTGCCGGAGCAGCCCCGGGTTGCCTTCGTGTCGCCGGGTCGGCAGGCGCACGTCCACTCACCGGGTCGTCGCGGCAACCGGCTTGCTGCCCGTGCCGAGGCGGTCCCGTGCCCAGCCGCCACGGGGTGGCGTCTTGGCCGATGCGTGCCAAGGGTCATGATCGTGCGCTCATGGACGGCACATCAGCGGTACGGCTATGCCAATTGGTCGAGCAAGAGTGTACTGTGCATGCGTGTCCTAGAGCGCGAGTCGGCGGGTCGGCATGGCCCGGCCCTTGAAAGCCCTTGCGACCGCTGGAGAGCGAGCCGCACGCGTTTCGTCCGGGAGGCGGCGAGATGAGCCGTGGTGGCGAGCGACTTCACCGGTTGAGGCAGGGCGGCGCTCTCGACCTTCCCGTAGCGAGGGACCGGTGCAGAACGCTGGAGGCGGGCGGATGAACACGGAAAGCAGGGGCTTGGACACCCCCCAGCTCGACCGTCTGTTTGCCCTCCTCGCCGCCGCCGCGCTGCTTGCCGTCGGCTGGTGGCCGCAGGACGGCCACCCGAACCGCGCGTTCGGGATCGTCGCCACGCTGCCCGCGCTGCTGGCGCTGGCCGGCACGTTCCTGCCGGCGCGCGGTCAGGCGGTCGGCATCAGTCTGCTCTGGGCGGCGTGGGGCACGGCGTGGGGCGTCGCCGCGATCGGGCTGTTCGGCCTCGGCCTGGTCGGCTTCGCCGGTCCGCTGCTGACCGGGCTGGCGCTGGCGACGACGCCGAACCGCGTGCCGGAGCGGCTCAAGTTCGACTGGCGGTACGTCGTGGTCTTCGCC
Source organism: Thermomicrobiales bacterium (assembly GCA_039809985.1). GTDB lineage: Bacteria > Chloroflexota > Chloroflexia > Thermomicrobiales > UBA6265 > JAICJJ01. The sequence continues at coordinate 5,231 of JBDHWC010000123.1, read as the reverse complement.
GCGGCGTTCTGGGGGATGCTGCTCCTGCTGTTCGTGTGAGCGCGGACCGCCGTTCGATGGTGGTTGCGAACGGGGGCGGAGCCGCCTCCCGTCGCGGCACGCTGGGCGCGGCGGGCGACCGTGGCGAGCGCGCTTGGCTCGGGTTCCTGCGGGGAACAAGCAGTGGCGATGTCCAACGGGGCCTGACGACGGCTCACGGACCGCTGCCTTGGCTGGGCGTGCCCGCGGGCCGTGTTGCGCAGGACGACCTGAATGCGAACGCCGGGCTCTACCACAATGGCCGGGCGATCGCGTACAGTCCGGGGGTTTTCGGTTCGGGAGCGGCGCGACACGCGGTCGACGTCGCCGCGCGGAGGCTGTGACGAGATGGGGCGCAGGTCGACGGGGACCGGGCGGCGGCGCGGCGCGGCGGCGTGGCGATGGCTGGCGCTGGTCGCGTTGCTGATCGGGGTGGCCTTCCCGGCGGTGCTGCCGGCGGCGGCGAAGGGGAAGGGCGACCACGGCAAGGTGACGCCGCAGATCGTGCGGGGCCACAAGGTGCCGGACGGCCAGAACCTGTTCATGGCCGCGCTGCTGCGCTACGACCCGAGTGCGACGGAGCAGAAGTCGCCCTACCAGCGGCAGTTCTGCGGCGGCTCAGTGATCGGGCCGCGGGCGATCCTGACCGCAGCCCACTGCCTGTACGGCAACGACGCGGCGAAGGTGCAGGTGCTCGTCGGGCGCAACAACCTCGACGGCACGGGCGGGGTGGTCATCGACGCGCTCGCGCTCCACGTCAACCCGTCCTACAACCCGCGGCAGACCGCGAACGACGCGGCGGTGGTGGTGCTGGCGAGCGCGATCCCGGCCGAGTACTACCACCCGATCGCGCTGGTCGGCAGCGGCGACACGCAGTACGAGGCCGCCGGCGACGCGGTGACCGTCTCCGGCTGGGGCTCGCTGCACCAGAAGGGGGACTACCCGAAGGACCTCTACGAGGTTGGCGTCCGCGTCTACGCCGACAGCGTCTGCGCGGCCCAGAAGTCGTACGGCCGGTCGTACCTCTCGGCCAGCATGCTCTGCGCCGGGGCGAAGAACCCGACCCGCGACTCCTGCTTCGGGGACAGCGGGGGGCCGCTCTTCGCCGACACGCCGAACGGCCCGGTGGAGGTCGGGATCGTCAGCTGGGGCCACGGCTGCGCCCAGAAGAAGTACCCCGGCGTCTACACGCGACTGAGCAATGCGGAGATCAACGACTTCGTGCGGGCGGCCTCGGTCTGGCAGTAGCCGGGCGCGATCGGCGGGCGACCGGGGGGTTCGTCCCTGGCGGGCGTGCCCGTTGGGTCTCCCTCACCCCCCAGCCCCCTCTCCCCTCGCGAGGGGAGAGGGGGAGTAGGTGATTTGGGGGGAACCAAGTTCCCCCCAAGGGCCCGGGTTGCCTTGACAGGGGCAGGTATCCGTTGGGAAGCGGCTGCGCCGCGGCAACCCGGGGGGCCTGGGGGAGGGCTTGGCCCTCCCCCCGATCACGTGCTCCCCCTCGCCCATCGCGTGCTGACAGGGATAGGTGCCAATCGGAATGGGGCCGCGCCGCGGCAACCCGGGAGTCCGGGGGAGGGCTTGGCCCTCCCTCGGATCAGTTTCTCCCCCTCTCCCATCGCAATGGGAGAGGGGGCTGGGGGGTGAGGGAGTCCCAGCGAGCCCGGCCGCGAGGTGCCTTGCCGCTTTCCGCCGGATGTCTCCCCGAGTCGGCGCAGGGGGCGGCGGTCAGTCGGCGCGGGTGAAGACGGCGCAGGCGTTCTGGCCGCCGAAGCCGAAGCCGTTGGCGAGCGCGGCCTTCACCTCGAGCCGGCGGGCGACGTTCGGCACGTAGTCGAGGTCGCACTCCGGGTCCGGGTTCTCGAGGTTGATCGTCGGCGGCACGACGCCGTCGCGGATGGCGAGGACGCAGCCGAGGGCGGAGACCGCCCCGGCCCCGCCGAGCAGGTGCCCCAGCATCGACTTGTTGGCCGAGACGGCGAGCCGCTTGGCGTGGTCGCCGAAGGCGAGCTTGATCGCCTGCGTCTCGGCGATGTCGCCGAGCGGGGTCGAGGTGGCGTGGGCGGCGACGAACTGGATGTCGCCCGGGGCGACGCCGGCGCGGGCCAGCGAGCGGCGCATGGCGGTCGCCGCGCCGTTGCCGGTGGGGTCGGGGGCGGTGATGTGGAAGGCGTCGGAGGTGTAGGCGCCGCCGCCGCAGCGGCAGATCGCCGTCGCCCCGCGGCGGACCGCGTGCTCCTCCGACTCGAGGATCAGCACGGCCGCGCCCTCGCTGTAGACGAAGCCGTCGCGGCCGGTGTCGAACGGGCGGCTGGCCCGCTCCGGGTCATCGTTGCGCTTGGAGAGCGCGCCCATGTTGGCGAGGCCGGAAATGGCGACCGGGGTGATCCCGGCCTCGGTGCCGCCGGCGACGACGACATCGACGTCGCCCCGCTCGATCAAGTGGACCCCCTCGACGAACGCCTGCACGCCGGCGGCGCAGGCGGCCAGCATGGTCAGGGTCGGGCCCTTGATGCCGAAGGTGATCGAGACCTGCGACGAGGCCATGTTCGGCGCGAACATCGGGATCAGGAACGGGCTGACCCGGCCCGGGCCGTGCCGCTCCATGGCGACGACGTTGGTCTCGATCGTCTCGATCCCGCCGCCGCCGGTGTTCATCACGATGCCGACCCGGTCGCGGTTGTCGTCGGTGATGACCAGCCCGGCGTCGGTGAGCGCCTCGCGGCTGGCGGCGACGGCGAACTGGGCGAAGCGGTCCATCCGCCGCGCCGCCTTGGCGTCCATGAACTGCTTGGGATCGAACGGCGCGATCTCGCCGGCGATCCGGACCGGCAGGTGGGCGGTGTCGAAGCGGGTGATCCGGGAGACGCCGGAGCGCCCCGCCGTCATCCCCGCCCAGAACGCCTCGACGCCGATGCCGAGCGGGGTGACCGCCCCGACGCCGGTGACCACCACCCGCTTCACGCCGTTCGTCCCTCCCGTCGCGATGGCTGTCTAGCGGGTCCGGGCCGGCCGGTCCTCGGGCAGGCCGAAGTCGGCGAGGCTGAGCACGGTCACCTCGCGGTTGATGCGCCGGATCAGGCCGGAGAGGACCTGCCCCGGGCCGACCTCGACGAAGGTGCCGGCCCCGGCGTTGACCATCTCCCGGACCGAGCGGGTCCAGTTGACCGGCCGCTCGACGTGGTGGGCGAGTTCGGCCCGGATGTCCTCGACGGTGGTGATCGCCAGACCGGAGACGTTGGCGACGATCGGCACCTGCGGGGCCCGCAGCGGGATGCCCTTCAGCCGCTCGCCGAGGCCGGTCGAGGCGAGGGCCATCAGCGGCGAGTGGGAGGCGATGCTGATGCCGAGCCGGGCGACCTTGCGCGCGCCGTGGGCCACGGCGAGGTCCATCGCCCGTTGCAGCGCGCCGAGCTCGCCGGAGATGACGGTCTGGCCGGGGCAGTTGGCGTTGGCGACGGAGATGATCCCGGCCGACTCGGCCTCCCGGCAGAGGGCGAGCAACTGCTCGTCGTCGAGCCCGATCACGGCGGCCATCCCGCCCGGGTTCTGCTCGCCGGCCTCCTTCATCAGGCGGCCGCGCTCGCGGACGAGGAGGAGGGCCTCCGGGAACTCCATCACCCCGGCCGCCACCAGGGCCGAGAACTCGCCGAGCGAGTGGCCGGCGACGGCGACCGGCTGCACCTCGCCGCCGCTGAGGTGGACCTTCTCGCGGATCGCCTCGAGCGCCGCGATGCTCATCGTCAGGATCGCGGGCTGGGTGTTGTGGGTGTCGTCGAGCTCCTCGGCCGGGCCGTGGAAGCAGAGCTGGGTGAGCGGGAAGCCGAGCACCGCGTCGGCCTGCTCGAAGACGCGGCGGGCGGCCGCCGACGCGTCGTGGAGGGCGCGGCCCATGCCGACGAACTGGCTCCCCTGCCCCGGGAAAACAAGCGCAACCTTCCCGTCGAGGTTCGGCGCGGACGACATGGACCCCATCCCCGAGCATCGCGGCGCGGCGTGCCCCGTGCTCTCCCGGGCACGCCATGGGGCGCTCGCACCCGCGAGGCGCACCAATGGGCGATGTTACCACGCGGCAGGCATGGAAAGCCGCCGGAACGGCCCGCCGCGGGCGGCTAGCCGCGCAGGAACCCGCCCTCCGAGTTGACCACCTGCCCGGTGATCCACGCCGCGTCGTCGGAGGCGAGCCACGCGATCAGGCGGGCGGCGTCCTCCGGGGTGCCGATGCGGCCGGAGGGGAAGTGGGGGAGGAGGGCGCGGGCGAGCGAGTCGTTGATCCAGCCGGTGTCGGTCGGGCCGGGGTTGACCGCGTTGACCGTGATCCCGAGCGGCATCAGGGCCGGGGCGAGACTGGTCGTCAGCGCCTCGACCGCCGCCTTGGTGGCGGCGTAGGCGAGCTCGTCCGGCATCGGCCCGAGCGACTGGCCGGAGGTGAGGCTGACGATCCGGCCGCCGGGGCTGCTGTCGTGCCGGCGGGCGAAGCCGGCCGAGAGCAGGGCCGTGGCCCGAAGGTTGACCGCGTAGTGGGCGTCGAGGGTGGCGGCGTCGAGCTTGGCGAACCCGTCCCGCGTCGAGTGGGCGGCGTTGTTGACGAGGATCCGGAGCGGGCCGACCCGGTCCCAGACCTCCCCGAGCAGGCGCTCGGGGGTCTCCGGGTCGGCGAGGTCGGCCTCGATCGCGACGGCGTTGACCCCGAGGGCGCGCAGGTCGTCCTCGAGCCGCGCCGGCTCGTCGACCTGCCCGGCCCACGGGAAGTTGCGGTCGTAGGCGCGCCAGTGGGTGAAGGCGACGTCGGCCCCGGCGGCGGCGAGGGCGCGGCAGGTGGCCGCCCCGATGCCGCCGAGCCGGGTCGCCCCGGTGACGAGCGCGACCCGGCCGCGCAGCCCTCCGTTCGCTTTGCCCACCGTCGTGCTCCTTCGCTGCGGCACGCTGCTTGCCGGTCGCTAGTTTCCGGCCTGCCGCCCGCGGGCGCCAGCCGGGGCCGCTTCCCTTGATTCTGCGGCGGTCGCGTGCGACGGTACCCATGGTGCGCGTCGCAGCCGCCGGAACGTCTGGAGGTTTCCCCATGCGCCGACTCACGTCATCGGTGTTCGGCCTCGTGCTGGTCGCCCTGCTCGCGGCGGTCGGGCTGGCGCTGCCCGCCGCCGCGGTGCTGGCCCAGTCGGGCACGCCGGTCCCCGCGCCGACGCAGGCGCCGGCCGAGCCAACCCAGGCCCCGC
>JBDHWC010000122.1:0-8084 GCA_039809985.1 Thermomicrobiales bacterium | reverse complement strand
TGGCCGCCGCCGCCGGCGAGCAGGTCGCGTTCAGCGACGCGGACCTCGCCACCCCGCTCCCCTACCTCGAGGCGCTGCGGGCGGCGCTGGCCGGCGGCTGCGCGGTGGCGATCGGCTCGCGGGAGGGGGCGGGGGCCCGCCGCGTCGGCGAGCCGGCGTACCGTCACCTGATGGGGCGGGTCTTCAACGGCGTCGTCCGGGCCTTGGTCCTGCCGGGCATCCAGGACACCCAGTGCGGCTTCAAGCTGTTCGAGCGGGGGGCGGCCGAGGCGATCCTCGACCGGGCCCGGCTCTACCGGGAGCCGGGCGCGGTCGTCGCCGGGCCGCGGGTCAGCGCCTTCGACGTCGAGCTGCTGGTGGTGGCGCGGCGGCTCGGGCTGCGGGTCTGCCCGGTGCCGGTTGTCTGGACCTACGGGCCGGGAAGTAAAGTTCACCCGGCACGCGACACCTGGAACAACCTGCGGGACGTGTTCCGGGTCTGGCTCTATGCGAGGCGAGGCGAGTACCAGTGACGGCAACAGACGCAGACCAACATCCGCACGACCCGGCCGGCGCGACCGGCGCGGCCCCGGCCCCGCCGCCGGAGCGGGAGCCGGAGCACATCCTGGTCGGGGTGGCCTGGCCCTACGCCAGCGGCCCCCGCCACCTCGGGCACGCGGCCGGAGCCTACGTGCCGCCGGACGTCTTCGCCCGTTACCACCGGATGGCCGGCAACAAGGTGCTGATGGTCTCCGGGTCGGACATGCACGGCACGCCGATCACGGTCGCCGCCGACAAGCGCGGGATCACGGCCCGCGAGCTGGCAGAGGAGAACCACCGCGGCATCGCCGACAGCTTCGAGCGGCTCGGCCTCGCCTACGACCTCTACACGACGACGCTGACCCCCACCCACTACCGGGTGACGCAGGACTTCTTCACCCGCCTGCTGGAGCAGGGGTACCTGTTCGAGGACACGCAGGTCGCCATGTACGACCCGCAGGCGCAGCGGTTCCTGCCGGACCGCTACGTCGAGGGAACCTGCCCGCACTGCGGCTACGCCGACGCCCGCGGCGACCAGTGCGACAACTGCGGCCGGACCCTGGACCCGACCGACCTGATCGACCCGCGCTCGAAGATCACCGGGGCGACGCCGGAGACGCGGGAGACCTCGCACTTCTTCCTCGACCTGCCGCAGTTCACCGACGCCCTGACGGCGTGGGTGGAGGAGTCGGGCGGCCACTGGCGGCCGGCGGTCTCCGGCTTCACCCTCGGCTGGCTGCGGGAGGGGCTGAAGCCGCGGGCGATCACCCGCGACCTCGACTGGGGGGTGCCGATCCCGCTCGAGGGCTACGACGACAAGCGGATCTACGTCTGGTTCGACGCGGTGATCGGCTACCTCTCGGCCTCGATCGAGTGGGCGGAGCGCCGGGGCGAGCCGGAGGCGTGGAAGGCGTGGTGGGAGCTGCGGCCGGACGGCAGCCCGCCGGGCCGCGCCTACTACTTCATCGGCAAGGACAACGTGCCGTTCCACGCCATCATCTGGCCGGCGATGCTGATGGGGTACGGCGGCCTCGCCCTGCCCTACGACGTGCCCGCCAACGAGTTCCTGACCATCGACGGCCAGAAGCTCTCCTCGTCGCGGACCTACACCGCCCGGCTGCCGTTCCTGCCCGAGGCGCTCGACCTCTTCGACGCCGACGCGATTCGCTTCTTCCTGACGATCAACGCGCCGGAATCGCGCGACACCGACTTCTCGTGGGACGAGTTCCAGCGGCGCAACAACGACGAGCTGGTCGCCACCTACGGCAACGCGGTGCACCGCCTGCTCAGCTTCGCCCGCTCGCGCTTCGACGGCACGGTGCCGACGCCGGGCCGGCTGGAGCCGGCCGACACGGCGATGCTGGCGGCGACCGCCGCCGCCTTCCCGGAGGTCGCCGCCCAGATCGAGGCGGTCCGGCTGCGCGACGGGCTGCGGACGGTGATAGCGCTGGCCGGCTCGCTGAACCGCTACCTCGACGACGCCGCGCCGTGGAAGACGATCAAGACCGACCCGGAACGGGCGGCGACGTCGCTCTGGACGGCGCTGCAGGTGGTCTCCGCGCTGCGGGTGCTGACCGCGCCGTACCTCCCCTTCTCGGCCCAGCGGCTGCACGGGCTGCTCGGCGACACGGGATCGGTCCACGCCCTGCCGTGGCACCCGCGGGAGCTGCCGGCCGGGCGGACGCTGCCGCCGCCGACGCCGCTGTTCCGGAAGCTGGAGGACGACGAGCTGGCCGCGCTGGTCGACCGGCTGGCCCCGGAGAGCGCCCCGACCGGCGAGCCGACGTAGGCCGCGGGACCGCCGTCCCGGTGACCGGGCACCACGGCCACCGGGACGGTTGGGCCGGTGCCCCGTTCTAGACAGGGACCGGGAGCGATGCTATAAAGGCTGCGGACCTGGGAAGGTGTCGCTTCCTGCGCGCCAAGGGGTAGGTCTACGGGAAGCAAGCGGAGGGTCGTTCACCATGGATTTCCTCGAGGCTCAGACGAAGATCCAGGACAAGTTCTTCGGCGGCGGCGAGACCGGCCCGAGCTTCACGGCGTCGGCCGGTAACGGCGGCGTGGCGACCTCGGGCGCGAACGGCGGTGCCGTCTCGCTCGGCGACATCAACAGCGGCGGCAACGCCGGCAACGCGATCGGCGTTGGCGACACCTACTACGGTCCGGTGTCGGTCGACGGCGGCAGCATCTCGAACAACACGTCGCTGGGCGTCGGCGCCAACGGTGGCACCGCCATCTCGGACGCCACCGGCGGCAACTACAACCTGGCCTTCGTCAGCTAGGACGGGGCCCCGAGGGCGCGCGCGCCCCCTGGGCAACGGCATCCGGCCCCGGTCGCAAGACCGGGGCCGGAATGTTTGTGTCCGGAGTCGAGGAGCCGGGAAGTCGGGGAGTCTGGGAGAACGGCCCGCTCTCCCCGACTTCCCGGTTCCTCGACTTCTCGACTCCGGCGCATGTACGTATACTCCCCGGCATCGGCACGGGCTCCTCGGGCGGCCCGTGCGGCGGCGAGGGGGTTGGCATGGCGCGCCGGGTCACGGTCGTGCTCGCGGACGAGCAGCCGCTCTTCCGCCGCGGTCTGCGCTGGGCCTTGGAGCAGCAGCCGGACCTGATGGTCGTCGGCGAGGCGGCGGACGGGCCGACCGCGCTCTCGCTGATCGAGCGGCACGACCCGGCGGTCGCCCTGCTGCACCGGGAGCTGCCCAAGCTCTCCGGGCTGGAGATCGCGCGGCAGGTCTCGCAGCGGCGGGCACCGACGCGGGTGCTCCTCCTGGCGGCCAGCGACGACGACCGGGCCCAGGCGCAGGCGGCGGCGGTCGGGGCCGAGGCGGTCGCCAAGAGCATCGAGCCGGAGGCGCTCGCCGCGCTGGTGCGCCGGGTCGGGTCGGGCACGGTCGCGGCCGGCGGGCGCGGGCCGGGCCGGGCCGATTCGGAGGAGGCCGCCACGGCCGAGGAGATGCCCCTCTCCGAGCGGGAGCTGCGCATCCTGAACCTGATCGCCGAGGGGCAGAGCAACCGCGAGGTGGCCGCGCAGCTCGGCGTCTCCGAGCAGACGGTGAAGAACGCCGTCTCCTCGATCCTCCGCAAGCTCGCCGTCAACGACCGGACGCAGGCGGTGATCGCCGCGCTGCGCGCGGGCTGGATCAGCCTGGCGTAGGGCGTTGCCGCCCGCGGGCCGTTCCCCGGTCGACTTGGTTCCGGCGACCGAGGCCGACGCCTTGGCGATCCTGGGCCTGCTGGGCGGCGTTGGCGACTGGCTGCTCGCCCGCGGGCACCGGCAGTGGCAGCGCCGGTTCTCGGCGGAGTGGGTGCGCGACGAGGTGGCAGCGGGCCGCTTCTGGGTTGTCCGCGACGCCGTCGGCTTGGTCGCGACCGTCCGGCTGATGGACGAGGACCCGACGTGGGCGGGCCGGGCCCCCACGCCGGCGGTTTACGTGCACACGCTGGCCGTGCGACGGGACCGGGCCGGCGAGGGGATCGGGGCCGGGGTGCTGGCGTGGGCGACCGCGCACGCAGCCGCCCGCGGCCGGAGTCGGCTGCGCCTCGACTTCGTGACGCCCAACCCGCGGCTGGAGGCGTACTACGTTGGGCTCGGCTTCGTGGTGGTCGGCGACGCGGAGTTCGGCGGCGCGCCGGTTCGCCTGATGGAACGGGCGACCGGTGCGTGACGGGGCCTCGCTCAGAGCAGCCCGTCGTCCGGCAGGCCGGTGGACTGCTGCTCGGCGGTGCGCCACGCGCCGATGCGGCGGAACTTCTGGTAGCGGGCCTCGCGCAGGCGCTCGACGCCGGGGTAGTCGTCGATCGGGTACGAGGCGACGAGGTCGTCGAGCAGGGCGTTGACGACCTTGCCGGTCGCCTCGATCACCTCGCGCGGGCGCTCGTGGGCGGGCCGGGGCTCGGGCACGATCGCGTCGACGATGCCGAGGTCGGCCAGCTCGCGGGCGGTGATCCGCATCGTCTCGGCGGCCTCCGGGGCGCGGCCGGCGTCCTTCCAGAGGATCGCGGCGCAGGCCTCGGGCGAGGCGACGGCGTAGACGGCGTTCTCGAGCATGACGATCCGGTCGGCGACGCCGATCGCCAGCGCGCCGCCGGAGCCGCCCTCGCCGACGACGACGGCGACACTCGGCACGCGCAGGTTGGCCATCATGACCAGGCTCTCGGCGATGGCGGTGCCCTGGCCGCGCTCCTCGGAGCCGATGTTCGGCTCCGCCCCGGGGGTGTCGATGAAGGTCACCACCGGGAAGCCGAACTTGCCGGCGTGGCGCAGCAGGCGATCGGCCTTGCGGTAGCCCTCGGGCCGGGCCATGCCGAAGTTGCGGTCGATGTTCTCGCGGGTGTTCTCGCCCTTCTGGTGGCCGATGACCATCACCGTCCGGCCGCCCATCCGGGCGAGGCCGCCGATCAGGGCCCGGTCGTCGCCGAAGGCGCGGTCGCCGTGCAGCTCGACGAAGTCGTTGGTCAGGGCCGCGACGTAGTCGAGGGCGTGCGGCCGTTCCGGGTGGCGGGCGATGCGGACCCGGTCCCACGCCGAGAGCGCGGCGGGCTCCGCGCCGTTCGGGTCGGGGCCGGCCGGGGCCGACGTCGGCTCGACCGGCGGCTCAGCCACCGGCCACCTCCGCCGCGACGGCGAGGACCGGCTCCGGGTGGTCGGGGACGGCCGGCTGCGGCAGGCCGCGGGTCGAGTGGGCGTAGTGGTCGAGCAGGGTGGCGAGGGTCTGCCGCAGCTCGGGGCGGGGCACGATCAGGTCGATCATGCCGTGGTCGAGCAGGAACTCGGCGGTCTGGAACCCCTCCGGCAGCTTCTGCTTGGTGATCTGCTCGATGACGCGGGGCCCGGCGAAGCCGATCAGCGCGCCCGGCTCGGCGATGATCACGTCGCCGATGGTGGCGTACGACGCGGTGACGCCGCCGTAGCAGGGGTCGACCAGCAGGGAGAGGTGCGGCACCCCGGCCCGGCCGAGCCGGGCGAAGGCGGCCACGGTCTTCGCCATCTGCATCAGCGAGAGCAGCCCCTCGTGCATCCGCGCCCCGCCGGAGGAGTTGACCGTGACCAGCGGCAGGCCGCGCTCGGCGCAGCGCTCGGCGGCGCGGACCAGCTTCTCGCCGAAGACGGAGCCCATGCTGGCGCCGAGGAAGTCGAAGTCGGCGACGGCGAGGGCGAGGGCCCGGCCGTCGAGGGTCGCCTCGCCGGTGACCAGCGCCTCGACCTCGCCGGTCTTGGCCTGCGTGGCCCGGAGTTTGGCGGCGTAGGGGCCGCTGGCGTCGACGAAGTGGAGCGGGTCCTCCGGCCGCAGGTCGGCGTCCCACTCGCGGAAGGTGCCGACGTCGGTGAGGAGGGCGATCCGCTGTCGGGCGCGCAGCCGCAGGTGGTAGCCGCACTTCGGGCAGACGCGGTCGTTCCGCTCGAGCTCCTTCGAGTAGAGGAGGTCGCCGCAGCGGGGGCACTTGACCCAGAGGTTCTCGGGGATCTGCTGGTCGGCGCGATCCTCGTCGGCGGTGTGCGGTCGGAACTTGCCGCGCCGTTGGAAGAACTCGCGCATCGTCCGGCTGCTCGCTGCCTTTCCCCGCGGAGGCGGCCGCGCGGAGGGTGCCCGGCGGGCGGGCGGGGTCGCGGCGTCATCGGCAGGATACGGCAGCCCCGGCCCCCGGGCAAGGATGCCCGGCCGCACCGGCCGGTTTCGGGGCGAGGACGGGGGGCGCCGCTCAGTCGCCGGCGACCGCCACCCCCTCGAGGCGCGGCGCGGTCAGCGACTCGTGCAGTTCCGGCAGGGGGCCGGTGCCGACCCGGAACGCGCCGACCGCGGCGACGAGGCCGAGGGCGACGTTGACGACGAGCGCCCAGTGGTAGTTGCCGGAGTGCTCGTAGACGACGCCGTCGAGGAACGAGCCGACGCCGAAGCCGAGGTTCATGAAGGTGAACATCGAGCCGAAGATGAGGCCGAGGTGCTTCGGGCCGAAGCGGTCGGCGGCGATGGTGGCCGTCAGCGGCGTCGTCGCCGTCCAGGAGATGCCGAGGACGAAGGCGTAGAGGTAGATCAGGTTGCCGACCGGCAGCACGACCAGCAGGAGAAAGGCCGCGCCGCGCAGGAAGTAGGTGAGCGCCAGCACCGTCGAGCGGCGGTGCCGGTCCGCCAGCATGCCGAGCATGATGCTGCCGGCGATGCTGAAGATGGCGGTGACGGCGACGATGTCGGCGGCGTGCACCGCCGAGATGTGCATGTCGTCGGCGAAGGCGATGAAGTGGACGTTGGGGAAGGCCATCGTCCAGCCGCAGACGACGAACCCGAGCGCCAGCAGCCAGAAGTCGTAGGAGCGGAGCGCGCGCGCCAGGGTGACGCCGTGCTCGGCGACCGGGGAGGGCTTGGCCTTCGCGGTCCCTTCCTCGGCCGTGGCGGTCGGGTTGTCGCGGACCAGCAGCAGCCCGAGCGGGACCATGCCGGCGAGGAGGACGATCGCCAGCAGCCGGTAGGTCGTCTCCCACGAGCTGAGGGTCAGGATCCAGGTCGCGATCGGGACGATCAGCAACTGGCCGAAGGCCGAGCCGGAGGTCGCGATCGACATCGCCGCGCCCCGCTTCTGGCGGAACCAGCGGCTGACGAGCGCGGTGGCGTTGACCGGGCTGGTGGCGGCGAGGCCGATCGACATCAGGACGCCGTAGATCAGGTAGACCTGCCAGAGCTCGGTGACGCGCGAGAGCGGGAAGAGGCTGAGGCCGAGCAGGAGGCAGCCGGCGACCAGGATCCGCTTCGGGCCGACCCGGTCGACCAGCAGGCCCATGAGCGGCTGGAAGGCGGAGAGGACGATCATCGCCAGCAGGACCGCCCCGGTCATCGAGGCGCGGTCCCAGCCGAACTCCTCCGACATCGGCTTCAGGACGACGCCGAAGAGGAAGCGGGAGCCGCTGGCGACGGTCATGATCACCGTCAGCGCGACGACGACGACCCACCCCTCGTAGATGCCGAAGCGGCGGTTCGCGGGCGACGACTCGCCGGCCTCCGGCGCCGGGCCCGTGTCGGGCGACGACTGGATCAGGCGGTGGCTGCCACGCTGGCTCACGGTGGGCGGACTCCGGCCGAGGGGCGCCGACGCGTCCCGCGAACTCCCGATCGTCGAATTCTAGCGGATGTTTGCACGTGTCGGACGGAAGCGGCGGCGTTCGGTCGGGCACGGCGTCGCTGACGCCACACGGCCCGCCCCGACGCGAACCGCCCAGTCGGGGATGCGTTTGGACAAGAGTGGCCCGCTCACCGTGCGGCTCGGGCACCCGGCCCGGCCCTCGCAGCCAGTCCGCTCACCCGCGGCGAGTGCTGACACGGGGGCATCTGACCTCTAGCGGTATCCGCACGTCGCGGTCGGGTCCGCGGGGGTCGCCCTCACCCCCAGCCCCCTCTCCCGCGGCGGCGGCTGACGAGGGGAGGTGTCCGTTGGGAGCAGCGGTCGCTGCTCTCGGCCCTGTGCGCTGGGACTCCCTCACCCCCCAGCCCCCTCTCCCATTGCGATGGGAGAGGGGGAGTAATGACTTGGGCGGAACCAAGTTCCCCCCAAGGGCCCCGGGTTGCCGCGGC
>JBDHWC010000121.1:0-8216 GCA_039809985.1 Thermomicrobiales bacterium | reverse complement strand
CTAGGCCCCCGCCGGGCCCTGCCCGTAGTTCGCCCGGAAGTGGGCCAGCATCTCCGGCACGAGCTCCGCCGGCACGAGGTCCGGCTCCCGCCCGCCGTTGGCGGCGAGGGCGTGGACGTAGACCTTGGCTGCCTCCTCGACGATCTCGGCCCAGAGCAGTGCCTCGGCGAAGTCCTTCCCCATGCAGACGAGGCCGTGGTTCTTGATGATCACCGCCTTCGTCTCCGGGGTCATCACCTCCACCACGCTCTCGCCGAAGTCGGGCGTCCCGGTCAGGCCGTAGCGGGTGACCGGGATCGCCCCGACCGCCAGCACCACCTCGGTCAGGATCGGCGGCAGCTCCCGCCGGATGCAACTGACCACCGTGCTGTAGTGCGAGTGGGTGTGGACCACCGCGCCGACGTTCGGGAAGGTCCGCAGCACCATCGTGTGCAGCGGCGTCTCGCTGCTCGGCTTCCGCTTGCCGTCGACGACCCCCCCTTGGTCGTTGACGACCACGATGTCGGCGGCGGTGACGGTCGGGTACGGCATCCCGCTCGGCGAGATGGCGATCAGTCCGCTCTCCGGGTCGCGCACGCTCATGTTCCCGGCGGTGCCGTGGACGACGCCGCGTTCCAGCGCCTCCAGCCCGACCTCAACCACCTGCTGCCTGAGCCCTTCGAGCAACACCGGCGCTCCCCCTCCGAAACTCGCGACTGACACGTGGAATTGTAGTCGCGGCCGCGGTCCGGGATGCCCGGACACGCTCGGTGGGCACCGTCCCTACCGGAACTCCGAGCGGAACACCTCGCCCGGGTCGACCGCCCGCAGCGCGGCCAGCTCGGCGGCGGTCGGCGGCGGCGTCCGCGGCGTGCCGGGGCCGACCTCGACCGCGAACCCGGTCGCCGCCCGCAGTTCCCCCGGCGTCACCCCCGGGTGCAGGCTCTCCACTTCCAGTCGGCCGTCGCGGCGAACGAAGACGCAGAGCGGGGTGACCACCCGGTCGACGTTGCCGGCGGCGGTGACGAAATCGAGCCGGTCGACGAAGACGCGGGGGTCGTGCTTGGTGCGCCAGAGGATCACCCGCTTCGCGGTCGGCATCAGCGCCGCGCTGCCGGCCCCGCCGGGGAGCCGCACCTTCGGCCGGGCGAAGTCGCCGATCGCGCTCATGTTGATCCGGCCCGCGCCGTCGATCTGGACCCCGCTCAGGAAGGCGACGTCGAGCCGGCCGCGAGCAGACAGGTCGAACAGGTCGGCGAGGGTCAGCAGCGAGCGGCTCCCCTCCAGCAGCACCGGGTCGACCGTCGAGCCGTCCGGCAGCCGCCGCGGCTCGGGGTCGGTGCCGCCGGCGATGCCGAGGTAGACGAGGTCCGGCGCGTGGGTCCGCTTCGCCAGCAGCGTCGCCACCATCGGCAGCGGCGAGGCGACGCCGTGGAACACCGTCTCGCCGTCGCGCAGCAGCCGCGACAGCGCGGCCGCCATCATCACCGCCGGGTCGTGCTCCGGGGCGGGGGCGTCGCCGCTCACCTGGCCTGCGCCCCGACCTGCCCGAGCACGCGCTCCGCGACGAAGGCGGCCAGCGCGGCCGGGTCCTTCGCCGCCCGCGTGTAGGCGGCGAGGTACGCCGCGTCCGGCTCGTAGCAGCCGGCGCAGCCGAGCGGCCACGCGCCGCCGGGGGCCTCGACCACGGCGTCGACCAGCAGGGCCGGGATCGCGACCGCCGCCGGCTCCTCGGCGAACCCGGCGCCGTCGACGATCCGCTCGGCGGTGAGGACGACCCGCTTCGCCGCCTTCGCCATCAGGACGTCCTCGAAGAGCGTGCCGGCGATCCGGCCGTTGCCGAAGCGGTCGGCCTCCTGCACGTGGAGGAAGGCGACGTCCGGCACGATGGCGGGGACGACGAAGACCTCGCCGCCGCCGTAGGGGTCGGCCACCGCCCGGAAGCCGCGCGCCGCCGGCAGGTCCGACCCGGTCAGCCCGGCGACCGGCATGAACGGCACGCCCTGGATCGCCGCCCGCAGCCCGGCGATCACCGTGGCGCAGGCGTGCTCGCGGGCCTCGACCGCGCCGCTCTCGACCGCCCGCCGGTAGCCGGGGGCCATCCCGTACGCGGTCTCGAAGCCGACGAAGCCGGCCGAGACGGCGGCGGCGCAGCCGGTCGCGCAGAGGAGGTCGACGTCGTAGGCCCCCGCCGTCTTGACGATCTCGAGGCCGCGCTTCCCCTGCCGGACCAGTTCGTGCACGGCGGCGCACGGCCCCCGGTGCAGCGTGTTGCCGCCAAGGGCCACCACCGCGCCGTCGGCGACCGCGGCGACCGCCGCAGCGAGATCGGTTCGCTTGTCGCGCATCGCCTGCCCCTCCGGAGCGCCCGCGTCGCCGCCATTCTAGCGGCAGGGCGGGCCGGCTCCCGTGCTATCGTCTGCGGCGTTGCCGAACCCGACCCGGGCCTCCCCGGACCAGCCGCAGGGTGCCGCGCCGATGCCGATGTATCCGCCCGAGGTCCACCGATCGTGGCTGACGCCGCTCCGCTTCCTGCAGCGCAGCGCGGACGTCTACCGGCAGAAGCCGGCGGTGGTCCACGGCGACCAAGTCCTCACCTACCCGCAACTGGCGGAGCGGGTCAACCGCCTCGCCTCCGCCCTCGCCGGGATCGGGGTGCGGAAGGGGGACCGGGTCGCCTTCCTCGTCCCGAACATCCCGCCGATGCTGGAGGGGCACTTCGGCGTGCCGCTCGCCGGCGCGGTCCTCGTCGCGATCAACACCCGCCTCTCGCCGCCGGAGATCGCGCACATCCTGCGCCACTCCGGCAGCAAGGTGCTGGTGGTCGACAGCGAACTCGCGCCGCAGGTCGCGCCGATCCTCGGCGAGGTGCCGGGGCTGGAGACCGTGGTCACGGTCGAGGATGTCCCCGGCGGCCTGCGGCTGCCCGGGCCCGAGTACGAGGCGTTCCTCGCCGGCGGCAGCCCCGACCCGCTCGACTGGCCGATCGAGGACGAGGACGAGACGATCGCGATCGACTACACCTCCGGCACCACCGGCACGCCGAAAGGGGTGATGTACACCCACCGCGGCGCGTACCTGAACAGCCTCGGCGAACTGATCGAGACCCGGATGGCCAACGACAGCGTCTACCTCTGGACGCTGCCGATGTTCCACTGCAACGGCTGGTGCTACCCGTGGGCGGTGACCGGCGTCGGCGCGACCCACGTCTGCCTCCGCAAGCTCGACCCCGCCGTCGTCTGGCGGCTGGTCCGGGAGGAGGGCGTCACCCACTTCTGCGCCGCGCCGACGGTGCTGATCTCGCTCGTCAACCACCCCGACGCGCCGACCGGGCCGCTGCCGCGGCCGCTGATCGTCAGCACCGCCGCCGCGCCCCCCTCGCCGACGCTCATCGCGCAGGTCGAGGCGCTCGGGGCCGAGATCGTCCACGTCTACGGCCTGACCGAGGTCTACGGCCCCTACACGGTCT
The DNA here is from genome assembly GCA_039809985.1 of Thermomicrobiales bacterium. Classification (GTDB taxonomy): domain Bacteria; phylum Chloroflexota; class Chloroflexia; order Thermomicrobiales; family UBA6265; genus JAICJJ01. The sequence goes on along the minus strand of JBDHWC010000121.1, from coordinate 4,768 downwards.
GCGAGTGGCAGCCGGAGTGGAACGCCCTGCCGCCCGACGAGCAGGCGCGGCTGAAGGCCCGGCAGGGGGTCGGCTACCTCGTCGCCGACGACGCGCGGGTGGTCGACGCGGAGATGCGAGACGTCCCCGCCGACGGCCGCACGCTGGGCGAGGTGGTGATGCGCGGCAACAACACGATGAAGGGCTACTTCGCCGACCCGGAGGCGACCGAGCGCGCCTTCCGCGGCGGCTGGTTCCACTCCGGTGACCTCGCGGTGATGCACCCGGACGGCTACCTCGAACTGCGCGACCGGCAGAAGGACATCATCATCTCCGGCGGCGAGAACATCTCGACGATCGAGGTCGAGCAGGCGATCGTCGCCCACCCGGCGGTGCTGGAGTGCGCGGTGATCGCCATCCCCGACGACTACTGGGGCGAGGTGCCGAAGGCGTTCGTGACGCTGAAGCCGGGCGCGGCCCTGACCGCCGAGGCGCTGGACGCCCACTGCCGGACCCGGCTCGCCGGCTTCAAGGTGCCGAAGGCGGTCGAGTTCGGCGACCTGCCGAAGACCTCCACCGGCAAGGTCCAGAAGTTCGTCTTGCGCGAGCGCGAGTGGGCGGGGCAGGAGAAGCGGATCCACTGAATCCGGAGTCGGGGAGTCGGGGAGTCGGGGAGTGGTGATTCCCGGCGTGGCACTTGACAACGGGACGCGGCGTTGAACTGCGGGCCGCTGGGTTCGCGATTCGCGCTCGCCCTTGACCAAGACTTGGCAAACTCACGACGATGCTAGAGATCCGCGAGGAATCCGCTGTTGCGCGCAACAACATGAATGCGCGGTGTCTTGCTACCCGATGACGGGCATCCCGAGGTAGCGGGCTTCGGGCAGGCCGGCGGCCAGGTCGTCCCAGAATGCTTCGGCGAACACGTCGGGCAGCACGCGCTCGGCCTCGAGCTCGGCGCGGGCGAAGAACCTCGCCTGCTGGGTGTAGGGCGGTCCCTCCCGTTCGCCCAACAGGACGCCGCCGAGATCGTCGCAGGCGACGAAGCACTCCAGCGTGCGACGGCTGCGACGAGCGTCGAGCAGTTCCTGCACGTAAGCGATCTTCCCGGCCCGGACCCGGAGGTTGGTCTCTTCCCAGACCTCGCGCTCGGCGGCGGCGAGGAGCGTCTCGCCGCCCTCGACACCGCCGCCCGGCGGCGACCACCACGCATCCCCCGCCCCTGCATGCCGAACCAGCAGGAGCCGCCCGTCGCGGACCACGATCGCTGCCGCCCGGATCCGCTGCTTCACGCGCCGCCCCGACTCCCCGACTCCCCGACTCGGAAACCCTACGGGATCGTCCCGCAGGCCAGCACCGTGCCGAAATCGGTCGCGCCGGCCCGGACGGTGACGACGTACTGGCCGCCCTGCAGGTCGGCGAGCGCGGTCCTCAGCGTGGTGCTGCTGCGGCCGGCGGCGCTCAGATCGGTCAGGGCGAAGGCCGGGGCCGGGTCGATCGCGTCGCAGGTGCCGGCGTGGATCGTCGCCAGCGTGCCGCCGACCGGGCCGTTGAGGGCGATGTCGACGACCGTGCCTGCGCCGTCGGCGGCCGGTCTCAGCGTGGCGAGGCCGCTCACGCCCGAGCCGCCGACGGCGGCGAGGCGGGCGGCAATTTGCGGCCCGCCCGCCGCGCTCGGCGGCGCGACCGGCGGGGTGACGGGAACGGCGGTGGCCGATCCGGTCGCCGGGGTCGGCGTGCCGACGACCGGTGGGACGATCCCCTCAAGCCCCCACACCTGGAAGTCGCGGTAGCGAAGGACGGCGGACCCGGACGCGACCGGGTGCAGGAAGCCGCCGCCAAAGGCGATGCCACCCGCCGCGTCGGACGCCGAGACGTCGACCGCGGCGGTGAAGACCCCGTTCACGGCCAGTCCCGCGGTCGGGCCGGCGACGACCAGCTCAAGCGTGTTGACCCCGTTCGGCGTTCGGTTGACCGCCGCCGCCGGACCCCGCCCAAGCTGCGTGCCGTCGCCGCGGGTCAGCGTCCACTGCCCGTCGGAGTCGACCACCAGCCGGTAGCCGTCGCCCGCCCCGGAGTCGCGGAAGACGAAGCCGGCGTCCCACGGCTGGCCCGGCACCGCCGGGGCGACGAAGCGGACCATGGCCGCGAAGTCGGCCACGCTCGCGCCGGAGTCGATCGTCGCGGACTGTCCCGCCGTCAATGGCAGGTCGCCCGCCAGCGGGCCGGCGATCCCCACTTTCGCCCGCGCCGCCGTCATCCACTTCGCGAACGCCGCCGCGTCCATGCCGCCGGCGGCCGGTGTGGCGACGGAAGGCGTGCCGACGAGGTCGCTGCCCGGGGTTGCCGCCCCGGCCGGCGGGGTGACCGCGAGGATCACCTGCCCCGCGCTGGAGCGCGGCGCGAGCGACCAGACCCGGAACCCCGTCAGCGGGGTGGTCGCGCCGCTCTGGACGTCCTCGCTGAAGAATCCCGCGGCGGCGAAGACGTCCCCGGTGCCCGGCCGGGCCGAGAGGTCGAGCGTGGTCACGAAGTTGCCGTTGACCGCGACGTAGCCGGTGTCGCCCTGCACCGCGAGCTCGAGCGTGTTGCGGCCGCCGGCGGCGAGGTCGAGCCCGTCGACGTGGCCGGTGGCCAGCACCGGGCCGGTCCCGTTCTTCAGCCACCACGTGCCGCCGGAGTCGACGATCAGGCGCAGTTGCTCGTCGCCCCCGGCGTGCCTGAAGCCGAGTCCGAAGTCCCAGTCGTGCTCGCTGGCGGGGTAGGGGTTGCCGAAGGTCGCGGTGGCGAACAGGTCGCCGAGGTTGACGTTGGCGGCCACCTTGGTCAGCGAGCCGGTCGCCAGCGGGATCTCGCCGTCGATCGGCCCGACCACGCTGGGTCGGTTCCGGGCCTGGGCGCGGAGGGCGGCGAAAGCCTCATCCGGCGCCTGCGACGCGGCGGTCGCGGTGGCGGTGACGACCGAGTCGAGGACCGGTGCGGCGAGGTCGACCACGGCGAGCAGGTCGTCGGCGGAGGACACCACGGTGCCGATCAGCACCGACTCGCCGGCGACCAGCGTGCGGCAGCGGATGTAGCCGCCCAGCTCGCCGGTGCCGCCGGTGGGGAGAGAGATGGTCGCCCGGTACGCGGCGAAGGCGCCGCCCGGGCCGCTGCCGGCGACCGGCTGGCCGTCCGGGCCGCTGAACGGCCGGAGGTCGGAGATGCCGCTCTCGGAGCCGAGCGCGTCGGACTCGCCCTTCAGGCACGCCGCCGGGTCGCCCGCGTAGCGACGGGCGCTCTCGACGTAGAGGCTCCCCTTGTCGGAGGTGAGCAGCAGGCGGTCCATCTGGTCGGGGCCGACCGCGGTCAGGCTGCTCGGGGCGTCCGGGGTCCAGACTGCCGGGTCCCACGTCACCGTGAAGCCGTAGGTCGGGCTGGTGTAGCTCCGGTCGCCGGACTGGGCGCGGACCGGCCCGCCGGCCAGCGCGGCGACGACGCAGACGAGCACCGCGACGGTGACGAGGCGAGGACGGGAGGCCATCGCGGCCCTCCTGACGACGGCAGAGACACGAGCCGGCCGGCGCGCCGCGAGACGCCCGGGCGGAGGCCGGCCTCCCGATCCTACCACGCCCCCTCGCGCGCGCCGCCGGACGCGCCGCGCCCCCGGCGGCATCGCTGCCGAGTCCGGGGGCGGGTCCGAGGCTGGTGACCGCGACGGCGTCAGTTGCGGCGGCTGCTGCCCGACATGCCGCCGACGAGGGTGATGTAGTAGAGCAGCGTCGCGGCCGACGACGCGAACGAGGCGACGTAGGTCCAGGCCGCGGCGCTGAGCATCGCCTCGACCCCCTTGGCCTCCTCCGGAGTGACCAAACCGGCCTGCCGCAGCGCCGCCTTGGCCCGGGTGGAGGCGTTGAACTCGACCGGCAGCGTCACCAGCGTGAAGAGCGTCGCCAGCGCGAACAGCCCGACCCCGATCCAGGCGACCGTCGGCGCTTGCAGCAGAAGGCCGGCGAAGAGGACGATGAAGCCGATGTTCGAGCCGAACGAGACCGCCGGCACGATCGCCGAGCGGAACTTGAGCGGCGCGTACCCCTGCGCGTCCTGCATGGCGTGGCCGGCCTCGTGGGCGGCGACGGCCATCGCCGCCACCGAGGCCTGGCCGTAGACCCCCTGTGACAGGTTCAGCGTCTTCTTGCGGGGATCGTAGAAGTCGCTCAGCTGGCCGCCGACCGGCTGGATCGGCAGGCCGCCGAGCCCCGTGGCCGCCAGCACCCGCTGTGCGGTCTGGGCCCCGGTCAGGCCTTCCTGGTTCGGGATCGCGCTGTACTTGGCGTACGCGCCCTTGACCCGGCTCTGCGCCCAGAGCATGAGCAGCAGGCCGGGGATCATGAAGAGGAAGTAGTTCATGTTGTAGACCATCGGTGTCGGGACCTCCCCCTCCACCGCACCTGCCGTGTCGCGCGCCGAGGCACGATCGCCCCGGCCGCCGGCAGATGCCCGCTGACCTCGTCGCATCATACGACGTTCTCGCCGACGTGCCGGTTCCCGAACCACGCCGGCCCAGCGGCGGGCCGCATCCGCTACAGTTCCGCCGCGATCGGCGGGCGGGCGGACGCGTCGCCGGGCACGGCGCGCGGCGGGGAGGCAGCATGGCGGGCGGCGCGGCCAACCGGGCCGACGGCGCGACGGCGACGGGCACGATCGACCTCGATGCCCTGATCGAGCCGCACCTGCGGCAGGCGGTCGCCGCCCTCGACGGCCCGGCCCCGCTGGTGGCCGGCATGGCCCGCTTCCACCTCGGCGAGGT
>JBDHWC010000120.1:0-8241 GCA_039809985.1 Thermomicrobiales bacterium | reverse complement strand
CGCCGCGGGAGAGGGGGCTGGGGGGTGAGGGCGGCCCCAGTGGACTCGGTCGCGAGACGCGGAACCCGCTATCCCTTCGATACCTCCCCCTGTCAGCCGCCGCCGCGGGAGAGGGGGCTGGGGGGCGAGGGCCGTTCAAGCGGACCCGGCCGCGAAGAGCGGACGCCGCCTGTCGGTCAGGTGCTCCCTTGGCAGCCCTCCGCGTGGAGGACGCCACCCGAGGGCGCGGGCTGCTCGTCAGTTGTCGAGTTCGCCTCGCTTCGTCAGCAGGCGGGTGAAGCCCGAGGCGGCGAGGTGGGAGGGGGTCGCCCACTCGAGGTTGACCAGCACCTCCGGGTCGTCGGTGCCGAGGCGGGCGGCGGCGAACGCGTGGAAGGCGGCGGTGAGGCGGGCGTGGTCGGCACCGGCCCGCAGTTCGCGCCGGGCGAGGTCGCCCATCTCGGCCAGCGTCGGCACGATCTGGCCGAGGTGGGCCTCGACGTCGGCGTGAGGGCCGCCGTGCGTCAGGCAGAGCCGCTCCGCGCCGAGGGCCAGCATCCGGTCGACGCTGACCGCCCACGCCTCGGGGTCGAGTTCCGGCGGCGGCGGCGGCGGGCAGTTGAAGGGGGTGTGCGCCATCCGCACCCCGCCGACGTCCCCGGTGAAGGCGACGGCCGAGATCGGGTCCCAGAGCGTGACGTGGTGCGAGGCATGGCCGGGGGTGAAGAGCGCGGTCAGGACGCGGCCGCCCACCTCGAACGGCGCCCCGTCCTCCAGCGCGACTACCCGGTCGCCCGGGACCGGCGCGATCTCGCCCCAGAGCGCGTCCATCTGCTCGCCGTAGAGCCGGGCCGCGCTGGCGACCAAGCGGGAGGGGTCGACGAGGTGCGGCGCGCCGACCGGGTGGACGCCGACCGTCGCGACCGGGGCCTCCCGCAGCAGCACGCCCGCCCCGCCGGAGTGGTCGAGGTGGATGTGGCTGACGAGGATCTGGCGGAGGTCGGCCGGCTCGAAGCCGAGGCTCCGGATGCCGGCCAGCAGGTGGGGGAGGGTGGTGGTCGGCCCGGTCTCGATCAGGACGAGGCCGTCCCCGGTCTCGAGCAGGTAGGCGCTGATCACCCCCTCGCGCCCTTGGAAGCCGAGGTCGATCATCCAGAGGCCGGCGGCGAGGGGGGTGACCCGTCCCGGCTGGCCGTAGGTGCTGGTGGCTGCCACGCGCCCTCCCGCGCTCGCGGCCGGCGACCGGGGCCGGCCCGCGGGCATCTTAGCCGGACCCGGCCGGCGGCGGGGGCCGAGCCGCGCCATGTGTCGTCCGATCTTGTGCGGCCCCCGGCCCCGTGGTAGAAGGGTGCCGGGGAGACGATGCGCGAGACGGCTCGCGGCGCGCGGGTCGAGAGGTCAGCGACGTGCTCGCGGAACGTGGCCCGCTGCGGGTCGGCCTGACGGTCGTCACCCTCATCCTCGGTTTCCTGATGCTGGTCCAGTCGGTCGTGGCGCGTCTGGTGTCGGGCAGTCCCGGCGCGGACGAGATCGCGGCGCTCGGGGCGATCATGGCCGTGCCGTGGCTCCTCTCGGGGATGCTGGTCGGCCCTGCTCCCCGGTACGCGGCGGCGCTGCTCTGTCTCGCCGGGGCGGTCGGTGTCGCCGACCGGGCCGCGCCGCTCGACCTGCGGGTCTGGGGCGGCATCGCCTTCCTCCTCGCCCTCCTCTGCCTCGGGGCGTCGATGGCCGAGGGCCGGACGGCGTCGTGGACGGTGCCGGCCGGCGGGGAGGCACCGCCGAGGCCGGTCGCCTCCCCGGAGGCGTCGCCCGTGGCGGGCCAGCAGCCGATGCCGCCGGCCCAGCCGGCCGCCGACGCGGCGTGCCCGGTCTGCGGGGCCGAGAACGCCCCGACTGCCCGCTTCTGCTACGCCTGCGGGGCGGCGATGACCGAGTCGGATCGATTCTCCGGCGCGTGAGGCGGCGGGCGGTGGCCTCCACGGTCGTGCCGATTGACACCGGCCCGGCCAGCCTCTAGGGTGGGCCTCGACAATCGCAGAGCACCGCGACGGGAGCTCGGGGAGCCGGGCTGAGAGGGTGGCCGCACCGCCACCGACCGTTCGAACCTGATCGGGGCAATGCCCGCGCAGGGACGTCGAAGGCCGCGCCCTCTCCGAAGCCAACCTCTCCTTCCTCCCCGGTCGCGGGCTCCCCGCGCCGGAGAAGCACGCCATGACCGCGACCGCCCCCGCGACGACCGCCGACGCCCCGCTGACGATCGGCCGCCGCACCTTCACCAGCCGGCTGATGGTCGGCACCGGCAAGTACCGCAGCCGGGAGGAGATGCGCGCCGCGCTCGCCGCCTCCGGCTCGCAGATCGTCACCGTCGCGCTGCGCCGGATCGACTTCGACGACCCGGCCAGCCGTTCGATCCTCGAGGACATCGACCCCGGCCAGTTCACGATCCTGCCGAACACCGCCGGCTGCAGGACGGCCGAGGAGGCGGTCCGGGTGGCCCGGATGGCCCGCGCGATGGGACTCGGCGACTGGGTGAAACTCGAGGTGATCCCCGACGCGACCTACCTGCTGCCCGACCCGATCGGCAGCTGGGAGGCGGCCAAGACGCTCGTGGCCGAGGGGTTCGACGTGCTGCCGTACATCGGGGCCGACCCGCAGTTGGCGCGACGGATGGAGGAGATCGGCTGCGCCACGGTGATGCCGCTCGGCTCCCCGATCGGCTCCGGGCAGGGAGTGGTCAACCTCGCCGCGATCCGGGTCATCGTCGAGCAGGCGACCGTGCCGGTGGTGGTCGACGCCGGCATCGGCGTGCCCTCCGACGCCGCGCTGGCGATGGAGGCGGGCGCGGCGGCCTGCCTCGTCAACACCGCCATCGCGCAGGCGGCGAACCCCGGCCTGATGGCGGAGGCGATCGCCGACGGCGTGCGGGCCGGGCGGAAGGCGTTCCTCGCCGGGCGGATCCCGGTCAAAGCCCACGCCGCGGCCAGCAGTCCGCTGACCGGCGTCGTCGGCCGGGCCTGACCGGTGGCGACCGTGCCGAGACTGCTCGTGCTGGCCAGCCCGGGCCGTTCCCGCCTGCCGCTGCCGGATTTGGCGCGGGAGGCGGTCGCCGGCGGTGCCGACGCGGTGCTGGTGCGCGCGCCGGACCTCGGGCCGGAGGCGCTGCGGGCGCTCGCCGAGCCGCTGGCGGCGGTCGTCGCCGGGCGGGCGGCGCTGCTGGTCGGCCGCGAGATCGGGGTCGCTCGGGCACTTGGGTGCGGCGTGAACCTGCCGGAGCGCGGCGACCCCGTGGCGACGGCGCGGGCCGCGCTCGGGCCGGGCACGCTGGTCGGGCGGTCGGTCCACTCCGCGGCGGCGGCGGCTGACCTTGCGAGCGACGGGGCCGACTACCTGCTGGCGGGTCACGCCTTCCCGACGGCCAGCCATCCCGGACAACCGCCACTCGGGCCGGCCGGACTGCGGGCGGTGGTTGCCGCCGCCCGGTCGCCCGTGATTGCGATCGGCGGCATCGACGCCGGCAACGCCGCCACGGCGGTCCGGGCCGGGGCGAGCGGCGTCGCGGTGCTGGGGGCGGTCGGGGAGGCGGCGGACCCGGCCCGTGTCGCCGCCGAGATCCGGGCGGCGGTCGACGCCGCGTTGCGGGAGGTTTCAGGCGCGATGGGCGACCGAGCGGAGGACACGGACGACATGGCCACCGCGGTGGTGGTCAACGGCAAGCCGCTCGCCGTGCCGCCGGGGACGACGGTCTCCGGCTTCCTGGCCGGCAAGCGGCTGGCCGACGGCATGGCGATCGTCGAACTGAACGGCACGATCCTCGACCGGGATGCCTACCCGGGCACGACGCTGCGGTCCGGCGACCAGCTCGAAGTGGTGCACGCCGTCGGCGGCGGCTGATTCCGCCGCCCCTGAACCGTCACATTGCCGCCTGACGCGGGGAGGAGTCTGGGCGAAGGCGGCAGTCGTGGCTCACCGGGACCATCCTCACCCGGTTCCTCTCCCGGGAGGACTGATACCAATCGCGAGGGCTGGCGTCCCATGAGGGCGGGTTCGGTTCGAGCAGGCGGGGCCGAGATGCGTGGCTGACCTTCGCCCATCGACCGGCCGGACGACGAGGCAGCGCGGCGGTCTCCCCGCGCGTGAAGAGGGCGTTGGTTCGCACCATTGGTGTGACAAGGGTGGTCTCCGCAGGGAGCGTTCGCGCTGCGGCAACCGGGGCGATCCGGGGGAGCGCTTGGCCCTCCCCCGATCACTCGCTCCCCCCCTCCCGCCGCCGCGGCCGACAGGGGTAGGTCTCTGATCGAGAACGGCGGCTGCGCCTCGCGGCCAGGCCCGCCGGGGCCGCCCTCACCCCCGGCGGCGGCGGGAGAGGGGGAGCAAACGAATCGGGGGAGGGCCAAGCGCTCCCCCGCACCCCCGGATTGCCGCGGCGCGGCGGCTTTCCAGTCGCTTTCCAACGGATACCTCCCCCGATCAGCCGCCGCGGCGGGAGAGGGGCTGGGGGCGAGGGCGGCCCCCGGCGGGCCCGGCCGCGAGGCGCGGATGCCGCTGTCCCTTGGATACCGACCCCTGTCAGCCGCCGCGAGGGAGGGGGCTGGGGGGTGAGGGCGACCTCGGTGAGCCGGCTGCGAAGCGCGGACGCCGGTCTCGATCAGGCTCTCCCCTTGCCAGGCCGCGGCAGAGGAAGGAAACAGCCCAGCTCTGGGGGAGCGGGCCGGCGCTGCGGGCTCCGCTATCGTCCCCGACCGTTGCGATGATGTCAGCGACGACGGTGCCGTCGAGGGTGCGAAACCGACGTAGCGACCCCCGCTCTGTTCAGGCATTCGTGCTGTGTCTAGACCGTGACCCGCCAGACAAGCCTGCCGGACGCTTCCAACTCGGTCGCGGCCTGCTCCTTGGCGGGGTCGGGGGCCGCCGCGTCGGCGTCGAAGAGGATGAGCGACGCGCCCTCGGGGATCGCGCCGGCGAGGGACGGGTTCGCCTCGATCATCGCGACGAAGCGCTGCATCAGGGCGAGGTTGCGGGCGACGCGAGCGGGGACCGGGTCGGGCTCCATGGCGGGCCTCCTGCGCGGCACCGGCGGCGGAACCGCCTCCGGCATCTTCCGCCGCGGCGCGCGACCCCGGGAATGCCCCGAACGTCCGGTCTTGGCCGCCCCGGGCGTCGGCTCCGCAATCCTGCGCATCCGGGTGAATGCGTCGTTTGACGGATGTGCGGGGCCGGCGCTCGCGCTACGGTGTGGGTGGGCGGTCATCCTGCTCCGTGCTCGCCCACCGCTCCCGCCGGGGTCGCCGCCGCGCCACAGTCGGCGACCCCGGCAGCGGGGCTCCACCCGAGACGCTCCATCCCTCCATCCCGCGGACGCGCCGCGGCCCCGTTCCCGGGCCGCGGCGCGTTCGCTCACGCTTGGGCCGCGAGCGCCCAGAGCTGCGCCGGCTGCTCCGCGGGGTCGAGCACGAGGCGGATGTGCGGCCCGCGCCAGTCCCACGACCCGCCGCCGATCAGTTCCGTCGCCCGGCAAGTGGCGTCGTCCGGCAGGCCCCACTCCCAGAACGGCAGGTGGATCCATGTCTCGTGGGCGTGGAACGGGTCGAGGTTGACGACGGCGACCACGGTGTCGCTGCCGTCCGCCGTCCGCTTGCTGTAGGCGATCACGTTTGGGTCGTCGCTCGGGACGAAGCGGAGGTTGTCGTACTCCTGCAGCGCGGGGTGGGCGGCGCGGGCCCGGTTGACCGCCGTCACGTCGGCGACGATGTTCCCCGGCCGGTCCCAGTCCCAGACCTTGAAGGCGTACTTCTCGGAGTCGAGGTACTCCTCGCGCCCCGGCACCGGCGTGTTCTCGCACAGTTCGAAGCCGCTGTAGATGCCGTAGACCGAGGAGAGGGTGGCGGCGAGCACGAGGCGGGCCCGGAACGCCGGGCGACCCCCTTCCTGCAAGTGGAAGGGGAGGATGTCGGGCGTGTTCGGGAAGAGGTTGCCGCGCATGTACTCGCGGGCCTCGCCCTGCGTCAGCTCGGTGAAGTAGTCGATCAGTTCCGGCTTGGTGGTGCGCCACGTGAAGTAGGTGTAGCTCTGGGTGAAGCCCGCCTTGGCGAGGCTGCGCATCACCTTCGGCCGGGTGAAGGCCTCGGCGAGGAAGATCGTCTCCGGGTGGTCGCGCTGCACGTCGGCGATCAGCCATTCCCAGAAGGCGGTCGGCTTGGTGTGCGGGTTGTCGACCCGGAAGGTTGTCACCCCGTGCCCGATCCAGAAGCGGACGATCCGCCGCAGCTCGAGCCAGAGGCCCTGCCAGTCGGACGACACGAAGTTGATCGGGTAGATGTCCTGGTACTTCTTCGGCGGGTTCTCGGCGTACTGGATCGAGCCGTCGGGGCGGACGGTGAACCACTCCGGGTGGGCGGTGACCCACGGGTGGTCGGGCGAGGCCTGGACCGCGAGGTCGAGCGCGACCTCCATCCCCAGCTCGCCGGCGCGGGCGACGAAGCGGTCGAAGTCGTCGAGCGTGCCGAGGCCCGGCTCGACCGCGTCGTGGCCGCCCGCCGGGCCGCCGATGGCATAGGGGACGCCGGGGTCGTCCGGCCCGGCCCCGAGCGTGTTGTTCGGCCCCTTGCGGAAGGTGGTCCCGATCGGGTGGATCGGCGGCAGGTAGACGGTGTCGAACCCCATCGCGGCGATCGCCGGCAGCCGTTCGGCGGCCTCGGCGAAGGTCGCGCTGCGGCCGGGGACCGTCCCCGCCGAGCGGGGGAAGAACTCGTACCACGCGGCGTAGCGGGCGCGGACCCGGTCGACGACCACCTCGTACTCGGCCGAGGTCGCCGCCCCGGCCCGGCTCCGGCTGCGGGCGACGGCGAGGGCGAGCGGCTCCGCCAGCATGGCGGCCACCTTCGCGGGCTGGCGCCGGCGGCTGTCGACGACGGCGATCGCCGTCTCGACCACGGCCCGGTCGTCGCCGACGGCGCGGGGCAGCATCTCGGCCAGGATCGCCCGCCCCTCGAGCAGTTCGAGGGCGACGTCTAGGCCGGCGTCGTGCTTCTTGCCGACCTCGTCGCACCAGGTGCCCCAGACGTCGGGGAAGGCCTGCACCCGGTAGACGTAGCGGGTGTTGTCGGCGAGGAGGACGACGCCGTGCCAGCGGTCGTTGTCGACCAGCGTCATCTCCGCTTCCTCCCAGTCGGCGTCGTCCCAGCGACGCCAGAGGAGGACGGCGGCGAGCGCGTCGTGCCCGTCCTTGAAGATGTCGGCCCAGACCTCGAGCAGGTCGCCGACCTCCCGCTTGACCGGGTGGCGGCCGCCGTCGACCTGCGGCCAGACCGCCTCGATCACGACGCTGCTGGGCGGGCCGTCGCCCGGGGACTGCGGCAGGCGGGGGACGGGGGTCGGGCTCGGACGTGACACGGGACCTCCTCGCGGCGTATGGTCCGGGTTCGGACGCGGGCCGGCCGTCGCGGCCCCGGCGCACGGTGCGCCGACCGCCGCGGCAGCGTAGCGCAACCCCCGCGCCGCGTCTCGTCGGCGGCCGGGTGCCGTCGGTCGCGCCGCCCGCGCTGGAGGAGCATGCGCCGCCTGATCATCGCCGGGGTGGTCGTCGTCGCGCTGCTGGCGGCGGCAGGCTGGTGGCTCGGATTGCCGTCGGTGCTGGCCCCGGTTCCGGCGGTGCCGTCGCTGCCGGTGGCGAGCCCCGCCGGGGGGCCGTCGGGCACGCCGCTGGCCCTGACCGGGGCCGACCGGGCGTGGGCGGCGGGGTTCCGGGCGGCGCTCGCGCCAGCCGAGGCGACCGCGGGCGACCTTGTTCGGCTCGGGGAGGGGAAGTCGCGGAACCTGTTCGCGATCCGGGGCGGGCAGGCGCGGATGAACGACGCCTTGGGGGTTGCCGACGCCTACCTAGAGGCGTCGCCCGCCCCGGCGGCGCTCGGCGCGGTCGCGGCCGACTACCGGGCCGGGGCCGCCCTCGTGCGGCAGGCGATGGCGGAGGCGATGGCCGGGTTCGTCCGCCTCGACTGGGGTCGGGTGCGGGCGGCGACGGGCGAGATGCGCGCCGGTCAGGCATCCTTGGCGCGGGCGCTCGCCGCCCTCGACGCGTTGGCGGCGGCCACGCCGTCCCCGGGGGCATGACCCGGTTCGGGACGAACAGCGATCCGGTCGGGTGACCGGCGGGGAGGCACGACGGTGGGAACAGGGCGGGGCTCGGCAACCGGGCGGAAGCGGCTGGCGCTGATGGTCGGCGCGGCGGGGGTGACGCTGGCGGCGCTGCTGGCCGTCGCGCCGGAC
>JBDHWC010000119.1:0-8310 GCA_039809985.1 Thermomicrobiales bacterium | reverse complement strand
CGCTCACCTCGCTCCGAACCGCCCCACCCCCAAGAACCCCACATCGTGCCCTGTCGCCCCTGCCAGCGCGAGGTCGGCCATCACCTCGCCGAGGACCGGCGCGAACTTGTAGCCGCGGCCCGACATGCCGCAGGCGATCCCGACCTGCGGCAGCCCCGGGTAGGTGTCGACGATGAAGTCGGAGTCGACCGTGTAGGTGCACATGCAGGTGATCCGCCGGATCTCCGGCCCGCTCGCCCCCGGCAGGTACCGGTTCAGCACCTCGCGCAGGAAGTCGATCTCCTCGTCCGCGATCTCGCGCCGGATCGTCCGCGCCGTCGTCGCCTCGCCCGCGCTCAGCCCGATCTTCAGGCCGAGCCCGTCGACCGAGGGGATGCCGTAGAAGCTCCCCTCCGGCACGTTCAGCAGGAAGTCGGGCGCGCCCTGCTCCACCGTCCACCAGTCGGGCCGGGTCGGCCGGAACCAGCCGTTCACCCGCCGCTGCACCTCCATCGGCAGCGACAGCCCGTTCAGCAGCTCCTCCGTCCAGCAGCCGGCGGCGAGCACCAGCCGGCCCGCCCGGTAGCTCCCCTGCGTCGTCTCGACCCGCACCCCGTCGCCGTCCGCCGCCCAGCCGGTGACCTCCTCGTCGGTGCGGATCTCCGCGCCGTGCCGCTCCGCCAGCCGGACGTGCGCCCTGATCCCCGCCTCGGAGCGGACGAACCCCGCCTTCGCCTCGTAGAAGGCGCGCATCCCCGGCCAGAGCCGCGTTCCCGGGAACCGCTCGGCCAGTTCCCGCTCGCTCAGCGGCACCCGGAAGCCGCTCGCGATCGAGTTGGCGATCCCGGCCTCCCGCACCGGGTCGTCGCCGTCGACCAGCCAGACCTCGCCGATCTCGTGCAGCAGCTGCTCGCCCGCCTCCTCGCCCAGCGCGGCCCACAACTCCAATGCCCGCTCCGAGAGGGGCACGTAGCCGTCGTCGGAGAAGGAAGAGCGACGGATCATCCGGTGCTCGCCGTGCGACGAGCCCCGGTCGTGCCCCGGCCGGAACTGCTCGATCCCGAGCACCCGCGCCCCGCGCTTGGCGAGGTGGTACGCCGAGGCGCTGCCGATCGCCCCCAGCCCGACCACGATGGCGTCGTGCGACTGCGTCACGCGCTCCCCCTCTCACCTACGGTCCGCCCGCCGCCAGCGGCCCGGCTCATGGTCGTGCATTGTGCCGCAGCCGCCAGCCGCCAGCCGCCAGCCGCCAGCCGCCAGCCGCCAGCCGCCAGCCGCCAGCCGCCAGCCAACAAGCCTACGTCCCGCACGCCGCCACGTCGGTCCGCACTTGCAGCACCGCGCCGGTGGCCGCGTCGACGCGCACCAGCATCCCGTTCTGGTCAGGCTGGGTGGCATCCTCGTAGGTGACCACCCAGTGCCGGCCCCACGGCTCGACGTCGACCAGGGACGCGCGCGTCAGGTGGCGGAACTGCGGGCAGGCGCGGCGGTAGTCGGTGCCCCCGGCCGCCTCCGCCGCCAGCACCGCCCGCGCGGCAGTCACCGCGGGAGCGGGCGTCGCCGTCGGCATCGGCGGGGCCTGCTCCCATGGCAGCACGTCCTGCGAGACGATCTGCCCGGAGAGCCGCTCGACGCGCAGCGCGATCGTCGCCGCCCCCGGCGACCGGCCCGGGGCCTGCCACGGCGCGACGAAGACGTAGGTCAGCCAGCCGGTGCCCGGCAGCTCCGGCGGCGGGCCGGCCGGCACGTCCCACGGCCAGTCGACCTGCAGCGTGGCGAGCATCAGCCGGGCGTCCGGCAGCCACGCCACCGCCTGCCGCTCGGCCACGGCGAGCCCCGACTCGAGCGTCGCGGGCTGGGTCACCGCCGGGTCGGGCGGCGGCAGCGGCGGCGGGTCCGGCACGTCCGGCAGCCGCCGCCAGACGAACAGGCCGGCCAGCACGAGCAGCAGCTGCAGCCCGACAACCGCCCAGACCCACCGGCCGCGCCCGCCACGGCCGCGCTCCGCCGCGACGGCGGAGTCCGAGGTGTCCGGCGCCGTCGCGCCCGGGCCACCCACGCCCCCCGTGGTCACAGCAGCCGGACCGCGTAGACGCGGGAGCGCGGCAGGCTGCCCGGCTCGTCCGTCGGCTCCTCCCCCTCGCCGATCGGCTCCCAGCCCTGCAGCGCAAGATCGACCCCGACCGTCTCCTGCGCCCACTGGTCGGCGTGCCAGAAGAGGTCGGCGCGCCCGCGCACCGGCCGGAGCGGCGGCAGCAGCTCGTCCCGCACCGTCTCCACCCCCTGCCCGCTCTCGAGGTGGACGACCAGCCGCAGCGGGTCGCCCTCGCCCGTCCCGGTCGGCACCACCATCCCGACCACCCGGCCGAAACGCATCGGCCGCCTACCCCGCCGCCGCCGGCACGGCCGGCACGTCGGCCTCCGCCTCGGCCAGCAGCGTCTCCTCCTCCGACTCGACGGCCATCCGCCGTTCCATCTGGGCGTCGCTCGGCAGCGTCGTCGCCAGCAGCACGGCCGCGACCGCGAGCAGGGCCAGCGAGGCGAGCGCGGTTTCGATCCCGACCCGGTCGGCGATCGCCCCGGTCACCGGCACCCCGATGCCGCCGGTGACGAAGCCGAGCCCGAGGATCACCCCGGACGCCACCCCGACCCGCCCCGGCACCAGCCGCTGGGCCATCACCAGCGTCACCGACAGGCTCGCGTCGGAGGCCATCCCCATCAGCGGCGCGAAGAGGAACGAGGCTGGCCCCGGCGTCCGCACGAAGAGGAGCAGGAAGGGGATCACCAGCGCCAGCGTCAGCACCACGATCCGCCGCTGCCCGACCCGGTCGGCGTACATCCCGCCGAGCAGCGTCCCGACCGCGCCGGCGAGGATCATCGCCGTCGTCAGCGGGCCGTAGAACGCGCGCGGGTAGCCGAGCCCGTCGAACCAGATCGGGATGAACTGCAGCACCGAGAGGTAGACCCACGAGCGCAGCATGGTGACGCCGATCACCCGCGCCAGCAGCCCCCACGCCGGCCGCGCCAGGTTGCCGGTGCCGACCACGCTCGCCCGCGCCTGCCGGACCCGCTCCACCACCCGCATCTGCCGCAGCAGCAGGAAGGCGACCGCCGTGCCCGGCACCAGCAGGTAGGCGGTGCCCGGCGCGCCGAACAGCCCCAGCAGCAGCGTCGCGATCAGCGGCCCGACCGCGTAGCCGCTGGTGCCGGCGACCGTGTAGAGCGACATCGAACTGTTGCGCAGCGACTCCTCGGAGACCATCGCCGCGTTGGAGGCCCCGATCGGGTGGAACGCGCCGGAGGCCGCCCCCGCCAGCCCGGCGAGGGCGACGAAGGCGGCGAAGCTCGGCGCGAAGCCGTAGAGCGAGACGATGACCGTCCCCCAGAGGATCGTCGCCGGCGCGAACCAGCGCCGGAAGTGGCGGTCGGCGAGGTGGCCGAACAACGGCTGCGTCACGGAGGAGACCCCCGTGTAGCACAGGGTCACCAGCCCGATCTCCGCGTTGCTGAGGCCGAACCGGAGCTTCATCAGCGGGTAGAGGATCGCCAGCACCCCGCCGTACATGTCGTTGGTGAAGTGCCCCAGCATCAGCACCACGATGGCGCGGTTCCGCAGGGGCAGGAAGACGGACGGCACGCTGTCGGCTCCAGGCGTCGCAGGGGTTCGCGCACGGGGGTCGGCCGCGCGGTCGCCAGCCGTCCCCCCCGGCCCGACGGCAACCGCTCCGAAGGCGAATCATCGCACGCCCCGGCCGGCCCGAGGGTCGGCGACGACCTCCCGCAACCAGCGAACGTCTTGACATTTGTCAGGACATGGGCGACGCTGGCCGTGCGCCCGGCCATGCCTGCCGCCCGGGCGACCGTGGAGCGCCCGACCCGGGGCCGCCCCCCCAGCCCGGAGTCGCCGATGATCGCCCAACGCGCCGCCCCGACCGTCCGCCTCAAGCAGTTGCGCGAGGACTTCGGCCTCTCGCGCGAGCGGATGGCCCGCCTGCTCGACGTCAGCTCGAAGACGGTCGAGCGCTGGGAGGCCGAGTTCCCGGCTCGCCCGAACCGGCACACGCTCGTGCGCCTTGCCCAGCTGCAGGAAATCCACGAACTCGGCCTCATCGTCTACCGGCCGGACGGCCTGCGCGTCTTCCTGCACACCCCGATGCCGGTCTTCGACGGCAGCACGGCGCTCGAGTTCATCGAGCGGGGACAGGCCGAGGACGTGGTCGGGGCGCTCGCCGCCGACTACGAGGGACTCGGCTTCTAGCGTGTCACTCGATCGGTTCGTCCGTCCTTGGGTCGGCAGCGCGCTTCGCCACCTCCCCGCCGGCTCGCCGGTGGATGTGCTCGACTTCAGGTTCACCGGTCGCAACAAGGAGAACCGCTGGAACGACTACGGCGATCCGACCCTCTATCTCGCCGGCGACGAAGGCGTGCTGATCACCGAGTGGGGCCGCCACTTCGCTGACAGCCGCACCGAGGGCGTCGGTCATGTGGCCCAGCACCGCTCGGTCTTCCGGCTGACCCTCGCACTCGACGCCTCGATTGACCTTCGCGACCCGGAGGTCTGCGCCGCGCTCTCCGTCGGGGTGGCTCCTCACCGGTTTGCCAGCGCGGCTGTCGCTCGGGCCACGGCCCAGTTGATTCGACGGAACAGCACGGCCCAGGCGGTGCTTGTGCCGCCGATGGCCTTTCTGGATCAGCCAGACCGATGGTGCCTCGCCCTATTCCTAGAGAAACTGCCTGCCGAAACTGGGCGATGGGTCACGAACGTGGCCCCGGTCGGCCCGCTCCGCGGGTGATAGACCCAACCGCCCGGCCCCGCCTGTCCGCCAGTCGCTATACTCGCCCCGCGCGGCGCGCGCGCCGCCCGGACGCGGAGCCGCCCGGCTCCCGACCCCACGCCTTCGACCGCGGAGCGACCATGACCGACCGGACCGCCGACCTCGACACCATCCGGCAGAGGCTCGAGAGCCTCGGGAGGCGTCTTTGACTTGCCCGCCACCGAGCGGGAGATCGCCGAGCTCGAGGCCCGGTCGGCCGAGGCCGGCTTCTGGGACGACCCTCGCGCCGCCCAGTCCACCATGCGCCGGATCGGCGAGCTGAAGGGCTCCGTCGCCGACTTGGTCCGCCTGCAGGCCGCCGTCGGCGACCTCGACGTGCTGGCCGAGCTGGCCGCCGACGACCCGGCGATGGCCGAGGAGGTGCAGGCCGAGTTGGCCCGCCTCGACGCCGATACCGCCGCCCTCGAGATCGCCAGCACCCTCTCCGGCCCCTACGACAACTCCGACGCCATCCTCGTCGTCCACTCCGGCGAGGGCGGCGTCGATGCCCAGGACTGGGCCGAGATGCTCAGCCGGATGTACGTCCGCTGGGCGGAGCGCCGCGGCATCAAGGCCGAGGTCCTCGACACCACCGACGGCGAGGAGGCCGGCATCAAGAACGCGACGATCGAGCTGCGCGGGCCGCGCGCCTACGGCTACGCCAAGGCCGAGCGCGGCTCCCACCGCCTCGTCCGCCTCTCGCCGTTCGACGCCGCCCACCGTCGCCACACCGCCTTCGCCCTCGTCGAGGTGCTGCCGGAACTGGACGGCGACCACTCGATCGAAATCAACGACGACGACGTTCGCGTCGACACCTACCGCGCCTCCGGCGCAGGCGGCCAGCATGTCAACAAGACCAGCTCCGCCGTCCGCCTCACCCACCTGCCGACCGGCATCGTCGTCACCTGCCAGAACGAGCGCAGCCAGATCCAGAACCGCGAGTCGGCGCTGAAGATCCTCCGCGCCCGCCTCCTCGAGCGGAAGATGAAGGAGGAGGACGCCGAGCGGGCCCGCCTCAAGGGCGAGCACACCGGCGCGGGCTTCGGCAACCGAATCCGCTCCTACGTCCTCCACCCGTACACGCAGGTCACCGACCACCGGACCGACCTCAGCGTCGGCGACGCCCACGCCGTGCTCGACGGCGAGATCGACCCGTTCATCGACGCTTGGCTCCACCAGCAGGCCGACGCTGGCAAGGGGGTGCCCGCTTGACCGCGACCGTCCGCGCCGTCGCGGGGCGGCTCGCCCGCCTCGCCGCCGTCCTCGGCTGCCTGCTGCTGCTCGCCGGCCCGCCGCTCGCCGCCGCCGCCCAGTCCGCCACCCCCGCCGCCGTGGCCACCCCGCTCGCCGGGCAGGCCGCGACCATCGCCGAGGCGACCGTCAGCGAGCAGTTCCCGACCGGTCTCACCTTCACCCTGAAGGCGACCGCCCCGACCGGGATCGACCGCGTCGACCTCCTCTACCGGACCCTCGCCGACCCGACCCTGACCCTCGTCCAGCCCGACTTCACGCCCGGCAGGTCGGTCGACATCACCCACCAAGTGGACCTCGAGACCGAGGGCGTGCCGCCGGGGATCGACATCCTCTGGCATTGGCGCGTCCACCAGAGCGACGGCACCGTCACCGAGTCGCCGGAGCAGACCGTCGGCTGGGTCGACACCCGCTTCGACTGGGTTCCCTACGCCGGCGACGGCGTCACCGTCTACGCCTACAATCAGGACCCCGCCTTCGACCAGACGATCCTGAAACAGGCCGAGGACGCCGTCGCCACCCTCGGCACCAAGTTCGGCGCGAAGCCGACCCAGCCGATCCGGATCTGGGTCTACAACGACAAGGACGACTTCACCGGCGCCCTCGCCCCGAACTCCGAGCCGTGGATCGGCGGCGCGGCCCTGCCGTGGTACAACGTGATCCAGGCCATCATCTCCCCCGGCGACACCCGCGAGGTGCAGCGCCTCGTGCCGCACGAGGTCAGCCACCTCGTCTCCTTCGCCGCCACCAAGAACCCCTTCGGCGGCACCCCCGACTGGTTCGAGGAGGGCTTCGCCACCTACAACCAGATCACCGGCAAGGAGTCGTACCCCGCCATCGTCCGCGTCGCCTACGAGCGGGGGGCGCTGCCCAGCATCCGCTCCCTCAACGGCGACTTCCCCTACGACCCGTCGGGCGCGACCGTCGCCTACGCCGCCAGCCTCAGCATCGTCACCTACATCATCGAGCGCTGGGGCGACGACGGCATCGCCAAGCTGATCGCCGCCTTCAAGGAGGGGGTCACCCCGGACCAGGCCGTCCAGCAGGCGCTCGGCCTCGACCTCGACGCGCTCGACCACGACTGGCGGGCGTGGGTCGCCGCCCAGCCGATGCCGAACGCCGGCGGCACCTCGTTCTTCGCCGGCGACAACGAGCCACCGGTCGGCGGCCTGCTCGCCGGCGCGCTCGCCCTCCTCGCCGTCGTCGCCGGGGTCCGCGCCCTTGCCCGCCTCCGCGCCGACCACCCCGCGACGGACGGGGCGGAGGCGCATGGTAGACTCGCCGCCGGAACGGCCGTCGGGCCGACCGGGCCGAGGAGCGTCGCATGACCACCGGGACAGACCTCGACGCGCCGCCGCGGCGGCACCCGATCCTCGACCCCGCCGCCATCGAGCGGAAGCTGGCCCTCAACACCTACAACGTCGACGCCACCCGCGCCCACATCCGGATCAGCGACGCGGATGTCTGCCTGCAGTGCGAGCGACAGCAGTGCGTCAACTGCTGCCCCGCCAACTGCTACGCGCCGACCGGCGACGGGCACGTCGTCTTCTCCTACGAAGGGTGCGTCGAGTGCGGCACCTGCCGCATCGTCTGCCACGAGTTCCGCAACATCGAGTGGACCTACCCGCGCGGCGGGTTCGGCATTCAGTACCAGTTCGGCTAGCGGCCCGACGCCGCGCCCGAACACCCGCGCCGCCCGCGCCGCGGCCGGGAGCCACGGAGCAACCGCCATGTACTGGACGGACAAGCACGTCCTCTGCTGCACCGCCTCGCACTGCGCCCAGAAGGGCGCGAACGACGTCATCGCCCTGCTCCGGCGCGAGGTGATGAAGCGCGGCCTCGACAAGGAGATCCTCGTCAACAACTGCGGCACGATCGACCTCTGCGACATCGGGCCGAACATCGTCGTCTACCCCGACAACGTCATCTACAGCGGCGTCGTCAAGGCCGACATCCCCGCCCTCGTCGACGCCCTCGCCGCCGGCCAGGTGCTCGAGCGGCTGCGGCTCGGCCCGGACACGCCGGCCGAGGCCAACCGCCGCGCCTTCTACGCCGAGGCGGTCGCCGCCGGCGAGCCGCTCGCCACCGACGCCTTCGTCGCCCTCGCCGTCCGCCACGGGCTCGACGAGGCCTGGGTCGGCGAGCAGCAGCGGCGCGGCTTCGTCGCCCGCCGGCCGGCCGCCGACGACCAGCCGGAGACCTGCTTCCCGACCAGCAAGGCCCGCAACCGCTACGGGGTCTGAGACCGACGGCGCGCCGTCGCTGC
>JBDHWC010000118.1:0-8457 GCA_039809985.1 Thermomicrobiales bacterium | reverse complement strand
GGCTTCGGCCACGACCGCGAGACGGCGCCGCCCGAACCGGGTACAATCGGAAACCGTGCCGGCCGCGCGGGAACGCGGCCCGCCCCCGCGTGGGAACGGGGAGCCGGAGGGGATCGAGGAGCGTCGCGTCCGAGATGGTGCCCGAAGCGCAACCGTGGTGGGTGACGTTCATCGTCGCCTTCATCCTGATGAACATCCTGCTGGTCGCCATGGCCTACATGACGTGGCTGGAGCGCAAGGTGCTCGCCGCCATGCAGGACCGCCTGGGGCCGACCCGCACCGGCCCTCACGGGCTGCTGCAGCCGCTCGCCGACGGCATCAAGCTGCTCGGCAAGGAGGACCTGATCCCGGCGGCGGCCGACCGCATGGTCTTCTACTTCGCGCCGCTGCTGATCTTCGTCACCGCCATCGTCCGGGTCGCGGTGATCCCCTTCGGCAAGCAGATCGACGTCGCGGGGCAGCCGATCAACCTCTTCGTCGCCGACTTCAACGTCGGCGCCCTCTTCGTCCTCGCCTTCGGCTCGATCGGCGTCTACGGCATCATCCTCGGAGCGTGGGCCTCGGCCAACCGCTACTCGCTGCTCGGCGGGCTGCGGGCGGCGGCGCAGGTCATCTCCTACGAGATCATCCTCGGCCTCTCGCTGATGGGCGTCTTCCTCACCGCCCAGTCGCTCAGCGTCAACAAGATCATGACCGACCAGACCAGCCGGCTCGCCTTCGGGCCGATCGAGCTGCCGGCGTGGTACATCCTCTACCAGCCGCTGGCCTTCGTCATCTTCCTGATCGCCGCCGTCGCCGAGACGAACCGGGCCCCGTTCGACCTGCCGGAGGCCGAGACCGAGCTGGTCTCCGGCTTCCACACCGAGTACTCGGCGTTCCGCTTCTCCTTCTACTTCCTCGGCGAGTACATCAACATGATCATCGTCAGCCTCTTCGCCGCCACGCTCTTCCTCGGCGGCATCGACGGCCCCGGCGCGGACCGCTACTGGGGCCTCGGCGTCCTCTGGCTGGTGATCAAGGTCTTCTTCTTCCTCTTCTTCTACATCTGGCTGCGGGCCACGCTGCCCCGCTTCCGCTACGACCAGCTGATGGGCATCGCCTGGAAGGTGCTGCTGCCGCTCGCCCTCCTCAACATCGTCGTCACGGCGGCCATCCGGCTCTGGGGCCACGGCGGGTTCTAGGGCGACCGGCAAGGGGCAGGGAATCGCGATGACGTTCGACGCACTCGTCTTCTACATCCTGGCCGCGATCTGCGTTGCCGCCGCCGCCGGCGTGGTGGTCGCCAGGAACCCGGTCCACTCCGGGCTCTTCCTGGTCATCACCTTCTTCCACGTCGCCGCGATGTTCGTGATGCTCGGCGCGGAGTTCCTCGCCGCCGTCCAGATCATCGTCTACGCCGGCGCGATCCTCGTCCTGATCCTCTTCGTGATCATGCTCGTCGACCCGGACAACATGCCGGAACTGCACGGGGCGCGGCCCATCCAGCGCTCGCTCGGCGCGATCCTCGCCCTCATCCTCCTGCTCGAGGTCGGCCTCGCCATCGTCAACCGCGGCTTCTACGGCCCCGGCGGCAACGCCACCCTCGGCAACATCGCCCTCGTCGGCGGCAACACGCAGGCGCTCGGCTACGTCCTCTTCAACCAGTACACCCTCCCGTTCGAGGCCGTCTCGCTGGTCCTGCTGGTCGGCGTCGTCGGCGCCATCGTCCTCGCCCTGCCGGAGCGGCTCGGCGAGCAGATCCGGCTGCGCAAGGGGACCATCTCGCTCGGCCACCCCCGCGGCACCGAGGAGGCGCTCCCGACCGGCCCCGCCGGCGAGAGTCCGATCTTCACCCCCGAGGACCGGGTCGAGACGGAGGCCGTCGGCGGTACCCGCGAACTGATCCTGGTCGGGGACGGCGACCAGTACACCACGGTCGGCGGCGGCGACCGCCGGCGCTAGCGAGCGGCAGCGGACAGGGACGACTGGCAATGGGCGCGTTGGGCACGGTGACCACCAACCACTTCCTCTTTCTGAGCGCGGCGCTCTTCATCATCGGGATGGTCGGCGTGCTCGTCCGCCGCAACTTCCTGATCGTCTTCATGTGCGTCGAGCTGATGATGAACGCGGTCAACCTCTCCCTCGTCGCCTTCTCCCGCGAGAGCAACACCCTGTACGGCCAAGGCTTCGCGATGTTCACCATCGCCGTCGCCGCCGCCGAGGCGGCGGTCGGCCTCGCCATCATCCTCGCCATGAGCCGCCGCATCGCCTCCGTCGACGTCGACGAGTTCAGCGCCCTGCGCGACTAGGCCGCACCGTCAGAACCAAGCCAGCCGGGACGGGGGAGGGCTGAGCCCTCCCCCGCACGTCTCCGCCCCCGCCGCCAGCCATCAGCCGCCAGACAGTTGACAGCCCGCCGCCCCGCCCGTACGCTTCCGCATGACCTGTCATGACAGGTCATGCGGAAGGATGCCGATGCCCGTCGACGCCAACTCCGTCGTCCCCATGTACCGCCAGCTCGCCGACCTGCTGCGACGGCAGATCGCCGCCGGCGACCTCGGCGACGGCGACCGCCTCCCCTCCGAGGCCCAGCTCGGCGAGGCCCACGGCGTCAGCCGGATCACCGTCCGCCAGGCGCTCGCCGACCTCGAGCGCCTCGGGCTGGTCGACCGCGTCGTCGGCAAGGGCACCTTCGTCCGCACCCGGCCCCGCCCGATCGAGGCGCTCGGCCGTCTCTCCGGCTTCGGCGAGCAGGCCCGCGCCGCCGGGGTCGCGGCCGGCTACCTCGTCCTCGCCACCGGCGAGGCGCCGCTGCCGGACGAGGTCGCCGAACGGCTCGGCGTCACCGACGCGGCCGGCTTCGTCGTCGAGCGCGTCCTGCTGGCCGACGGCGCGCCGGCCGGCAGCCACGCCTCCACCCTGCCCCTCTGGCTGGCCCATCAACTCGCGCCGAGCGCGCTGACGCCGGAGGCCCTGGCCCACGGCTCGCTCTACGCCACGGTCGAGGCCGGCGGCGTCCGCCTGCACCGGGCCGTCGAATGGCTGGAGCCGGCGCTCGCCGGCGAGACGCAGGCGACGCGGCTCGGCCTCGAGCCGGGGTCGCTCGTCCAGCGCGTCCGGCGGCTCGTCCACGACGACCTAGACCGGCCGGTCCTGTTCGAGGTCGACACCTACCGCCCGGACGTCTTCACCTACCGGGTCGAACTGTTCCGTCGCTGACGCGCCCGGGGAGCGGCCCCGTGCGCCGGCTCGCACGATCGGAGGAACCCACCGTGTCCGAGTCCCACGGCGTCAACACCGACGCGCTCTTCTTCACCTCGCTGGAGACCCCGGCGGCGATCGACCGCGTCAACGGCGAGCTCGCGCCGGCGATCCGCGACCTCGCCGAGCAGATCGCCTCCACCCCCAACCCCCGTCTCTACCTCACCGGCGGCGGCGCGTCGCTGGCGGCGATGATGAGCGGGACGTGGCTCCTCGAGCGCTTCACCAAGATCCCGGTCAGCGCCCAGACCGGGTGGCAGCTTCTCAGCCGCGCCCCGGCCGGGATCGACGAGCAGGCCTTCGTCTTCGGCACGTCCTACTCCGGCCAGACGCCCGAGGTGCTGGAGACCCTAAAACTGGCGAAGGAGCGCGGCGCGACGACGGTCGGCCTCACCAACTCGTCCGAGACGCCGCTCGCCCAGCTGGCGACGCGCGCGCTCGACTTCCAGAGCAAGGCGGTCTACACCGCGCCGCTGGCGATCCTCTTCCGACTGGTCGGCGAACTGCTGCAACTGACCGGCGAGGGCCCCGACCAAGGCGAGGCGATCATCACCGGGCTGGAGGCCCTGCCGGAGAAGGTCGCCGACCTCGCCGACGCGACGTGGCGCGAAGCCAAGGAGAAGGCGGCCGAGGCGGCCGACGTCGACGCCTTCTACGTCGTCGGCGGCGGCCCGAACTACGGCCTCGCCTACAAGCTGGCCCTCAGCGTGGTGATCGAGAACCTCTGGAAGGACGCCGCCCCGGTCGACGCCGGCGAGTTCTACCACGGCCCGATCGAGATCATCCCGCCGCACGGCGCGGCCGACGACAAGCGGATGTTCGTCCACCTCCTCGGCGACGACGCCTCGCGCCGGGCCGGGCAGCAGGCGGTCGACTTCTGCGCCAAGATGGGCGCCCGCCAGATCGTCTTCGACGCCACCGAGCACCTCGGCTTCGGCAGCCCCTTCACCCCCTTCGGCCTCTTCGTGCCGACCGAGTGGTGGGTGATGCACATGGCCGCCCAGAAGGGGCACGACGTCGACGAGCGCCGCTACATGGGCAAGATCGGCGCGCGCTGGGGCGAGTACGCCTGACCCGCCACTTGTGCGGGGCGCGACCGATCGGCCGCGCCCCGACGACCGGCGCGGCCCGTCCGGGCCGCGGGGAGGCAGGACGGTGCCGCAGCGGGTCTGCGTCGTCGGCAACCTCAACATCGACCTGATCGTCCGCGGCGTTCCGGACCTGCCGCGGTGGGGGCAGGAAGTGGCCGGCACCGGCCACGTCGCCGCCTCGGCCGGCCAGGCCGGCTACCTCGCGCTGGCGCTCGCCCGGCTCGGGACCGAGGTCGGCGTCGTCGCCAACGTCGGCGACGACGCCTTCGGCCGCCAGATCGTCGCCGACCTGCGGCGGGCCGGCGTCGACACCCGGGCCGTCGAGACCGCCGCCGGCGCGACCGGGATCACGGTCGGCATCGTCCGCGCCGACGGCGAGCGCGCCTTCGTCTCCGACTTCGCCAGCCTCGGCGACTTCGACCTCGCCTTGGTCGAGCGGCACGGGGACGCGGTCGCGGCGGCGGACATCGTCGCCCTCGTCGGCCAGTTCTGCCTGCCGCGGATCACGCCGGCGGTCGCCCGCCGCATCCTCGGCCGCGCCCGCGCCGCCGGCAAGACCACCGTGCTCGACACCGGCTGGGACCCGGCCGGCTGGCCGCCCGAGACCGTCGCCGGCGTCCGCGCCCTCCTCGCCGAGGTGCGCGTCTTCCTGCCGAACCGCGACGAGGCCGCCGCCCTGACCGGCACCGGCGACCCCGCCACGGCCGCCCGCCGGCTCCTCGCCGACGGTCCGGAGATCGTCGTCGTCAAGTCGGGCGCCGACGGCAGCCTCGCCGTCACCCGCGAGACCGAAGTCGCGTTGCCCGCGCTCCCAGTCGCGGCCCACGACGCGGTCGGGGCGGGCGACACCTTCGACGGCGGCTTCCTGCACGGCCTCGCCCGCGGCTGGCCGCTGGAGCGCTGCCTCGCCTTCGGCAACGCCGCCGCCGCGATCTACGTCTCGCGCCTCGCCGACCGATTCCCCGGCGCGGACGAGGCCGAGGCCATGGCCGCCCGCCTCCTCCCGCCCGGCACGCGTCCGACCCGAACCGCCGCGGGGAGCGCCGGCCGATGATCGACTTCCACGTCCACCCCGTCCAAGTCGCCGAGCTGCACGCCGCCGACCCGGCGCTCGACCGGGCCGTGCGCGACGTCTTCGGCCTCCAGATGCCGCCGCAGCCGCTGGCGACGCTGCTGCTCCACCTCGACGCCGGCGGCATCGACCACGCCGTGATGCTGCCGATCGACTGCACCACCGCCCACGGCTGCACGGTCGTCTCCAACGAGCAGGTGGCGTGGCTGACCGGGCAGAGTTCGCGCCTGATCGGCTTCGCCTCGGTCGACCCCTCCCTGCCGGAGGCCCCCGCCGCACTGGAGCACGCCGTCCGCGGTCTCGGCCTGCGGGGCCTGAAGCTCGACCCCGCCCTCCAGCAGTTCCGGCTCGACGACGAGGTCCGGGCCTTCCCGGTCTACGCCATGGCGGAGACCCTCGACATCCCCGTCCTCGTCCACGCCGGCCTGAGCTGGGCCCCGAAGGGACGGGCCGCCCTCGCCCACCCGCTCGCGCTCGAACGGGTCGTCCAGACGTTCCCGCGCCTGCGGCTGGTCGTCGCCCACTTCGGCTGGCCGTGGGTGGCCGAGACGGTGATGCTTGCGCTCCGCTACCCGACCGTCTCGGTCGACACCTCGGTCCTCTTCAGCGGCACGCCGGCAGAGTCGCTGCGGCAGGCGCTGACGAGCACGGTCGGGCTCGACACCCTCGACCGTAGCCTCAGCCGCCAGATCGTCTTCGGCTCCAACTATCCGCGGGTCGACCCGAAACGGGCCGTCTGGGCTGTGCGGGAACTCGGCCTCCGCCCGAAACTGCTCCGGCGCGTCTTCCACGACAACGCCGCGGCCCTGCTCGCGCCCACATCGGAGCGGCCATGACCAGCCACCTCGAGCGAATCGGCATCCAGACGACCGCCGACCGCCAGCTGCTCGACATCACCCCGGCCGTCCGCGCCGTGGTTGCCCGCAGCGGCGTCGGCGAGGGTCGGGTCTTCGTCAACACCTTGCACACCACCACCGCGATCACCGTCAACGAGGGGCTGGAGGACCTCGAGGACGACCTGCTCGAGCTGCTGGCCCGCCTCGTCCCCGCCGGCGCGCCCTACCGTCACGCCCGCTTCCTGCACGCCGACGGGCAGATGGCGGTCAACGCCCCGTCGCACCTCTGCGGCGCGCTCCTCGGCATGCACACTTCGTTCCCGGTCCACGCCGGCCGGATCGTCGCCGGGTCGCGGCAGACGGTCTACTTCGTCGAACTCGACGGGCCGCTCCACCGCGAGTACACCGTGCAGGTGATCGGCGACCCCGCCTGACCGGGAGCGGGCGCACGTTGCCCAACGTGTCCGTACACTCGCTGCGGCGTATACTGGGATCGTCCCGTCACGGGCGTCGCGCCGCTGGTCGGCCCGCCGGTGCCCGTCGGCTTTCGCCCCCCGCCACCAACCGAGGGACCAGAAGCATGTCGCAGCATCCGTCTCGTTGGCTCCGGGCCGTCGCCGCTCGCCCGGCCCGGCTGCCCCGAACCACCCGGCGCGGCCTGCTCGCGCTCGTCGGCGGCGCGCTCGCCGCCCGGCTCGGGCCGCGGCGGGTCGGCGCGCAGTCGACCGACTCGACCACCGGTCTCGACAACGCGGTGCCGCAAGGCTCCTCCGAGTACTTCGCGAGCACCGGCCACAACCTCGGCGAGCCGTTCCTGGGCGTCTGGTCGGCGAACGGCGGCGAGGCGGTCTTCGGGCCGCCGCTCTCCGAGGACCGCTACGCGACCGGGGCCGGCGGCGTCCTGCAGACCTTCCGCAACCTGACCCTTGTCTACGACCCGTCGCAGCCGGCCCCGCTCGACGTCCGCGGCAAGCCGTTCGACAAGACGCAGTGGCGCGACCTCGCGCCGTTCGACGCGCTGCGCGGCCTCGACGCCTGCCCCGGCACCGACGCCACCTGCCAGTACTTCGAGGAGACCGGCCACACCGTGACCGGCGCGATCGGCGAGTTCTGGGCCACCCACGGCGGCGCGGCGGTCCTCGGCATCCCGGTCTCCGAGCCGTACGCCGACCCGGACGGCACGGGCTCGACCCTGCAGCTCTTCCTCAGCGCGCTGGTCGAGCAGCGGCCGGACGGCAGCGTCCTCCTCCGCCCGCTCGGGCAGGCCGCGGTCGAGGCCAACCCGTCGGACCCCGCCTTCGCCGCCGCGCCGCCGAACGGCGGCACCACCTACCAAGTCAACTCCGACGAAGGGCTGCGGCTGCGCAGCGGGCCCGACCCGAACGCCGGCATGATCGAGGTCCTGCCGAACCAGGCCGAGTTCATCGCCGCCAGCCCGAGCGGCGACTGGACCCCCGGCTACTCCGACGGCAAGTCGGGCTGGGTCGCCTCCCAGTACCTGACGGACGCCCCGCCGCTGCCGCAGCTGCAGGTCGCCGACTGGAACCTGAGCGAGTGGCAGGGCGCGGCCCTCAGCGAGACGAACGTCCGGGCCGAGCCGACCACCAGCGCGGCGATCAAGCGGACGCTGGCGTTCGGCGACGCGGTGACCGTCGCCCAGTGGGTCTCCGGCGAGGAGGTCTTCCCCGACGCCGACATCTGGGCCGCCCTCGACGGCGGCGGCTACGTCTTCGCCCGCAACGTCGGCCGCAACGCCCCGGTCGCGCCGACGCCGCTGCCGGCCGACGCCCCGGCCGCCGGCAAGTGGATCGACGTCGACCTCACCCAGCAACTGATGACCGCCTACCAGAACCAGACCCCGGTCCGCACCGTGCCGGTGACGACCGGCAAGCCGGGCTGGGAGACGCCGGCCGGCCAGTTCGCGATCAACACCCGGGTCGCCAACGAGACGATGACCAGCGGCGCGATCGGGGCCGAGAACCACTACAAGCTGGAGGACGTCCTCTTCACCCAGTACTTCACCGACTACGGGCACGCCATCCACTTCGCCTGGTGGAGGACCAAGGAGACCATCGGCCGCCCCGGCAGCCACGGCTGCGTCAACCTCCTCCTCGACGACGCCCGCTTCTTCTGGGACTGGGCCGAGCTCGGCACGCCGGTGATCGTGCACGCCTGAGCCCGGCGCCGGCGACCGGCGTCCTTCGGGCGGGCCACCCCC
>JBDHWC010000117.1:0-8464 GCA_039809985.1 Thermomicrobiales bacterium | reverse complement strand
CGACGCGGCGCGGCACTGGTGGAGGCAGGGGACGCCGTGGTGGCCGAGCCGCCGCCGGTGCCCGTGGTGAACACGGTCGGCGCGGGCGACGCTTTCGTCGCCGGCTGGGTCGACGCGACGGTGCGCGGTCACGGCCCGGTCGAGTCGCTGCGACGGGCGGTGGCGACCGGGGCGGCGGCGACGCTGCAGTCGAGGATCGGGGCGGTCGACCCGGCGGACGTGGCGCGGCTGCTGCCGCAGGTGCGGGTGGCGGCATGACGACAACCGGGACGTTTAGCCGGGATCCCCTCACCCCCCAACCCCCCCATCCCGCGCGCGGGCTGACAAGGGTAGGTATCCGTTCGGAAGCGGCGGCCGCACCTCGCAGCGGGGCTCGCCGGGACCGCCCTCACCCCCCAGCCCCCTCTCCCATGGCGATGGGAGAGGGGGAGAAAAGGATCCGGGAGAGGGCCAAGCCCTCCCCCGAACCCCCGGGTTGCCGCGGCGCGGTCGCTACCCAACGGATGCCGCCCCCTGTCAGCGCGCGCGGGGAGAGGGGGAGGTGGCCGTTCGGAATGGGTGCCCGCCTCTCGCGGTCGGGCCCGCCGGGACCGCCCTCACCCCCCAGCCCCCTCTCCCATGGCGATGGGAGAGGGGGAGCACGTGAGTCGGGGGAGGGCCAAGCCCTCCCCCGGCGCTCCGGGTTGCCGCTGCCCGGCGGCTTCCCGACGGATGCCTCCCCCTGTCAGATGGCGAGGGGAGTGGGGGGGATTTCTGCGTGGGGGAGGGCCAAGCCCGCCCCCATGCCCCCGTGCAAGCTTCTCCCCCTCTCCCATCGCCATGGGAGAGGGGGCTGGGGGGTGAGGGAGTTTCGGCGGACCGGGCACCCAACCCCGTCGGGACCGGAGCGGGGAACGTCCGGCAGCGCGAGGGAGTCCCGCCGATGACCGCCCCGCTCGCCATCGTCGGCAACCTGAACGTCGACCTCTGGGTCGCGCCGGTGACCCGGATGCCGGCCAAGGACGAGGAGGTGATCGTCGACTCGGCCCGGCTGGAGCTGGCCGGGACGGCAGGGTACATGGCCCACGCCTGCCGCGTCGTCGGCATCGAGCCGCGGATCGTCTCGACCATCGGCGACGACGCCTTCGGGCGGGCGACGCTCGACGGGATGGCGGCGATCGGCGCGCCGACCGCCGGGGTCGAGGTGGTGCCGGGGGAGGAGACCTCGCTCGGGATCGTGCTGATCGCGCCGGACGGGTCGCGCGGCCTCCTCTCGACCCTCGGGGCGCACCGCTTGATGGACGTCGAGGTGGCGCGGCGGCACGACGCCTCGGTCGCGCCGTGCGCCGAAGTGGTGATCTGCGGCACCTACCTGCTGCCCCGATTCGGCCCGGCCGACGTGCTCGGCTACGCGGCCATGCTGCGGCAGCGGGGCCAGTGCGTCGCCTTCGACCCGAGCTGGGACCCGGCGGGCTGGCCGCCGGCGACGCGACAGGCGACCTACGCCCTGCTGGGGGAGACGGACGTCTTCATGCCGAACGAGGAGGAGCTGCGGCAGCTGACCGGGGCCCGGACGCTGGCGGCGGCGGTCGACGAGGTCGCGGCGCGAACCGGCGAGGTCGTCGTCAAGCGCGGCCGGGACGGCGCGCTCTGGGCGAGCGGCTCCGAGCGGGTCCACGCCCCGGCCCTGCCGGTGACGGCGGTGAACACGATCGGGGCGGGCGACATCTTCGACATCGGCTACCTCTGGGCCCGGCGGCAGGGGTGGGAGCCGGCGCGCCGGCTGCGCTTCGCGCAGGCGCTGGCGGCGGTGGTCATCGCGCAGCCGGGGGCGCGGGTCTACCCCGCGCTCGCGGCGGTGCTGACGCTCGCCGGCGAGGCGGGCGGGGAGGTGTCCGGATGACGACGCCGGACCGGACCGGGGAGGTGGCGCTGCTGCCCGCCGAGCGGATGGCGCAGGTGCGCAGTCTGGTCGAGGACCGGCAGCGGGTGACCGTGGCCGAGATCGTCGACGAACTGGGGGTCAGCCCGGCGACGGCGCGGCGGGCGCTCGGGGCGCTCGCCGAGCGGGGCGAGGTGCAGCGGGTGCGCGGCGGCGCGCTGGCGGCACGGCAGTCGCCGCCGGAGCTGCCGGTCCTGCTGCGGACCGGGACGCTGGCCGAGGAGAAGGCGCGGATCGGGGCGAAGGCGGCCTCGCTGGTCGCCGACGGCGAGACGGTCTTCATCAGCAGCGGCACCACCGCGCTGGAGGTGGCGCGGCACCTGCGGCAGCGGCGGGGCCTGACGGTGGTGACCAACAACCTGCTGGCGCTCGACCTGCTGCGCGACACTCCCGACTTGGAGGTGGTCGTCCTCGGCGGCCTGCTGCGCCGTTCCGAGCAGTCGCTGATCGGGCACGTGACCGAGGGGTCGCTGCGGGAGGTCCGGGCCGCCAAGGTCTTCTTCGGCATCCGGGCGATCCACCCGCGGCAGGGGCTGACCAACGACTTCCTGCCGGAGACGCAGACGGACCGGGCCCTGCTGCGGCTCGGCGGCGAGGTGATCGTCGTCGCCGACCACTCCAAGTGCGGCCTCGCCTCCACCTCGTGGGTCGGCCCGGTCTCGGCGATGGACGTGCTGGTGACCGACACCGGCACCCCCGACGACTTCGTGGCGGCGATCGAGGCCGAGGGCGTCCGGGTCTGGAGGGTCTGAGATGACGCGCGCGACAACCCCGGACCCGGCCGATCTGCGGCTGGTCGACTTCGCGCCGCGGCCTGCGCTGCGGGTGCGGCACGCCGGAGCGCCGGAACGGCCGCGGTGGCCGGTGGTCGACGCCCACAACCACCTCGGCGGGGCGTTCACCGCCTTCGCCGGCGACTGGCCGAACCGGTCGGTCGAGGAACTGCTGGCGGTGCTCGACGCGGCCGGGGTGGAGCGGATCGTCAACCTCGCCGGGGTGCACGGCGAGGACCTGCGCCGCGACATCGCGCACTGGCAGGCGGCGCACCCGGAGCGGGTCGCCGTCTTCTGCGGCATCGACCTGGCGAACGTCGCCACCGACCCCGCCTTCGGCGAGACCGAGGCGCGGCGGCTGCGCGACTCGGCGGCGGCGGGCGCGCGCGGCCTGAAGGTCTGGAAGCCGCTCGGCCTGACGCTGCGGGACCACCGCGGGCGGTTGGTCGCGGTCGACGACGAGCGGCTCGACCCGCTCTGGGCGACCGCCGCCGAGCTGGGGCTGCCGGTCCTGATCCACGTCGCCGACCCGGTTGCGTTCTTCCAGCCGCTCGACCGCTTCAACGAGCGGATCGAGGAACTGGCGGCCCACCCCGACTGGCACTTCTTCCCGACCCGGCCGACGCCCGACCCCGCCGACCCGCGCTTCCCGGGCTTCGACGAGATCATGGCCCAGTTCGCCTCGCTGCTGCGGCGGCACCCGGCGACGACCTTCATCGGGGCGCACGTCGGCTGCAACGCGGAGGACCTCGCTTGGGTGGGGGAGCAGCTCGACGCCTGCCCGAACTTCTTCGTCGACCCCTCGGCCCGGATGGCCGAACTGGGGCGGCAGCCGTACACCGCGCACGACTTCTTCGTCCGCCACGCCGACCGCATCCTGTTCGGCACCGACCACCCGCCGGAGGTGGCAGAGTACCGGCTCTGGTACCGCTTCCTCGAGACGCGCGACGAGTCGTTCCCCTACTGGCTGGGGGACCGGCCGCCGCAGGGGCGCTGGCTGGTGCACGGCCTCGGACTGCCGGACGACGTGCTGCGCCGGGTCTACCGCACGAACGCGCTGCGGCTGATCTGGAAGGAAGCCGACGCCGATTCGTGAGCACCATGGCCCCCGCGCCGGCGCGGACGTGCCGGGGCGAGGGGCGGGACGGAGGGACATGACGAGCCAACCGGGGAAGCAGACGAAACAGGAGATCCTCGCCCAGCCGGCCGGGTGGGCGGAGACGCTCGAGATCATGGCCGGGCTCGAGGGGGACCTGGCGCGCCTCTGGCGCGAGGAACGGCCCGACCACGTGGTCCTCACCGGCTGCGGCACGCCCTACTACGCGGCGCAGGTGGTGGCCGGGGTGCTGCAGTCGCTGACGGGGGTGCCGAGCCGGGCCGTGCCCGCCTCCGAGTTGCTCCTCTACCGGGAGTCGGCGCTGCCGGCCGCCGGACGGGTGCTGATGGTCGCGCTCAGCCGCTCCGGCTCGACCAGCGAGACGGTGCGCGCCTGCCGCGAGTTCCTCGCCTCCGGCCGGGGGCCGCTGGTGACCCTCTCCGGCTTCGGTGAGGAGCCGCTGGCCGGGCTCGGAGCAATCAGGGCGGTGCTGCCGGCGCTGCAGGACTTGAGCGTGGTGCAGACCCGGGCCTTCACCGCGATGACGATCGCCGCCCTCGCCGCGACCGCCGCGTGGGCTGGGCGGCCCGACCTGACCGCCGAGCTGCAGCGGCTGCCGGAGGCGGGCCGGAGTGTGCTGGAGCGCCACCTGCCGACGGTCGACCGGTTGGTCGCCCGGGGCGGGGTGGAGCGCTTCTTCTTCCTCGGCTCCGGGCCGCAGCACGGCTACGCGGGCGAGGCGGCGCTGAAGGCGAAGGAGGTGTCGCTGACCCCGGCCGAGCCGTTCCACTTCATGGAATTCCGGCACGGCCCGATGTCGCTGGTGACGCCGGAGACGCTGGTGGTCGGCTTCCTCGGCGGGCACGACGACTGGGAGCGGCCGGTGATGGCCCAGATGGCCGCCTTCGGCGGCCAGACCCTGACCGTGGGCGAGACCGACGCCGACCTCGCCCTCGACTCCGGCCTCGGCGAGATCGCCCGCGGCCCGCTGCTGCTGCCGGCGATGCAGTGGCTGGTCTGCGAGCGGGCCATCGCCGCCGGCCTCGACCCCGACCACCCGCGCAACCTGAGCGCGGTGGTGAAGCTGGAGATCTGACGACGGGCTGGCGGCTGGCGGCTGATGGCTGGCAGCCCCGATCGCCGCCAGCCGCCAGCCGCCAGCCATCAGCCCAAGGAGCACGCACGTGGCCAAGATCACCTTCATCGGCGCGGGGAGCACGGTCTTCGCGCGGAACCTGCTGCACGACCTCTTCCTCTTCCCGGAACTGCGGGACTCGACCATCTCGCTGATGGACATCAGCCCGGAGCGGCTGGCCGACACCGAGGCGGTGGCGAAGCGGCTGGCGGCGCAGGCCGGGGCGAAGCCGACGATCGAGACCCACTCCGACCGGCGACGGGCGCTGGAGGGGGCCGACTACGCGATCAACATGATCCAGGTCGGCGGCTACAAGCCCTCGACCGTGATCGACTTCGAGATCCCGAAGAAGTACGGCCTGCGGCAGACGATCGGCGACACGCTCGGCATCGGCGGCATCATGCGCGGGCTGCGGACGATCCCGGTGATGCTCGGGATCGGCGAGGACATGGCGGCGGTCTGCCCGGACGCGCTGCTGCTCAACTACACCAACCCGATGGCGATGCTCTGCTGGGCGATGAACCGCGCCACCCCGGTCAAGACGGTCGGGCTCTGCCACTCGGTGCAGGGGACCGCGCGCGACATCGCCGGCTGGCTCGGCGTCCCCGCCGACGAGGTGAGCTACCGCTGCGCCGGGATCAACCACGTCGCCTTCTACCTCCGGTTCGAGCGCGACGGCGTGGACCTCTACCCGGCGCTGCGGGAAGTGGCGGCGCGGGGCGACTTCCCGGCGTGGGAGCGGGTCCGGTTCGAGGTCTTCCGACGGCTCGGCTACTTCGTGACCGAGTCGAGCGAGCACTTCTCGGAGTACGTCCCTTGGTTCATCAAGCGGGGCCGGGAGGACTTGATCGACCGCTACAACATCCCGCTCGACGAGTACCCGGCCCGCTGCGAGGACCAGATCGCCGAGTGGCAGGCGCACCGGGCGGCCCTCACCTCGGCCGACCCCGGCGCGCTGGCCCGCTACGAGGAGGAGCGGCGGCACCAGCTGCACGGGATGACCCGGCGGCGGATCGCGATGGCGGAGCGGGAGGACCCGGCGCTCGCCGCCCGGATGCGGCAGGAGGCGCTGGAGGAGCAGGAGGACCACGAGAGCGGCCATTCCGGCGAGTACGGCACCCTGATCATCCACAGCATGGAGACGGGGCAGCCGCGGGTCGTCTACGGCAACGTCGCCAACACCGGGCTGATCGACAACCTGCCGAGCGGCTGCACGGTCGAGGTGCCGTGCCTCGTCGATCGGATGGGGGTCCAGCCGACGCATGTCGGCGAGCTGCCGCCGCAACTGGCGGCGGTGATGCAGACGAACGTCAACGTCCAGCGGCTGACGGTCGAGGCGGCGCTGACCGGCCTGCGGGACCACGTCTACCACGCGGCGATGCTCGACCCGCACACCGCGGCCGAGCTCGACCCGCAGCAGATCCACGATTTGGTCGACGACCTGATCGCGGCGCACGGGGCGATGCTGCCGACGTATTCGTAGGCTGGCGGCTGATGGCTGGCGGCTGGTGGCAGGCGGCTGGCGGTTAGTGGCTGGTGGCGGCTGGCGGGGCGCGGGATGGAGGCTTGGGCGGGGTTCGCGACGGCTCAGGTTGGGGCGGCGGCGGCGCTGGCCGGGCTGATCTTCGTCGGCGTCTCGATCAACCTCGACCGGATCCTGAAGACGCCGGGGGTGCCGGCGCGGGCCGGGGAAGCCTTGGTTGCGCTGGCGCTGCTGGTGCTGGCGAGCAGCCTGCTGCTGGTGCCGGGGCTCTCGGCGGCGACGGTCGGGGCGGGACTGCTGCTGCTCGGGCTGGTCGGGTGGCTGGCGACAGTGGTGCTGCAGCGGCGGTCGCACACGGACTGGGAGGCGGCCAGGCCCCGCCACTTCGCCGGCCGGGTGCTGCTCGGCCAAGTGGCGAGCCTTCCCTTCGCCGTTGCCGGGGCGGCGACGCTCTGGCGCGGCGAGGGCGGCCTCCGCTGGCTGGCCCTCGGCACCCTCGGCGTCTTCCTGGTCGCCTTCGTCAACGCGTGGGTGCTGCTGGTCGAGATCGACCGGTGACGCGAGGCGCGGCGGACGGGACCGTTCGCCGATGGTGCCCGCCGCGCGTGGAATGGACGGCGTGGGCCGCAGACAGCGCCGGTCAGCACACGGAACCGGGACGGCGATGACCGACCGAGCCGCGGGTGGCGGTCGAGCAGGGGCCGAAGGGGCGCAAGGTGGCCGCCTACGCCCCGGAGTGGCCCGGTTGGGAACGCGGGGCGGCGACCGAGGCGGCGGCGGTCGAGCGGTTGTTCGCCTGTCGGCTGCGGCACGCTCGGGTGGCCGAAGGTGGCGGCTTGGGTCCGGCCCTCTCCGCGTCGGCCGGCGGCGTGCCGGTCGTCGAGCGGCACCCGGGGTCGGCTCGGCCGACTTCTGGGGCATCCCGTTCGCCAGTTCGGACTTCGACCGGCAGCCGATGGCCGCTGCCGAGCCGGGGCGCTCTGAGCCCGCTGCAGGCGTGCTGGGCGTACTTCGACGAGCCGAGTGCCCGGGTCTCGGCCGAACTGCGCAAGAGGCCGCGCGGCGGCGGCCGCGACCGCGACGAGACCCCGTCGGCGTCGAGCGTGACCGGGGCCGGACGCTCGGGCTGCGGCCGGACGACGTGCCGATGTCCGTCGGCGCGGCGGCGAGGGACCACCGCGCCGCCTACGTCGATGCCGTCCGCGCCCACCACGCCGCGGGTCGGCCGGCCGGGACGTGGCGGTTGCGCTTCCTGATCCGGCACACCGCGTTCCATGTGCCCGACCACGCGCGGGAGATGGAGGACACGGGCCTCGGCCGGGTTCCCGGCTGAGCCGCGGTTCGGAGCCCAGCCGCGAGGGGCAGCGTCCCACAATGCCGGGTCCGTTCGAGCGGGGGGCGTCGAGATGCGCAGGCGACCCTTGCCCACCGAAGGGCAGGACGACGAGGCGGCGCCGCAGTCTCCCCGTGCGTGGATGGGGCATTCGTTCGCGCCATTGGCATGAGGTCGGCCCGGGCGGGGCTCGCGTTGCTCAAGTCGGCGGTGTTGAGAGCTTTGCCAGCGAGGTTCGCCGCGGCGTGGTCGCAGTCCTCGAGCACCGCATCGAGTTCTGCCTGCTCGGCCGTACCGCTCTTGCTGCCGGCGGCGGCGCAGGTCGGGCCCGTGGCGGCGGGGCGGACCCGCTTGCCGTTGCGCCGTCCGGCGTCGGAGCGGGCAGCTGCCCCGGCGAGGACGCGGAGTGCGCCGCGGCAGCTGGCGGCGGTGCTGAGCGAACGGGCGAAGGTGTCGAAGCGGTTGTCGACCCCAGAGGCGCGCGGGCGAATTCCGAATCGTAGAGATGGATTGGCGACTCAAGGAGGCGGCGGATACGCTTCGACCACTCGGATCGAGAGGCAAGATCGCCCCTGGTCTACTGGCGAGGCATTCGGGCGATTACCGGCCCGGATGCCCACGGTGAAATTCTTGGTAGCCGATGCCGACGCCGGGAAGCAGCAGGAGCCGGAGTCCCTTCATGGCGACGCTCCCCTCGGGAGCGGAACTCCGATCACGCCTTGG
>JBDHWC010000116.1:0-8467 GCA_039809985.1 Thermomicrobiales bacterium | reverse complement strand
GCCGCGCCGCGCGCGGCGGAGGGGGCACGATGAACGGGGAGCAGCCGGGGCGGGAGGCGGTCGTCGCCGTCCGCGACCTGACCAAGCGGTACGGCCGGGTGACCGCGATCCGCGGCGTCGGCTTCGAGGTCGGCCGGGGCGAGGCGCTCGCCCTCTGGGGCCCGAACGGCGCGGGGAAGACGACGATCCTGCGCTGCCTGCTCGGCCTCGCGCGCTACGAGGGGGAGGTCCGCCTCGACGGCACCGACCCGGCCCGCGACGGGCGCGAGGCGCACCGGCGCATCGGCTACGTGCCGCAGCAGCTGCCGGTGCCGGCGATGACGGTCGGCGAGCTGGCAGCCTACATCGCCGGGCTGAAGAAGGTCCCGGCGGCGGCCGTGGCCGGGCCGCTGGAGCAGCTCGGCCTGCGCGAGGTCGTCGACCGGCCGGTGGCGGCGCTCTCCGGCGGCATGCGGCAGCGGCTCGGCGTCGCCCTCGCCCTCGTCGGCTCGCCGTCGGTGCTGCTGCTGGACGAGCCGACCGCGAGCCTCGACGCCCGCGGCCGCTCCGACCTGCTGCGGCTCTTCTGGCAACTCAAGCGCGACGGGATGGTGATGGTCTTCTCCTCCCACCGGCAGGACGACGTGCTGGCGCTGGCCGACCGGGTCCTGCTGCTGGAGCAGGGCGAGGTCCAGGCCGAGGTGACCCCCGACGCCTACCTCGCCGCGGCCGGCCTGCCGACCCGGCTGGTGCTGACCCTGAGCAACGGCCACCGGGCCGAGGCGCTGGGGACGCTCGAGCGGCTCGGGCTGCCGGCCGAGGCGCACGGGGCGGTGGTCCGGGTCGCCGTGGAGCCGGGGCGGAAGGCCGAGCTGATCGCCGCCCTGACCGGGGCCGGGATCGGGATCGACGACATCGACGTGGAGCGAGCGACATGGACCGACCTGTCCTGACCACCATCGTCGGGCGGGAACTGCGGGCCGGCGTCCGGTCGCGCTGGTTCCTGCTCTACCTGCTGGTCTTCCTGCTGCTCAGCATCGCCTTCTCGGTCGTCGCCGCGGCCGGGACCGAGCTGACCGGGCAGCCCGGCTTCGGCCGCACCGCCGCCGGCCTGCTCAACCTGATGCTGCTGATGGTGCCGCTGCTCGGCCTGACGATCGGGGCCCAGGCGCTGGTCGCCGACCGGCAGGACGGCAGCCTCGACTACCTGCTGGCGCAGCCGGTCAGCCCGGCCGAGGTCTTCGTCGGCAAGTACCTCGGCGCGGCGCTCGCGCTGCTGCTGATCCTCGTCTTCGGCTTCGGGCTGTCGGCCGTCGCCATGGCGGCGCGCGGCACCACCGGCAGCCTCTCCGGCTTCCTGGTCCTGGTCGCACTGACGCTCCTGCTCGGGCTGGCGATG
This sequence comes from Thermomicrobiales bacterium, assembly GCA_039809985.1. Taxonomy (GTDB): domain Bacteria; phylum Chloroflexota; class Chloroflexia; order Thermomicrobiales; family UBA6265; genus JAICJJ01. The sequence goes on along the minus strand of JBDHWC010000116.1, from coordinate 7,089 downwards.
CTCAGCGTCGGCTACCTGATCTCGAGCGGCTCGCCGCAGACGGCCGCCGCCCTCGGCCTCGCCCTCACCCTCTGGCTCGGCTTCGTCATCGTCGGCGACCTCGGCCTGATGGGGAGCGCGCTGGTGATGGACCTCAGTCCCGGCGCCCTCCTCGCCGCCTCGCTGGCCAACCCGCTCGACGCCTACAAGCTGGTCGCCGTGCAGACGCTGCAGGCCTCGCTCGACGTGCTGGGGCCGGCGGGGATCTACGCCACGCGCCGCTTCGGGTCGACCCTGCCGGCGCTCCTGCTCGGGCTGCTGGCGCTGTGGGTGGTGGTGCCGCTGCCGATCGGCTACTGGCTCTTCAAGCGGACCGACTACCAATGAGCCGTGGCGCGGGCGCGGTCCCGCTGTCGCGGCGGCGCGCCCTCCTCGGCCTGCTCGCCGCCCCGCTGGCGCTGCAGGGGTGCGGCGGCCCGGCGCAGGCCGACCGGCCGCCCGACATCGCCTTCGGCACGGACCGCTGCGCCCGCTGCGGGATGATCATCTCCGAGGAGCGCTACGCGGCCGGGTTCGTGCCGGCCGCGGGCGGCGACGTCTTGACCTTCGACGACCCCGGGGAGATGATGGAAACCCTGAGCGAACAGCACTTCCCCGCCGGCCGGGTTTGGGTCCACGACGCCGGCGGGGCATGGATCGACGGCACGACGGCCTTCTACGTGGCCGGGCCGTCGGCCAAGACCCCGATGGGGACGGGGCTGGTCGCCTTCGGCGACCGTGCCGGTGCGGAGGCCTACGCGGCCGGGCAGTGGGGCGTGCTGACGTGGGACGAGGTCAAGAACTGGCGGCCGCCGGGAACGCCGACGACGATGCCGTGACGAAGACACGGCGAGGGGAGGGAACGGTGATGGTGCGACGGGGAACAGTCATCGTGACGGTGCTGGTGCTGGCGTTGTTCGGCCTCTCGGCGGCGTGGGCGGAAGGGGAGGGGACGCCGACGCCGGGCGTGTCGCCCGTCGCCTCCCCGGTCGCCTCCCCGGGGGCGACGCCGATGGCCGGGGCCGGCGACGTGACGAAGGGGAAGGCGCTGGCCGCCCAGTGCCTGGCCTGCCACAGCGTCGACGGCCGGACGGTGGTCGGCCCGACGTGGAAGGGGCTCTACGGGAGCGAGGTCGAGCTCGAGGACGGCACCAAGGTGAAGGCGGACGACGCCTACCTGCACAAGTCGATCGTCGACCCGATGAGCCAGATCGTGAAGGGCTTCCCGCCGTCGATGCCGCCCTACGGCAAGTCGCTGACCGAGCAGCAGATCCAGGATCTGATCGCGTTCATCAAGTCGCTGAAGTAGCATCTGTCTGAATCGGTCGGCCGCGCGCGGCCCGGACGGCTCCCCGCCCGGGTCGCGCCAGCCCGCGCGTCAACTCCCCCGAAGGTGGCCCGGACCGGCCCGGGCCCGTCCCCGGCCGGAGGCGCGGCGGCCGGGCCGGAGGAGGACGCGTGGCCGACCATGCGCTGAGCGACGCCGACTACCGCCGCATCGCCGCCTTCCGGACGGAGCTGCGCCGCTTCCTCCGTTTCTCGGAGGACGCGGCGCGCGAGGTCGGCCTGACTGCCCAGCAGCACCAGGCGCTGCTCTCGATCCGCGGCCATGCCGGCACCGGGCCGCCGTCGGTCGGCGAACTGGCCGCCGCCCTGCAGCTGCGCCACCACTCGGTGGTCGGCCTCGTCGACCGGCTGGAGGAGGCGGGTCTCGTCCAGCGCGAGGCGGACCCCCACGACAGCCGCCGGGTGCTGGTCCGGATCAGTCCGGGCGGCGAGGCGGTGCTGGGGAAGCTGACGCAGGCGCACCTCGACGAGCACGCTCGGCTCCGCGAGATGCTCCACCGCGGCAGCCTGCCCGCGAGGACGAAACCCGCCGGGTAGGCGCGGCGCGGCAGCCCCGCCGCCGTCCGGCGCACCCGACGCGATCAAGCCGTCCGCCGGCCGCCGACCTCGCGCGCACCGGCAGGTGCAACCGCGCGCGACTCAGGGCAGGCTGCCAAGCCGCGGGATGCCCCCGTCCTCACCGGCTGGCAAACGACAAGGCGACGATTTCCACCGTCGTTTGCCGAGGGGAAGCACCGGTCAGGAGGCGGCCTCCGCATCCCGCGCCCAGCGCGTCGGGATCGTCCTCACCCAGTGCGATGGCTTGCAGACGGGGGTATCCATTCGAGACGCGGCCGCGCAGCGATCTCCCGGGGGGCCGGCTGACTAGGGGAGGCATCCGTCGGGAAGCCGTCGCGCTGCGGCAAGCCGGGGGTCCGGGTAATACCAATCGCGAGGGCTTGCGTCCCATAACGGTCCGTTGGAGCGGGCGGTGCCGAGACGCGTGGGTGACCTTGGCCCATCGACTGGCCGGGCGACGAGGCAGCGCGGCGGTCTCCCCGCGCGTGAAGAGGGCGTTAGTTCGCACGATTGGCATAAGGGCTTGGCCCCCCGGTTTTTCCCTCCCGCTCTCGCCGCAGCCGAGCAAGGGGACGTCGGTCGGGAAGCCGTCGCGCCGCGGCAAGCCGGGGGTCCGCAGCAAGGCTTGGCCATCCTCCGAGCCCGCGACGTCGCTTCTCCCGGCACGGCCCGAATGAGGGCCCTCGTCGAAACCGCTGCCGCGACGTGGCAATCCTGGGGTCTGGGTGAGGGCGGGGCTATTTCCCCGAGCAGAATCCTCCCCCCTCTCCCATCGCAGTCCGACAAGGGCGCGCCGGGAGGCCGCCAAGCAGCGGCAGTCCGCGGGTTCGGGGGAGGGCTTGGTCCTTCCTTGGGCAAGCAACGACCCCTCGCTTGCCATTGCGTGACTGATGGAGGCGCCGGTCGGACAGCGGCAACCCGGAGGGCCGGGGGAGGGCCAAGCCCTCCCCCAAGCCATCGCTCCTCCTCTGCCGCCGCCTGGCAGGGGCGGGTATCGTTGGAACGTGGCTGGAAAGCGGCCGCGCCGCGGCAATTGGGGGTCCGGGGGAGGGCTTGGCCCTCCCCCGATTCAATTGCTCCCCCTCTCCCGCCGCCGCGGGAGAGGGGGCTGAGGGGTGAGGGCGGTTCCGGCGGGCCCGTCCACGAGCGCCGGATGTCGCATCCCAGCGAGCACCTTCGCTTGGCCCACGGTCGCGGCGACAGTGTGGACCGGACAACGAAGGCACCCAGAAGCGTCGAGTGTCGCCCGCGACCGCTCGCCTCCCCCGGCCGGTGTTGGCGGGCGACCGTCAGCCGCCGACCTCCTCCGGCCCGACCTTGTCCACGTGGAGGCGGTGGTCGGACGGCCGGATGCCGACCCGCAGCACGCGCTCGCGGCGACGGTCCTCCTGCCGTGCCTGCTCGTTGGCGCGCAGGAGGTCGACGACCGAGATCATCCCGAGCAGGCGGTGCTCGCCGTCGTCGCTGATCACCGGCAGGCGCGTCCGGTCGGTCTCGCCCATCCGGAAGCCGACGGTGCGCAGGGTCTCCCGCGGCCAGGCGACGATCGGGTCGCGGTTGGCGATCGCGCCGACCGTCAGGCCGGCGGTCGCCGGGTCGGCCGCCGCCTCGGCCAGCTCGGTCCGGGTGACGACGCCGGCCAGCCGGCGGTTGGCCTCGACCACCGGGTAGAGCCCCTGCCGGTCGGGACGGCCGGCCCTGCCGGGGGCGATGGCGGCGAGCGCCTCGGGCACCGGCGTGTCGACGGCGAAGGCGAGCGGGTCGGGGTGCATCCGGTCGCCGGCGAAGACGAGCTCGAGCGGGTCGATGCTGTACTCGCGGGTCAGGTGGTGGCCGCGGCGGCTGATCTTCTCGGTCAGGATCGAGCGCCGCATGGCGAGGACGGTGAAGGCGTAGGCCACCGTCGTCGCGCAGAGCAGGGGGAGCAGGATGTTGACGTCGTGGGTCAGCTCGAGGGCGAAGACGACGCCGGTGAGCGGGGCCCGCATCGTGCCGCCGAGGACGGCGGCCATCCCGATCAGCGGCCAGAAGCCGAGCCCGTGGTCGGGGAAGACGAGCCCCTCGAGGCCGCCGAGCGCGCCGCCGATCATCAGCAACGGGGCGAGGACGCCGCCGGAGGTGCCGGAGCCGAGCGCGATCGCCCAGATCGTCGACTTGACGAGGAGGATGCCGAAGATCATCTGCATCGTCGCGTCGCCGCGCAGCATCGTCTCGATCACGTCGTAGCCGACGCCGAGGGCGGGCGGGTAGATGAAGCCGCCGATGCCGACCGCGATGCCGCCGATCGCCGGCCACCACATCCAGTGGATCGGCAGCCGGTGGAAGGCGTCCTCGGCGGTGTAGACCGCGAGGGTCAGCAGCCCGGAGAGGGCCCCGGCGAGGAGGCCGGCGACGACGCAGGCCAGCATCGTCGTCAGCCCGACGAAGACCGGGTGCGGCGGCACCGGGAAGAGGGGGCCGATGCCGAGGAGGTCGCGGCGGGCGATCGCCGCGGCAGTCGAGGCGACGGCGACCGGGACGAGGCTGCGCGGCTTCCACTCGAACAGGAGCAGCTCGACCGCCAGCAGGACGGCGGCGACCGGGGCGGCGAAGGTGGCCGACATCCCCGCCGCCGCGCCGGCGACCAGCAGGGTCTTGCGTTCCGAGGCGGTCAGGCTGAACGACTGGGCGATCAGGGAGCCGACCGCGCCGCCGGTCAGGATGATCGGGCCCTCGGCCCCGAACGGGCCGCCGGACCCGATCGAGATCGCCGAGGAGAGCGGCTTCAGGAAGGCGACGCGCGGCTCCACGCGGCTGCCGCCGATCAGGATCGCCTCCAGCGCCTCCGGGATGCCGTGGCCCCGGATCTTCTCCGAGCCGTAGCGCGCCATCAGCCCGATCAGCAGGCCGCCGGCGACCGGGACGAGGATCACCCACGGCCCGAGGTGGTTGCTGCCGGGCGTCACCGCCTCCAGCGAGAGGCGGCCGAAGAAGAAGATGTTCGTGAACAGGGCGATCAGCTTCAGCAGCAGGACCGCCAGCAGCGCGCCGATGACGCCGATCACCACCGCCAGCAGGGCGATGACGAGCATCCGCGGGTCGGCGGTGAAGTCGGCCAGCGGCGGTGCGGGTCGAGGGGTGGGTTGGCGGCGACTGGTGGACGAGAAGGACGCGGCCCAGCCCACGCGGAGCTCTCCTTGGCGACGACGGTGCGACCGGCCCGGGGCCGATGCTCCGTCCACGGGCAGCGGGCATCGTACCACGATACAAATGCCCGACACAGGGCCGGACCCCGCGGCAGCCGGCAACCCGGCCGGGGGCGTGCGCCGCGGCGGCCGCCGCCCCCGGTCGGCGGCGGAGTCCGGGACTCTTTACGCCCCCGGCCGGAGTCGCTACCCTGCCGCCGTTCCGGGCGCGGCCGCGGCGGGCGGCGGCGGCCGTCGTGCCACCAGAGGGAGGTCGGTCGAATGCCCGACGAGACGATCCGCAAGGCGTACCTGCTCCGGCTGAAGCCGGGGGCGCTCGGCCAGTACGTCCACTGGCACGACAACATCTGGCCGGAGCTGCAGGCCGAGATCACCGCGCAGGGGATCGCCGAGATCTCCCTCTGGAACCTCGACGACATGGTCTTCCTCACCTCCCGCGTCCGCGACGAGGCGGCGTGGGACCGGCTCTGGGACTCCGAGATCCACCACAAGTGGGCCGAGGTGATGTCGCCGCTGATGCACTACCGGCCGGACGGCGTGGTCGACTCGACCGAGGTCAGGGAAATCTGGCACTTCGCCCCCGGCGACGGGGCCTGACCCCGGTGCCCCCGGCCCACGACGTCGTGGTCGTCGGCGCGGGCTCGGCCGGCTGCGCCCTCGCGCACCGGCTCTCGGCCGACCCCGCCTGCCGCGTCCTCCTGCTGGAGGCCGGCGGGCCGGACGACCGCCCCGCGATCCGCACCCCGAGCGCCTACTTCTCGCTCTGGGGGAGCGACGTCGACTGGGCCTACGGCTCCGTTCCCCAGCCCGGCACCGCGGGCCGCTCCCACGCCATGCCGCGCGGCAGGGTGCTCGGCGGCACCAGCAGCCTGAACGGGATGGTCTGGCTGCGCGGCGCGCGCTCCGACTACGACCGCTGGGCCGCCCTCGGCTGCGCCGGCTGGGGCTGGGACGACGTCCGGCCCGCCTTCGAGGCGCTGGAGGCGTGGCTGCGGCCGGCGTACCTGTCGCCCCACAACCCGCTGTCGGCGGCGATGGTCGCCGCCGGGGCGGAGGCGGGCCTCGGGCAGAACCCCGACTTCGACCGCGGCGTCCTCGACGGCTCCGGCTGGAACCGCTCGACGATCCGCGACGGGGAGCGGGTCAACAGCCACCGCGCCTTCGTCGAGCCGGTGCGCGGGCAGCCGAACCTGACGGTGCGCACCGGGGCCCACGTCGTCGGGCTGGCGTTCGGGGACGGGCGGGTGACCGGCGTCCGGGTCCGCGGCGCGGGCGGGACGGTCGAGACGATCGGGGCGGGGGAGACGGTCCTCAGTGCCGGGGTGTTCGAGTCGCCGCGGCTGCTGCTGCGCTCGGGGATCGGGCCGGTGCCGCACCTCGAGCAGGTCGGGGTGCGGCCGGTGGTCGACCTGCCGGTGGGGGAGGGGCTGGTCGACCACCTGCTGATCGGCGTCGTCTACGACGCGACCCGGCCGGTGCCGACCCTCCACGCCTACTGTACCGAGGGGTGCGCCTTCGCCCGCTCGGCCCCCGGCCAGCCGTGCGACATCGAGATCTCCTACGCCAAGGAGCCGCACTTCGCGCCGGAGAGCGGCGACGGCCGCCCGCGCTACACGATCATCCCCGGCATCACCCGGCCGAAGAGCCGCGGCGTCGTCCGTCTGGCCGGGCCGGGCGCGGACGACCCGCTGCTGATCGACCCCCGCTACCTCTCCCACCCGGACGACATGGCGACGATGCTGCGCGCCGTCCGCCTCACCCGCGAGATCGGGGCGCAGCCGGCGCTGGCCGACTGGAACGCCGGCGAGCACTTCCCGGGGCCGCGGGTCGAGAGCGACGAGGCGATCGCCGACTACGTTCGGCAGGGCGTCAGCACGTGGTTCCACCCGGCCGGCACCTGCCGGATGGGCGTCGGGCCGGGGAGCGTGGTCGGGCCGGACCTGCGGGTCCACGGCGTGCCGGGCCTGCGCGTCGCCGACGC
>JBDHWC010000115.1:0-8477 GCA_039809985.1 Thermomicrobiales bacterium | reverse complement strand
AGGGCGGCGGCGCGCATCGTCGAGCCGGTGGCGAGCCCGTCGTCGACCAGCAGCACGGTCGCGCCGCGCAGGTCGAGCGGTGGCCGGTCGCCGCGGAAGCGCCGCTCGCGGCGGGCGAGTTCGTCCTGCTCGCGGGCCTCCACCGCGGCCACCGCCGCGGCGGGAAGGCCGAGGTCGCGGACGAGTTCCTCGTTCAGGACCCGCGCGCCGCCGGAGGCGATCGCCCCCATCGCCAGTTCCTCGTGCCCCGGCACGCCGAGCTTGCGGACGACGAAGACGTCGAGCGGCGCGCCGAGCGCGGCCGCCACCTCCGCCGCGACCGGCACCCCGCCGCGCGGCAGGCCGAGCACCACGAGGTTGGGCGTGCCGGCCAGCCCGGCGAGGGACGCGGCGAGCTGACGGCCGGCGTCACGGCGGTCGCGGAAGCGGCGCGTCATCAGCCGGCCCCCGGGCCGAGCTCGGGGCCGGCTGCCGCCGCCGCGTCGTGGAGCAGCAGGTAGTCCCGGACGCCGAACCAGCCGAGCAGACGCCGTTGCCGCGGGGAGATCAGGGGCGCGGCCTCCGCCTCCGTCAGCAACTCCGGCCGCACGACCCGAACGGGGCGCCTGTTCCGCTCGATGCTGCCGCCGCCCGCGGCGCGGACGTTCAGGCACCAGTCGGTGTCGGGGCCGTAGGGCAGGGGCACGACGAAGCCGCCGGGGACCGGCACCGCCGCGACCGGCGTCGCGTAGGGCCGCCCGCTGCGGCGGCCCGTGTGTCGGATCACCGCAGGGTAGGAGCGGTCGGCCCGCCCGGCCAAGGTCAGCAAGGCGGGGTTGAGGACGGCATGGTTGAACGCCCGGAGCGGCCTTCGCCGCAGGTCACGGTCGGGGCTGCTCGCTGCGCCCGACCGTGCCCGCGGCTGGTCGGCGCTCCGGAGCCACGCTGCGGCCGCCCCGAGGGCCACGATCCCAACCACGCTGCGCAACCGCATGGCGCCACCTGCCGTCGCACGCCCGACCGACACCGGGTTTCGTCCAGTGTGTACCACCGTCGGCCCATCAACCGCGTTGCAGACGCTGCCCGCGTCGCGTCAGGAGCGCAACAACGGAGGGCCGGGGAACCGGCAGGGCAAGGGTATCCTTGTCGGTCAGTGGCACGGGGGAGGAGGCGAGCGGATGGAAGGCGCGGCGGGGCGCGAGACGCGCTTCACGATGGACACCTCGAGCATCAAGTTCGGGCCGGGCGCGACCCGCGAGGTCGGCGACGACCTGCGGCGCTTCGGGGTCCGCCGGGTACTGGTCGTCACCGACCCGCGCCTGGCGGCCGGCGAGAGCGTGGCGACGGTGCTGGCGGCGGCGAAGCGGGCGGGCGTCGAGACGGTCCTCTACGACCGGGTCCGGGTCGAGCCGACCGACGCCTCGTTCCGGGAGGCGATCGACTTCGCGGCCGCCGGCGGGTTCGACGGCTACGTCGCGGTTGGCGGCGGTTCGGTGATCGACACCGCGAAGGCGGCGAACCTCTACGCGACGTGGCCGGACGACTTCCTCGCCTACGTCAACCCGCCGATCGGCGGCGGCAAGCCGGTGCCGGGGCCGCTGAAGCCGCTGGTCGCGATCCCGACCACGGCGGGGACCGGCAGCGAGACGACCGGGGTGGCGATCTTCGACCTCGTGGCGATGCACGCCAAGACGGGGATCGCCCACCGCGCCCTGCGGCCGGTGCTCGGCATCGTCGACCCGGACAACACGAAGACGATGCCGCCGAGCGTGGCCGCCTGCTCCGGCCTCGACGTGCTCAGCCACGCCATCGAGTCGTACACGGCGCTGCCCTACCACGACCGGCCGGCCCCGCCGGAACCGGGGCTGCGCCCGGCCTACCAAGGGGCCAACCCGATCAGCGACCTCTGGTCGATGCAGGCGCTGGAACTGATGTCGGCCAACATCGCGCGGGCCGTGGCCGACCCGGCCGGGGACGAGGAGGCGCGCTCGGCGATGCTGATGGCCGCCGCCTTCGCCGGCATCGGCTTCGGCAACGCCGGGGTCCACCTGCCGCACGGGATGAGCTACCCCGTCTCCGGCATGGTCCGCGACTTCGTGCCGGACGGCTACCCGACCGACCACCCGATCGTGCCGCACGGGATGTCGGTGATCCTCAACGCGCCGGCGGTCTTCCGCTGGACGGCGGCGGCCGACCCGGCGCGCCACCTCGCCGCCGCCCGGGCCCTCGGCGCGGAAACCCGCGGCGCGGCCCCGGAGGACGCCGGCGAGATCCTCGCCGACGCGCTGATCGCGATCATGAAGCGGGTCGAGATGCCGAACGGGCTCGGCGCGGTCGGCTTCACCGAGGCCGACATCCCGGCCCTCGTCGAGGGGACGCTGCCGCAGCACCGCGTCACCAAGCTCGCCCCCCGCCCCGCATCGCCGGACGACCTCGCGATGTTGTTCAAGGACGCGATGCGGTACTGGTGAAGTCGAGGAGTCGGGGAGTCGGGGAGTCGGGGGTCGGGGGTCGGGGGTCGTGCCGGGTCGCGGCCTTTCGCCGCCAGCCATCAGCTATCAGCCGCCAGCCACACTCCTCGACTTCTCGACTCGCCCCCGCCACACTGCCGCGGAACGGGAGGTGGGGACGGTGGCCGGTGAGCCGGGGGAACTGCGGCGCAAGGTGCTGCGGGCGCTGGAGGCCGACGGGCGGCGCACGGCGGCGCAACTGGCCGAGATGACCGGGGCGACCGCGGCGGAGATCGCCGCCGAGATCGCCGCCTGCGAGCGGGACGGCGTGATCCGCGGCTACACCGCGATCGTCGACTGGGACCGGGCCGGCCGCGAGCGGGTGGTGGCGTTCATCGACGTCAGCGTCTCGCCGCAGCGCGACGTCGGCTTCGACCAGGTCGCCGCCCGCATCTACCGCCACCCGGAGGTCCGCTCGGTCCACCTCGTTTCCGGCGGTCACGACCTGCGGGTGGTGGTCGAGGCGGGGACGATGCGGGAGGTCGCCGCCTTCGTCTCGGAGAAGCTGGCGCCGATCGACCGGGTGACGGCGACCAACACCCACTTCCAACTGAAGGTCTACAAGGAGCAGCACGTGGTCTGGTCCGAGGTGGCCGGCGACGACGACCGACTGGCGGTGGCCCCATGAAGCTCTCGCGCGCGGTGGAGGCGATTCCCCCGTCGGGGATCCGCCGCTTCTTCGACGTCGTCAGCCAGATGGACGACGTGATCTCGCTCGGCGTCGGCGAGCCCGACTTCGGGACGGCGTGGCGGGTGCGCGAGGCGGCCATCTACGGCCTCGAGCGGGGCCGCACCTCCTACACCGCCAACAGCGGCCTGCTCGAGCTGCGGCAGGCGATCGCGGCGGCGCTGCGCGGGCGCTACGGGCTGGAGTACGACCCCGCCCACGAGGTGCTGGTCACGGTCGGGGTCAGCGAGGGGCTCGACCTCGCGCTGCGGGCGTTGCTCGACCCCGGCGACGAGGTGCTGGTCGCCGAGCCGTGCTACGTCGCCTACCCGCCGTGCGTCGCGCTCGCCGGCGGGGTGCCGGTCTCGCTGCCGACCTCGGCGGCGGACGGCTTCGTGCCGCGGGCGGCGGTCGCCGAGCGGCTGGTGACGCCGCGGACGAAGGCGATCGTGCTCAACAGCCCGAGCAACCCGACCGGGGCGGTGCTGGGCCGGGCCGCGCTGGAGGCGCTCGCCGACGTCGCCCGCCGCCACGACCTGCTGGTGGTCAGCGACGAGGTCTACGACCGGCTCAGCTACGACGCGCCGCACGTGCCGATGGCGACCCTGCCGGGGATGGCCGAGCGGACGCTGCTCCTGAACGGCTTCAGCAAGACCTACGGCATGACCGGCTGGCGGGTCGGCTACGCGGCGGGGCCGCGCCCGTTGCTGGCGGCGATGACGAAGATCCACCAGTACACCGCGCTCTGCGCCAGCCGGCAGGCGCAGGAGGCGGCGATCGAGGCGCTGCGGGTGCCCGACCGCGACGTGCAGGCGATGATCGACGACTACGACGCGCGCCGCCGCCTCTTCGTCAGCGGCCTGAACCGGCTGGGCCTGACCTGCCACCTGCCGGCGGGCGCGTTCTACGCCTTCCCCTCGGTCGCGGCCACCGGCCTCTCGTCGCAGGCCTTTGCCGAGCGGCTGCTGACAGAGGGGCGGGTGGCGGTCGTCCCCGGCGACGCCTTCGGGGCGGGGGGCGACGGCCACGTCCGCTGCGCCTACGCCACTGCGCTGCCGCAACTGGAAGCCGCGCTGGAGCGGATGGCGCGCTTCCTCGACGCGCTGCCGGCAGGGGCGGCGACGGAGCGGGCACGGATTTGAGGTTGGGGCTCCCTCACCCCCCGGCCCCCTCTCCCATGGCGATGGCTGACAAGGGGAGGTATCCAAGGGATAGTGGTATCCGGGTCTCGCGACCGGGTCTGCCGGGACCGCCCTCACCCCCGAACCCCCTCTCCCGCCGCCGCGGGAGAGGGGGAGCAAATGAATCGGGGGAGGGCCAAGCCCTCCCCGGACCCCCGGATTGCCGCTGCGCGGCCGCTTCCCATCGGATGCCTCCCCTTGTCAGCCCTCGCGAGGGGGGAAGGAGAGCACGTGGCTCGGGGGGAACTCGGTTCCCCCAGACCCCCGGATTGTCGCTGCGCGACGGCTTTCCAACGGATACCTCCCCCTGTCAGGCCGCCGCGGGAGAGGGGCCGGGGGATGGGGGCGGTCCCGGCGAGCCCTGCCGCGAGGCGCGGGTGCCGCGTCCGAACGGATACCTCCCCTTGTCAGCCTGCGAGGGGAGGGGGGGAGCAATTGATCCGGGGGAGCCAAGTTCCCCCTGCGGCGAGCCGCTCGCGGTCCGTCGTTGGCCGTTGACAGGTCGCTTCCCGTTCGATAGTGTTGGTGGGGGTGCCGGTCGGTAACCGGTGTCGGCATTGCCAGGGGTTACGCAGTCGGGCCGGTGCACCGCCGGCGACAGAGGTCGCTCACGCCATGCCGTCACCCGCGCCGCTCCCGGCCGCGCCGCGCTTCCACTACGCGTGGGTGGTCGCCGCCGTCACCTTCTTCACGCTCCTCGCGGCCTCCGGCTTTCGCTCGACCCCCGGCATCCTGATCGTGCCGCTGGAGCAGGAGTTCGGCTGGAGCCGGGCGACGATCTCGCTCGCGGTCTCGGTCAACCTGCTGCTGTTCGGCCTGACCGGGCCGTTCGCGGCGGCGCTGATGATCCGCTACGGGGTGCGGGCGGTGGTCGCCACCGCCCTCGCCGTCGTCGCCGCCGGCGCGCTGCTGACGACCCGGATGACCGAACCGTGGCAGCTCGTCCTCCTCTGGGGGGTGGTGGTCGGGCTCGGCACCGGCTGCATGGCGGGGATCTTCTCGGCGACGGTGGCGAACCGCTGGTTCGTCGCCCGGCGCGGCGTCGTGCTGGGGGCGCTGACGGCGGCGAGCGCGACCGGCCAGCTCGTCTTCCTGCCGGGGCTGGCCCACTTGGCGACGACGGAGGGGTGGCGGACCGTCTCGGTGGCGATCGCCGTCTCGGCGCTGGCCGCGGTGCCGGTCGTGCTGCTGCTGATGCGGAACAAGCCGGAGGACGTCGGGCAGCGGGCCTACGGCGCGACCGAGGCCGACCCGCCGTTCGCGCCGGTCGCCAACCCGATCGGCACCGCGTTCGCCGGGCTGGGCCTCGCCGTCCGCAAGCGCGACTTCTGGCTGCTGGCGGGGACCTTCTTCGTCTGCGGGGCGAGCACCAACGGCCTGATCGGCACCCACCTGATCCCGGCCTCGGTCGACCACGGGATGGCGGAGACGACCGCCGCCGGCTTCCTCGCCCTGATCGGCGTCTTCGACGTGGTCGGCACCGTCTCCTCCGGCTGGCTGACCGACCGCTACGACAGCCGGAAGCTCCTGTTCCTCTACTACGGCCTGCGCGGGCTGTCGCTGCTCTACCTGCCGGCGGCGTTCGGGCTGCCGAACGCGGCGCTGATCGTCTTCGTCGTCTTCTACGGGCTCGACTGGGTGGCGACGGTGCCGCCGACCGTGGCCCTCAGCACCAAGTTGTTCGGGCGGGAGAACGGCGCGGTCTTCTACGGCTGGGTCTTCGCCGCCCACCAGCTCGGCGCGGCCTCCGCCGCGTCGTTCGCGGGGATCGTCCGCACCTTGTTCGGCGACTACGTCGTCGCCTTCGTCGGCGCGGGGCTGCTCTGCCTCGTCGCCGCCGGGATGGCGCTGCTGATCGGCCGCACCTCAGATGCCGACAGCGAGACGACGGTGCTGGCACCGGGGGCCCGGCTGGTCCGGTAGGCGAGGCGTCGAGAGGCGCCGGATCATCCCTGACCCGCGACCCCGACGCCCGGGGAGGTGCTCCTTCGGGCGTGTGGCCTGCCCCGGCGTGCCTTGGCCCTGTCGTTCCCATCTCCCGCCGAATGCCGCTATGATGCGTGCTCACTACCACACGGGTCGGCTGCGTTGGTGGACTGCTGCCGAGCACGGCGGGCGGAGGCGTGTTCTCGGGAGGACGACGTGGACCCGACCCGGTTTGATCGCCTGATTCGCGCGATGTCCCACCGGGCCTCGCGCCGCGCCACCCTCGCCACGCTGCTCGGCGGTGCCGTTGCCGGCGCCTTGGAACTGTCCGCAACGGCGACGGACCGCACGAACCGCCACCACGTCACGTCACGAGACCGATCCCCCCAGTCCGCTCACTCGCGCCGGGCGGACGCGTCCGCCGGTGCGGATGCGACAACCGACGGCAGGCCATGCCCGTCGGGCAAGAGGCGCTGCCACGGTCGCTGCGTCAGCAAGCACCGGAAGTGCCAGAAGCACGGCCAGTCCTGCCATGACAACGGCCACGCCTGCTCGCGCGACGAGGAGTGCTGCACCCGGCACTGCGACAACCGGACTTGCACGTCGACCCTCGGCTGCGCGGAGAACGGCGAGGCATGCGGCCAGAACAGCGACTGCTGCACCGGCAACTGCTTCGGCCAGCAGTGCGCCGCCAAGGCGTTCACCTGCGGCAATCAGTCGTGCAGCCCTGCGGCGACCGGCTGCTGCCCGGAGGCCGGCTGCTGCGAGGCCCCGTCCAACCAGTGCAACCGGGGCGGTCTCTGCTGCGCCCCGAACTGTGGCGGGAAGGCGTGCGGCCCCGACGGCTGCGGCAATGGCGGCACCTGCGGCAGTTGCCTGCCCGGCCAGACCTGCGGCACCAACGGCCAATGCCAAGGCCAGCCGGCCTGCTCGTCCTCGACCTGCCCGAACGGGTGCTGCGGCAGCAACGGCACGTGCCAGCCGGGGAACACCGAGCAGGCCTGCGGCACGGGCGGCGCGGCGTGCGCGGCATGCACGGGGCCGCAGTCGACCTGCCGCAAGGGGCGGTGCCAGTGTGCGCCGGACTGCCAAGGGAAGACGTGCGGCCCGGACGGCTGCGGCGGGTCCTGCGGGACCTGCCCGAACGGCCAGACCTGCGACGACCAGGACGGCGTCTGCCAAGGCCCGGCCTGCGGCCCGAACGGGACGCACTGCGCGGCCGGCGAGTCGTGCTGCGCCGGCACCTGCTGCCCGAGCGGGCAGACGTGCTGCGGTTCGGTCTGCTGCCCGTCCGGCGAGACGTGCTGCGGGGCGACGTGCTGCGCCGCCGCGTTCTGCTGCGAGGCGGCGGGGGAGTGCTGCGCCGCGGGCCAGACCTGCTGCGGCGACCAGTGCACCAACCGCCAGACCGACCCCGAGAACTGCGGCATTTGCGACAACACCTGCGACCGTGGCCAAGTCTGCGACGCGGGCAACTGCTGCACCCCGCAGACGTGCCAGCCCGGCCAGTGCGGCACGCTCGGCGACGGCTGCGGCGGCACGCTCGACTGCGGCGCCTGTCCCTCCGGGCAGACCTGCTGCTCCGGGGTGTGCGCGAGTCTCCCCTCCGACCCGGCGAACTGCGCCGCCTGCGGCCACGCCTGCCCGGCGGGCTGGGGCTGCTGCGACGGCCGCTGCGCCGACATCTGCGACGGGGCGTGCTGCGCGGCCGGGGCGACCTGCGTCGACGGCAGCTGCGTGTTCGGCGTCTGCGACGCGTCGAACTGCCCCGGCGGGTACCAATGCGTGAACGGGGGCTGTTTCCAGATCACGTCGGGCCTGTCGTGCGGCGGCTGCTCGGCCGGGTGCGGCGGGCAATGCTCCGGGTCGGTTGACGGCAGCAACAACTACCTGTGCGGGAGGTTCTTCCCCTGCTCCCCCTTCACCGACCCGAACTGCCACAACTACTGCCAAAGCAACGCCGACTGCGCGACCGGCACCGCCTGCGTCGTCGAGAGCGAGATCAGCGCCTGCATCGCGCCGTGCTAGCTCGCGGTCAGGCCCGCGCGCGGGCGACCTGATCGCGCACGTCCCCCCGAGCCGGCCAAGGTTGCGCCCGGCGGGCGAAAGCGGCGGACGGCGGTGGCCTGCCGCGGGAGCTGTCGCCCAGCCGCCGCCGCGGCGAAGGGCTCTCCCGCGAGGCGAGCGGGCCGGGGTCCGGACAGCCCCGGGGCC
>JBDHWC010000114.1:0-8513 GCA_039809985.1 Thermomicrobiales bacterium | reverse complement strand
GCGGGAGAGGGGGCTGGGGGGTGAGGGCGGTCCCGGCGGGCCCGGCCGCGAGGCCCGGATGCGTACCCCTGTCAGCCGCGGCGGCGGGAGAGGGGGAGCAACTGAATCGGGGGAGGGCTTGGCCCTCCCTCGGCCCCCCCAATCGCCGCGGCGCGGCCGCTCCCCGGTGGAACCCCCTCGTCAGGTCGCGCCAGAAGAACGCAGCCGTGGGGCCGCTGCCTCCCAGCGGAGGCCTCCCCTTGTCAGGCGGTGGCGGGAGAGGGGACACCAGGTCGGGGGAGGACCGGGCTCCCCCCCGCTCTTGGGCTGCCGCTGCGCGGCCAGTTCCCGACGGAGACCCCCCTTTGTCTGCAATGGCCACGGGTGCGGGGACTGGATGGGTGAGGGAATCCTCAGCGAGCCGCCGTGAGGTGCCGATGCCGCACCTCAAGGGTGCCCCCATGTCAGCGATGGCGCGGCACGCGTTCCGGCCGGTGCGGTAGCATCGACCGGACCGCCGGGGCGCGGCGCGAGGGCGGGAGGAGCGAGCCGATGGACGACGCCGGGTTCGAGATCGAGCACGGCCACGAGGAGTACACCGACGCCGAGCTGCTGGAGCAGGCGCAGGCGAACGCTCAGGCGATCATCCTTGCCACCCTCGCCTTCCTCGAGGCGCGCGGCATCGCGCCCGCCGACTGGGCGGCCCACGTCGGCGGCGGCCTCGAGCCGGGCTGGGGCGACCCGCGCCCGTGGGACGCCGGCGAGTTCCTCGACGCGATGCTGACCAACTACCGCTCGCTCGGCGCGACCGTGGCCGCCACCGAGCTCGGGCCGAACCGCGCCACCGCCACGCTTGGCGGCTTCCCGGCCCAGCGGCTCGTCGAGCTGATCGGCGTCGCACCGGCAACGGCTGCGGCGTTCCACGGCATCGCCGCCCGGATCGCCAACGCGCGCGGCCTGTCGTGGTCGACGACGGTCGACGGTCCGTGGACGCTCATCTCGGTCGAGCGGACCGAGGCGTGAGGGGCGGCGGGTGGCGAGCGTGGTTGGGGTGGCGCGGCTGACCCTCTACCTCGAGGGGAGCTTCTCCCTCAAGGACAAGCGGCACGTCGTCCGCTCGCTGACCCAGCAGGTGAGCCAGAAGTTCAACGCCGCCATCGCCGAGACCGCCGACCTCGACGACCACCGGGTGGCGACCCTCGTCGTCGCCGTCGTCTCCAACAGCGCGCCCCACGCCGACGCGATGCTGGCCAAGATCGTCGGATTCGTCGAGGCCCGGGTCGAGATGGGCGTGCTGGGCGAGGTCGAGACCGAGTTGATCCCGCTCGGGGACTGAGCCCCGCGCGCCGCGAGGACCTGCCGCGATGGACCGCACGCTGACCCCCGACCAAGACCGGCTCAGGGCGGAGGTGCGCGCGCTCTGTGCCCGCTTCCCCGACGCCTACTGGCGCGATCTCGACCGGCGGCGGGAGCATCCGACTGACTTCGTGCGGGCGATGACCGAGGCCGGGTTCCTCGCCGCCCTGATCCCGGCCCGCTACGGCGGCGGCGGTCTCGGGGTGGCCGAGGCGAGCGTCGTCCTCGAGGAGGTCAACCGCTCCGGCGGCCACAGCGCCGCCTGCCACGCCCAGATGTACGTGATGCGGGCCCTCGTCCGCCACGCCAGCGAGGCGCAGCGGCAACGTTGGCTGCCCGACCTCGCCGACGGCTCGCTGCGACTGCAGGCCTTCTCGATCACCGAGCCGGAGGCGGGGTCGGACACGACCGCGATCGCGACGACGGCGACCCGCGACGGCGACGGCTGGGTGGTCAGGGGCCACAAGAACTGGACCAGCCGGCTGGAGACCTCCGACCTGATGCTGCTGCTGGCGCGGACCGCGCCGCGCGACGCGTCGGCCGACCGGACCAAGGGGCTGAGCCTCTTCCTCGTCGACCTGCGGCAGGCGCGGGCGCAGGGGACGATCGCGGTCGAGCCGGTGCGGACGATGTTCAACTACGAGACGTTCCAGATCCGCTACGAGGGGCTGCGGCTGCCGGCCGACGCGCTGGTCGGCGAGGAGGGGATGGGCTTCCGCTACGTGATCGACGGCTGGAACGCGGAGCGGATCCTGCTGGCGGCGGAGGCGATCGGCGACGGCAAGTGGTTCGTCGAGCGGGCTGTCGCCTACGCCAACGAGCGGGTCGTCTTCGGCCGCCCGATCGGGGCGAACCAAGGGGTCCAGTTCCCGCTCGCCAAGGCGTGGGCGCACATCGCCGCCGCCGACGCGGTCCGCTGGCAGGCGGCGGCCCTGTTCGACGCCGGGGCGTCGTGCGGGGCGGAGGCGAACATGGCGAAGCTGCTGGCCAGCGAGGCGAGCTGGGAGGCGGCGAACGTCTGCCTCGACACTCACGGCGGCAACGGCTTCGTCGACCAGTACGACGTCGAGCGCAAGTTCCGCGAGACGCGCCTCTACCAAGTCGCCCCGGTCAACAACAACCTCGTGCTCGCCTACCTCGGGCAGCACGTGCTCGGCCTGCCGCGCTCGTACTGACGCCTCGCGGGTGTGGGCGACTGGGTGATCGGGGATGTTCCCTTGGGGGAGCGGGGTTGGCTTGCCGCAAACCGACGTCGGACAGGGGCCAACCTTTCGGAAGCCGCCGCGTCGTGACATCCCGTGGCCTTGGGGGAGGGCTTGGCCCCCCGCGCAGGTTTCTCCTCCTCTCCCCTGACAGGGGGAGGTCTCCAAGGGAAAGCGCTGTCCGCGTCTCGCGGCCGGGTCCGCCGGGACCGCCCTCATCCCCCAGCCCCCTCTCCCGCGGCGGCGGGAGAGGGGGAGCAAATGAATCGGGGGAGGGCCAAGCCCTCCCCCGCACCCCCGGGTTGCCGCGGCGCGGCGGCTTCCCAGTCGCTTTCCAACGGATACCTCCCCCTCTCCCATCGCCATGGGAGAGGGGGCTGGGGGGTGAGGGCGGTCCCGGCGGACCCGGCCGCGAGACGCGCGCGCCTACCCCGCCGGCGTCGCCTCGGCCATCGGGCTGGCCGGGGCGGGCGGCGGCAGGGCGGGGGGGACGATGCGATCGACCGCGCTCGCGCCGAAGTCGGTGACGAGGAGGAGGCCGTTGGCGGTGACCGCCACGCCGACCGGCTGCTGCAGCGGCTGGTTGCCCGCGCTGGTGACGCTGGCGACGGTCGCGCCGCGGCGGTCGAGCACCTCGACGCTGCCGTGGTCTGAGGCGGAGGCGTAGAGCGCGCCGTCCGGGCCGAAGGCGAGGTACGGCTGGAACGACGGGCGGACCCCGCTCGGGTCGTGCGCCGGCCACGCCGGCACCACCCACTGGTCGACGGGGGTGCCGTCGGGTCGGAACCGGCTGATCCGCTGGTTGCCGGAGTCGGCGACGTAGACGAGGCCGTCCGGGCCGATCGCGATCCCGACCGGCTCGATCAGGTTGCCGGGGCCGCTGCCGTAGCCGCCCCAGACGCGGCGGAACTGGCCGTCCTCGCCGAAGACCTGCACCCGCTCGTTGCCGGTGTCGACGACGTAGACCTCGTCACCGGCGACCGCCACCGCGCGGGGGCCGAAGAACTCGCCCGGGTCGGCCCCGACGTTCGCCGGGTCGTCGCCGGTGTCGGCCGCCTGGTGGGCGCCGTCGCCGGTGGCCGCGCCGCCGAGCTCGCGCACGACGCGACCGCTCGGGTCGAGCGCGATCACCCGGTGATTCCACGTGTCGGCCACCCAGGCGAGGCCGTTCGGGTCGTAGGCGATCCCGGTCGGCCCGAGGCCGCTGTCGGTGCGGCCGAGGACCAAGCCCGACTCGGGGCCCCACGCGTCGCGGTAGGTGCCGTCATTGTTGTACCTGACGATGCGGGCGTTTCCCTGGTCGACCACCGCGATCGTGCCGTCCGGGGCGACCGCGATCCCGACCGGCTGGTTGACCTGGCCGGGGCCGCTGCCCGCGCCGGAGTGGTCGCCGATGTTGCGCGGGCCGGTGTTCGGCGAGACGCGGGCCGCGAGGTCAGCGCTGAGGCCGAGGACGACCTCGCTCGGCGGCGGGACGTCGACCCCCTCGCGGAAGAAGGCGAACCTGAGGCCGGCGAGCCAGTCGAAGGGGTTGACGAGCTGCTTCGCCAGCCCGAGCGGGTCGGGGTCGGCGAACGCGGCCGGGACCCCGTTCAGCCACGGCAGCGGCTGCGGCGCGTAGCCCGCCGCCGCCATCCCGTCGCCGCTGCGGGCGATCACCACCTGCGCGCCGCTGGCCGGCCCCTCGCCGGGGCCGACGACCGAGAAGTCGGGGTAGTCGCGGAAGTACCAGCGGAACGGCCACTCGACGTCGCGCTCGGCGGCGACGGTCAGGCCGAAGCTGCCGGTGACGTCGCGGACCGAGCCGTTCTCGACCGAGACGTCGCGGCTGAGCCGGTTCAGGCGGTCGAGCGCGGGCCGGACCGCGGCGGTCGAGGTTTGCTGGGCGATCAGCTCCTCGCCGGTCGCGGCGCGGCCGAGCACGAGCTGGGTGGCGTTGCGCACACCGTAGCCGCCGAGGAAGAGGAGCGCGGCGACGAGGACGACGCGGCTGGTCTGGCCGGCGCGGCCCGCCCGCCGTTCCCGGTCGGCGAGGGTCCAGATCGCCCAGGCGAGCGGGACGACGACCAGCATGGTGATCACCACCGCCGGCACGACGACTTGCTCGCGGGCCCCGCTCGCGGTCCGGGCGAGGGTGATCAGCAGCGCGATCAGCGAGACGACGAAGCCGGCGAGGCAGAGCAGGAGCAGGCCGCCGTCGCCGCGGCGAACGTCGTCCCAGTCGACCTTGCGCAGCGCGCCGCCGAGCACCCCCCCGGCGAGGAGGACGAGCGGCAGGGCGACGTGGACCGCCTGCGACGGGGCGCGGCCGCCGCTGAAGCTCCAGAGGAGGAGCGCGGCGATGAACCACGTGCCGAACAGCGTGCCGATGCTGGGGACGGCCGGGAGGGCGCGGGCCCGCGCCGCCCCGACCAGTCCCAGCAGGAGCGCCAGCGGCTCGTACATCAGGAGCGCGAGCAGGAAGAACGAGGTCGGCGTGCCGTTGCCCGGCCCGGCCAGCAGCTCGGCCCAGTGGCGGAGGGTGAGCCCGACGCCGGAGATCGCGGCCGGCTCGCTCCAGAGCCGCGTGAAGCAGGTCAGCAGGGTGACGAGCGCGGTGCCGAGGAAGACGGTCAGGCCGCGGCGGCCGAGGAGGGCGGCGAGGCCCCGGTTGACCGCCCCGTCCCGGTCGCGGCCGGCGGCGACGACGGCGACGACGAGGGTGAGCAGCACCGAGACGCCGCTCGGGCCGGACGCCGGCAGGCCGGCGGCGGCGAAGCCGGCGAGGGCGGCCCAGCGCAGGTCGGGGCCGCCCTCTCCGTCGCCGGCGGCGCGGAGCAGGGCGACGACGAGGAGGAGGGCGAGGAAGGCGACGACGTTCTCGGCGTCGCCGACGCGCGAGGCCCAGACGAGGATCGGCGAGACCGCGGCGAGACCGGCCATCGCCAGCGCCTCGGGGCCGCCGACCCAGCGCCGGAGGAGCGGCACGAGGAGGACGATGCCGAGCCCGGCCGCGGCGGAGACGATGCGGGCGGTGGCGTCGGTGACGCCGAAGAGGAAGAAGGCGAGACTCTGCAGCAGCAGCGGCAGGGGAGCGCCGGTCGGGATCGCGTCGCCGACGGGGGCCGGCTGGCCGCGGAAGAGCGTCCAGGCGTCCCACGCGTGGCGGGCCTCGGCCGGGGAGAGCGCCCACTCGCCGAGCTTGCCGAACCGGAGCGCGGCGGCAGCGACGAGGACCGCCGCCCAGAGCAGGGTCGCCCAGCCGATCCGGCCGAAGTCGATCGTCCGGTCGAGCGCGGCGTCGGCGGCCGGGCCCGGCGGCGCGACCGCCGGCGCGGGGTGCGCGTCGGCGACGGGCGGCGTCGGGTCGGGGGAGTCGGGCGGAACCGAGGTCACAGGGGGCCTCCGGGGCGCGGTCAGTAGCGCAGCGAGTTGTAGAGCGGCAGCAGGTCGTTGCGGACGTAGAGCGTGAAGCGGTAGGAGTCGATGCGGGCGGGGAGGTCGCGGTACATGACGAGGCGGTAGAGCCGGGCCTGCTCCTCCGGGCTCCGCAGTTGGCCCAGGCTGCTGCCGACGGAGCGGGCGATGTCGAGCAGGCCGTGCGGCTGGTCGCTCGCCGCCCATGCCGAGCGGCCGGGGGCCAGCGCCGGGTCGATCGCGAAGTCGCGGTAGATCGGGTCCTCCGGGAACCACCAGCGGAGGACGTAGGTCTGCGGCGTGTAGCCGCTCAGCGCGCCGCGGACGGAGGCGTTGTTGTCGGACCCGACGAGGACGATCGGGGCGTTCAGCGGCGGCGCGCTGAGGCTGTGGCCGAACAGGTTGCGGTTCGGGAAGTCGCGCAGGTACCACTGCATCGGCCACGAGACGCCGTTGTTGTCGTCGTACCAGACGACGAGCCCGTTGCCGCCGGTGGTGGCCTGCGAGAGGGTGGTCAGCTCGCGGACGACGCGGGTGACGTCGGGCGAGGTCTGGGTGTAGACGAGCATGTCCTTCGGCACGTCGCCCTCGAGGTAGGTCAGCCGCCAGCCGGCGTGGACTTGCAGGAGGACGAGGCCGACGGCGAAGGCAACCAGCGCGGCGGCCCCCGCCCGGCGCGGCCCGCGGCCGGCGACCGCGACGGCGAGGGCGACGAGGGCGGCCAGCGGCGGCACCGCCAGCAGCCACCAGTGGTCGAGGGCGGCGGCGGTCAGTTCGCGGCTCCAGCCGCCGGCGGCGTCGGAGGGGACGAACTGGCCGTAGGTCAGTTGGCCGGCGAGGAGCACCCAGCAACCGGCGGCGACGAGCAGGCCGGCGACGAGGGCCCCTTCCGGCCGGCCCCAGCCGCGGCCGGCGGCCCGGGCCGGGTCGGCGGCGGGCGCCCACCGCTCGGCGAACTCGCCGAGGAGGGCGGCGGCGAGGAGCGTCGCCGGCAGGGTGATGTGGACCACCAGCCACGGCATCTTCTCGCCGGCCCACGAGAGGGCGAGGAAGATGCCGACGTACCAGACCGCGAGCATCGTCTGGGTGAAGAAGCGCGGCCCCGGCGCGCGTCGGCCGAGCGCGACCAGCAGGGCGCGCCAGCCGACGACCGCGGTCATCGCCGTGCCGAGCAGGGCGGCGACGAACTCGTACTGCGGGAAGAGGAGCAGGTAGTAGAACCACGGCTGCTCGCCGCGCCGGTAGTCGTGCTGGCCGAGCCAGTAGAGGAGGGTGCCGTCGGTCGAGAAGGTGCCGCTGGCGAGACCGTAGAGGTTCGTGAAGAAGGTGGTGAAGAGGAGGACGAAGACGACGATCAGGCAGGTGAGGGCGACGGCGAGGCCGTCGCGGTCGTGCAGGGCGTGGCGGAAGGCGTCCTGCACGCTGCCCGGCGCGCCGCCGCCGAGGACCCGCTCGACCCACCCCTCGGGCGGCCGCTCCGGGCCGTACTGGCGGCGGATCACCCAGAGCGCGGCGAGTATGCCGAGGACGAGCGCGGCGAGGAGGGAGAGGACGAGAGGGTTGGTCAGCAGGGCCCGGTAGAAGGCGGCCTGCTCGTCCTGCGTCGGGTTGCTCCAGGGGATGCGCGGCAACGGGGCCGCGCCGAGGCGCGGCACGATCTTGAGCAGGAGCAGGCAGACGACGCCGGTGGCGGCGACCACCGCGCCGGCCGCCCGCAGCCGGCCGAGGGCGAGCGCGCCGAGGAGGACGGCGACGAAGATCGCGCCGATGCCGAAGACGATCTCGTGGTTGGCCAGCAGGAAGCCGCTGGTGAGGCCCATCGTCACCAGCCAGCGGCGCTCCGGCCGGTCGACGTAGCGGACGATGGCGATGAAGAGGAGGAGCGCCCCGGCGACGGTGAAGATGTCGTGGCGCAGGTAGCGGCTCTGGTAGAGGATCGCCGGCGAGACGAGGAACAGGAGGCCGGCGAAGAGCGCCCCCCAGCGGCCGAGCAGGCGCGGGCCGCGCAGCAGCCACGGCAGCCAGACGATGGCGACGCCGGCGACGGCGGCGGGGACGCGGCTGGTGGCTTCGGTGTCGCCGAAGAGCCACTGCACGAGTGCGGTGACGTGGAAGAGGAACGGCCCGTGCATGAGCGGGTCGTGGCGGTAGCCCTGACCGGTGGCGAGCAGCCACGAGAAGTAGGCGTGGAGGCTCTCGTCGTGGTGGAGGGCGCGGCTGCCGAGGTCCCAGAAGCGGGTGAGGACCGCAGCGGCGAGGATCAGGGTCCAGCAGAGCGTCTCGACTGTGAGGACGACGCGCCAGCGGCGGCGGGGCCCGGAGGTCGTCGACGCGATGGCCGTTGCCGCCGGGGAGTTGCTCGGGTGGCCGTCGGGCGAGAGGGCGGGAACGGAGTCCGGCGCGGCGTCGGCGACTCGGTCGGAGTCCGGGGACGGCGCGGCGGGGTCGGCAGCGTGCCGGCCCGTCCCGTTGCCGTCGTTGCCGGTGCGCATGCGCTCGTCCCGAACCACGGGCGCGAGTATACGACGCGGCCCGGCGGGGAGCCGGACCGGCGGGGCGGGCCGGGAGCGCTCCCCCGGC
>JBDHWC010000113.1:0-8596 GCA_039809985.1 Thermomicrobiales bacterium | reverse complement strand
GCGATCGACTCCTGCATCGACGTCATCAGGGTCGAGCCGTCGTCGCCCTCCTGGTCGCCGTCCTCGTCGACCTCGATGTCGGAGTCCCGCGTCACGTGGAAGGGGTAGGACGCGACCACCTCACCGCCGGTGAAGAGGCGCGGCAGATGGGCGGCGACGAGTTCCTCCACCATCACGAACCGTTGCGGCTCGGCGGCGGACGGTCTCTGCGGCCCCGGCGCGACCGGCACGAACCGGCCCAGCGTCGCCGGGATCTTAACCCGGGCGAAGCGCGGCGTGCCGCCGATCATCAGCGAGGCGATCAGGTTGAGACTGCGGTTTGAGACATGAGGGAACCGACGTCCGCGGTCGATCGCCTGCGGTGTCAGGATGGGGAAGATCGCCTGCTCGAACCGTTCGGCCAGCCGCTCCCGCTCGCCGGCGGCCAGCGATCGGTACGGGACGACGACGATGCCCTCGGCGGCGAGGCGCGGCAACAGGTCGTCGCGCAGCAGCGCCGCCTGCCGGTCGAGCAGGGACTGGGTGGTGCTGCGGATCAGGTCGAGAACCTGGCTCGGCGTACGCCCGTCCGGTCCCGGCTCGGCGATGCCGAGCGCGATCTTGCGCCGGACCCCGGCCACCCGGATCATGAAGAACTCGTCGAGGTTGGAGGAGAAGATGGCGAGGAACTTGACCCGCTCCAACAGGGGGTTCGGCTGCTCGGCCTCGCCCAGCACCCGCCGGTTGAACTCCAGCCAGCTCAGTTCACGGTTGATGTACAGCTCGGGCAGCAACGGGGGCCACTCGTCGCCGCCGGTCGCGCTCGCCGGCGCGACGACGACTGGCTCCGGGCGGACCACCACCCGCTTCGGCTGACGGCGCGACTTCTGAGGCATCCTTCCCGCTCCCCGCCCCGGCGATCCGGCGACGACCAAGCTGCCCTGGACGGGACCGGTGCCCGCCCGCCTGCTGCGTCAGGATATCGCGCAGCGGTTCGGTCGCTCGATCGGTGGCACGGTGCCGCGGGCCACTTCGGGCCGGCACGGTCGTTGGGTACACTGCCGTGGCTTGGCTGCCCGACGATGAGCAACGCAAGGAGTGCGCCGATGACCTCCACCCAACACGGACTGGAACTGAGCCCCGGCTACGACGCCGACCGAGTGCGCGAGGCGGTCCGCGACAACGTCTGGATCCACAGCACGCAGATGGCCCCCTACTTCCAGCCCGAGCACCGGCCGTTCACGCTGGTGCGCGGCGAGGGCTCGACCGTCTGGGACGCCAACGGCAAGCCGTACCTCGACCTGCTGGCCGGCATCTACTCGGTCAACGCCGGCTACGGGCGGCAGCGGATCGTCGACGCGATGACGGAGCAGGCCTCCGCGCTGCCGTTCATCAACCCGTTCGGCTTCACCAGCGTGCCGGCCGCGGTGCTGGCCGACCGGCTCGGCGAACTGGCCCCGCTCGGGGGCAACGCCCGCGCCTTCTTCACCTCCGGCGGCTCGGAGTCGGTCGAGTCGGCCCTGAAGCTCGCCAAGCAGTACCAGACCGCCAAGGGCTTCCCGCACCGCTACAAGACGATCTCCAGGCGGGTGGCGTGGCACGGCACCACCTTCGGCGCGCTCTCGGTCAACGGCCTCAGCGTCTTCCGCTCGATGTTCGGCCCGCTGGTCCCCGGTGCCCGCCACGCCCCGATGTCGCACCGCTACCGCTGTCCCTACTGCGCGAACGAGCCCGCCTGCAACCTGACCTGCTACGACGAGATCGAGCGGATGGTCGAGTTCGAGGGGCCGGACCAAGTCGCGGCGATCATCACCGAGCCGGTCCAGAACTCCGGCGGCTGCATCCCGCCCGGCAGCCGCGACTACTTCAAGAAGATCCGCAAGCTCTGCGACGAGACCGGCATCCTGATGATCATGGACGAGGTGATCTGCGGCTTCGGCCGGCTCGGCGAGCTCTTCGCCTCGACCTACTACGACGTCGTGCCCGACCTGATCACCACCGCCAAGGGCATCACCTCGTCGTACGCCCCGCTCGGCGCGGTCTTGGTCCGCAAGGCGATCGCCGACGAGTTCATCAACGAGGACGCGCCCGACTACCTGACGGAGCCGGTCCGGGCGGCCCGCACCTACGGCTTCCTGCACGGGCTGACCTTCGGCGGCCACCCGGTCTCGTGCGCGGCCGCCAACGCCAACCTCGACATCATGCTCGAGGAGGACCTGCCGGGCCGGGCGAGGGAGACCGGAGCCTACCTGCGCGGCGAACTGGAGGCCGCGCTCGGCGACCACCCGAACGTGGGCGACATCCGGGGGGCGGGACTCTTCCTCGGGGTCGAGCTCGTCGCCGACCGGGCGACGAAGGAGACGTTCCGCGACAGCGAGCTGCTCGGCTGGTTCACCAACGAGCTGCGCGACCGCGGCATCATCCTCCGCAACGACGACCGGAACGACCCCACCAGCCAACTCTGCCCGCCGCTGGTGATCACCCGCGAGGAGTGCGACCGGACGGTGGCGGTGCTGGCGGAACTGATCACCGAGCTGGGCCGCCGCCTCGGCAGCGTCGGCACCCAGCACGCGGCGAGCTGAGGAGGACACGATGAGTGCACCTTCAGGCGGCAACCCGAACGCCCCGGCCGTGCTGCGACGGCCGGGACCGAGCCTGCTGGTTCGCGTGGTCTGGTTCCTCGTGGTCGGCTGGTGGCTGGGCGGTGTCGCCTCGGCGGTCGCCTGGGCGCTGAACGCCACGGTCGTCGGCCTGCCGGTCGGCCTCTGGATCATCAACCGACTGCCGACCCTGATCACGCTCCGGCCGCAGCAGGCCGACCTGCTGGTGGTCGACGGCGCGTTGGTGCCGGCGGTCGCCCAGCGGCCCTTCATCGTGCGGGCGGTCTGGTTCCTGCTGGTCGGCTGGTGGCTCTCCGGCCTCTGGATGGGCGCGGCGTACGCGCTGGTCCTCAGCGTGGTCGGGATGCCGCTCGCCTTCTGGATGTACGGCCGGATCGGCGCGGTGACGACGCTCTTCCGGTCGTAGGCGACGTCATCCGCGGTCGTCGATTGTCATGTCGACTCACCATCGCGATTCCTCCCGGCACGCCGCAAGTGCGTGGCGGTGATGGTAGATTCTGAACTCAACGGCGAACGCGGGGTGTCTTGCTAATCCATGCGGCGGTGAGGGCCGGTACTGTCGTCCAGGGTTTGCCCTACCCTTGCCCGTGATTTCGTGAGCGACAAACGGCCGGTGGCCCTGTCAATCAGGGCCACCGGCCGTCGCTATCGTGTTGCCAATCAGTCACGTCGATTCTGCCCACCAGTCAACGACACCACGCGAACTCCAGTATCTCCCGCGAACACAGAGATAGGAGTCGGTCAATGTGCCGAGTCTTGCCGAGCGGTCATCTTCATGTCGAGACAGACGGTGCCGACGCCGATGTCTCCCGTGAGAGGGGCGTCGCAACAGTCGCTCGCGTTCAGACGAACAAGAACTCGTGGCACCTGAACCAGCAGACGGCGATGCAAGTCGCGTCGTCGAGGACAGTCGACGCGGGGCGGCGTACGTTGTTTCGAACTGGTGCCAGGCTCGTCGCCGGCATGATTGGCCTCGCGACCGTGCTTCGGCCTGACCTGGCTCGAGCGCAGCAGGCCGCCGCGACCGCAGATGATGTCGATCCCGAGGGGAAGACGCGGCCCGGCAAGTTCTCGAGACGGGAGGGAATCGAGCGGTGGAGGGTGGCCCAATCTGACGGAGGCTATCTGGTGCGATTTGATCATGAACGGCCAAGACTGTCCGGCATTGTCGAGGTAGCATACTCGAACGGTGGATTAACCTCATCGTTTGTCCTTCGCCGGGAAAGTGACTCGCTCCAGTTGTCCCTGAACCGAGAACGAGGCACGTTTGCCGGCGTCGATATGCGTGGCCGAGCAACCAGTGGAGCCTTCGACCCAGATCGTGAGCGGTGGGCCGTAACGGTCGAGTCAGATGACGTTCTCCAAGATAGCAAACGCGATTTCAGCATCGGCCTCGCGGTCCTCAGCGACCTAGTGAACCCGCAACGGGTGGTAACTAGTGCGACCCTGACAGTGAATGCCGCCGTGACGTGTCCTTGCGATCGAACGTTCAGACAGCGACAGAACGCGTTGGGATCCGCGAGGAGTCTCGCTTGTGAGCAGGCAGTCCTTGAGACCAACGAGCACTGCTCGAATCGATGGTGCGTCGGGTGTTGTCGCCTCGTCGGCAACGACTGCGACTGCCTGTGCCTCCTCGACGACTATCTGTGCAACTGCGGGCGCAGCGGCGACCCGTGCAACGGTCAGTGTTCATGATGTCGGAGCCTCCCGAGCGAAAGTGCCCAAGCGGCAAGACGCTCTTCGGCCGAACTGTTGCCTCCACCTGTCACGTATCGCGCAGGAGTCATGATGCTGACTGTCTCTGAAATCGCGTGGATCGTCATCCTAGGTGCCCTCAAGCTGGCGATCATCATTGGCATCGGCTTGCTGTCATGGAATCTGGTCTTCAACCAACGTACGATCTGGTTCTGGCACATGAGGCGAGGGCGAACTAACCTCTGGAACGCGATTAACGAACGCCGACAGGAGGTTGTGTGCCGAATTCCGCACAGGAGAGCGTCGGAATCGGGATCGAACGATTCCACCCTTAGTTCGAGTTGAACGCGATACGCGCGGAGCAGATGGAGCGCCAGCGTCCATCTCGCGAAGACAACAGAACTGCTCAACCGCCGTTGCAGCTGCAAGTCCCAACTCGAGGAAGTGGTCGACGCCGGAGGTGCGAGCATGGACTGGTTTCTCTCGGCGTCGCGAAAGCCCCGGTTCGCGGCACACATTGGTGCCCGTGCGGTCGGTCTGGCGATTCTCGCCGGCATCACGTCGTCAGCCCTGTCCGTGGCCGCTGGGGGCGATACGGCGACCCCAATCAGCCGTGGGGCGGAGTGCTCGGTTGCAGCCCGTCCCCGCGTCGAGTTCGAGGCTCTGGTCGGTTTGCCGACCCCCAGCTTGGCGGTGCCTCGGGCCACGCTCCCGGCTGAGCCTTTGAGCGGGGGAGCAACAGCCGATCAGGCCGTGGTCAACGCGATCTCATCTACAATGCGCGAACTCATTGCCTGCATCAACGAGGGAGACCTCGCGCGATCGGCAGCGCTCATGACCGACGACTACTTCAGCCAGTTCTTCCGTGGCATCGACACAAGAGATATTGACCGGCTCTTCGGGACGCCGACGCCATTGCCCCCGCAACTGCAGGCGCAATTGACAGGAATTGACGATGTCCGGATCGTCGGAGAGGGCCAAGTCTCGGCCGTGGTCACCGTGAACGACACGCGGAACCTGATCCGGTTTGTCCGCTCCGGGGAGCATTACCTCGTCGAGGACAGCCTCCCGGTTCCCGACGCAGGTACTCCAACTCCGTGACCGTGGCGCGCGCAACGCGCCCGCCCGCCTGGGAACGCTCTTCCAACCCGGAGCCTCATACCGAGCAAGTCCTGAACCGCATCTCAGCCTGACGAGTCGATGACTCGGCGTTCCCGTCTCCCTCGGCCCGAGCGCCCGAGCCGCAGTTGCCGCGGGGCGATGCGACAGGAGGCCAGCCCAAGGCGGGCGCGCGACGTCGGCCCGATCGAGCGCGGCAGACACGGCGACCCCAGCAGGAGGAACCCCGCCGGGCTCGCCGTGTCCGGTCCGGATACTTGCCGCCGCCGCCGGCCCCGCCGCTCCTTACGCCGGCACGGGGGGCGCGGCATTAACGACCGCCGGCGAGGTGCCGGCAGCTTCCTCCGCCGACGCGTCGGCGACGGTCTGCGGCAGCTGCGGCTCGATCCCCGCCTCCGGGTCGTCGTGCCCGGACTTGCCGCCGAAGATGCGGACGACTTCCGAGCCGTCGAGCGTCTCGTGCTCGAGCAGCGCTTCGACCAGCGCCTCGAGCCGGTCCCGATGCTTCGTGGTCAGTTCCAGCGCGCTCTCCAAGCCAGCCTCGACCATCTCGCGCACGGCGAAGTCGAGACGCTGGGCGGTGGCGTCGGAGAACGCCTTCTCCTGCACCAGCTCGCGGCCGAGGAAGACGTGCTCCTCGCCGGTGCCAAGGTAGACCGGCCCGACGTCCTGGCTCATGCCCCAGAGGCCGACCATCCGGCGCGACAGGTTGGTCGCCTCCTTCAGGTCGTTCTCCGCGCCGGTGGTCACCTCGTCGTAGACGACCATCTCGGCCGCCCGGCCGCCGAGCAGCATCGCCAGCCGACCGAGCAGGTAGGTGCGGCTGTAGTTGTGGCGGTCCTCCTCCGGCATCTGGACCGTGACGCCGAGGGCACGCCCCCGCGGCACGATGCTCACCTTCCGCAGCGGGTCGGAGCCGGGGGTGAAGTGGGCGACCAGCGCGTGCCCGGCCTCGTGGAAGGCGACGACCTCGCGCTCCTTCGCGTTCATCAGCCCGGTCCGCGTCGTGCCGAGCAGGATCTTGTCCAGCGCCTCCTCGAAGTCGGCGGCGGTGATCTCCTTGCGGTTGCGACGGGCGGCGGTCAGCGCCGCCTCGTTCACGAGGTTGGCGAGGTCCGCGCCGGAGAAGCCGGTCGTCCCCTTCGCCAGCGACGACTTGTCGACGTCCTGCGAGAGCGGCAGGCCGCGGGTGTGGATGTTGAGGATCGCCTCGCGGCCAGTTCGGTCCGGCAGGCCGACCGTCACCTGCCGGTCGAAGCGGCCGGGCCGGAGCAGCGCCGGGTCGAGCACGTCCGGGCGGTTGGTCGCCGCCATGACGATCACTTCCTGGTTGGTCTCGAACCCGTCCATCTCAACCAGCAACTGGTTGAGGGTCTGCTCGCGCTCGTCGTTTGAGCCGCCGAGGCCGGCGAAGCGCTGGCGGCCGACGGCGTCGAGCTCGTCGACGAAGATGATCGCCGGCGCGTTCTGCTTCGCCTTGTCGAAGAGGTCGCGGACCCGGCTCGCGCCGACGCCGACGAACATCTCGACGAACTCCGAGGCCGAGACGCTGAAGAACGGGACTCCCGCCTCGCCGGCGACGGCGCGGGCGGTCAGCGTCTTGCCGGTGCCCGGCGGGCCGACCAGCAGGATGCCGCGCGGCAGCCGCGCCCCGAGCTGGTGGTACTTGGCCGGGTTGCGCAGGAAGTCGACCACCTCGGTCAGTTCGCGCTTGGCCTCCTCCTCGCCCGCGACGTCGGCGAAGGTGACCTGCGGGCGCTCCGGGTCGTGCTGGCGGGCCCGGGAGCGGCCGAAGCCGAAGACGTTCTGCTGGCCGCGGCTCATCTGGCGGCCCATGAAGAAGATGAGGCCGACGATCAGCAGGAACGGCAGCAAGGTGACGATCAGGGTCGAGAGGAACGACCCGTTGTCGCTCGTCGCGTTGACCGTCACCCCCTTGTCGGCAAGCAGCGGCAGGAGCTGCGGGTTCTCGACCGGCGGCAGCGTCGCCCGCACGTGCGACGTCTCGACCGAGCCGACCGTCGCGGCGGTGCCGGTGAGCAGGCTGCCGTCCTGCCGGTCAACCTTGATCGCCGACTTCAGGTTGGCGTCGATCCGCGAGTCGGTCAGCGTCACGTCGGTGACGTTGCCGTCGCGCACCTGCTGCTCGACCAGCGAGTAGGGAACCGTCTGCCGCTCGCCGTCGCGCTGCGGCTCGAACATCGTCCAGAGCTGGTAGGCGATCAGCGAGAGGAAGATCGCGCCGATCAGCCACGGTGGGACGCGGGGCCGGCCGTCCTTGCCGGTCGGCGGCTTCGGCAGGTTGAAGGGCGACTTCCGTCCGTCCTTGGCGTTGCCGCCGGAGCGGTCGGACTCCCGGTCGGACTCCGGTTGACGCTGCAAAGTAGCCACGCTCCAGTCGTTCACGCTCGGCATCGGGCCGGGCTTGGTCCCTGTCGTTCAGGCGGACCGCCGGCGGGTTCTTCAGCGGATGAACGGCGCGCAGGCACCGTTCCCCGAATCGTAGGTGTACGGACACCGCACTGTCGATGCGCCGCGACCGCTAGCCGCGCGGGTCGGCCTTCGATCGTTCCGGCACCAGATGCCACAGCGCCGGCACCGCGTAGGGGTCCGTCTCCCCGTGCGCGTACCCTGCCCACTCGACGCGGCCGGAGCGTCGCATCGCGGCCGGGATCACCTGCCCGTGGACGACCATCTTCGAGTAGTGCTCCCCCTCCCCCCACTGCCGCAGCGCCTCCTCGTAGGCGGCGGCGGACGGCGGGTCGGTCAGCATCAGGTCGATGAACTCCGGCGTCGTGAACTCGTCGCCCTCGAGCCGGGCCAGCAAGGCGTCGACCGCCGGCGCGAGGTAGTCGACCAAGGCATCGACCCGGTCCGGCCGGTCGAGCCGCGTGGTGTTCGTGTCGGTCATGGGCCCCGGTTCCGTTACCGCGCACTTCGGGCCGGTCGGGTCCGGCCCGCTTGATGCTTCCCAGACTACACTTCCCGCAAGAACGCGTGTGCGCGCACGCCGCGCTAGGCGCGATCGGGGGGAGGTGCTCGTCCATGACTCGAGACGATCTTGGCGTCCGCTTGGTTCCCGCCTACCAACCGGCGCGCGGCCAGAGGTTCCGCTGGGTGGTCGTGGCGGCGATCGCGCTGCTGGGGCTGGTCGGCGTCCCGGCGGCGGCGACCTTGGCCGA
>JBDHWC010000112.1:0-8699 GCA_039809985.1 Thermomicrobiales bacterium | reverse complement strand
CCTGCCCCCGCGTGTTGCAGGGGCGGTCGGCATCCTGTAGCCTCAGGGCGGGACAGCGCCCCGCCGATTCAGCGACCGAACGGCAACTCCCGTCGACGGTTCTCCCGCGAGCGTCCGGACCGGTGCGATCCCGGTGCCGGGCCGTGCTGTTGAGGGGATGGCGGTGGTGTCGGGCATCTGGCCGATCGAGGTCCGCTGGCGCGACGAGGCGAGCGAGCCGCGCGTCGCGCGGCTGCGACGCCTGCTGGCGGAAGGGGAGTTCCCGGCCGAGCCCGCCGGCTGCCGTCGGCTCTACCTGATCGACGCCCCCCGCACCCCGGAACTCGAGGCCGCCGTGGTCCGCCTCTGCGCCGACCCGCTCCTCGCCGAGGCGCGCGCCGGCGACGACGGGCCGGAAGGGCGCTGGTGGGTGGTCGACGTGCTGCCGCACCCCGGCGTCACCGACGCCGAGGGGGAGACGCTGGCCGACGCGCTGCGCCGCGACGGCCTCGGCACGGTCCGGGCCCGGACCGGCCACCGCTACCTGCTGCCGCCCGAGCTGCCGGCCGCCGCGGCCGAGTCGGTGGCGCAGCGGCTGGCGCACCCGGTGGTCGAGTTCGCCCGCGCCTTCCCGTCGTGGCAGCCGCCGTCGGGCGACCGCTGGGGCGCGGCGTTCGTCGCCGACGCGCCGGTGGTGGCGACCGCGGAGACGGTGCCGCTCCGCGACCTCGACGAGGCCGCGCTGGCGCGCCTCAGCGGCGAGATGACGTTGGCCCTGCCGCCGCAGGACATGCTGGCGGTGCAGGCCCACTACCGGGCACTCGACCGTGACCCGACCGACGTCGAACTGGAGACGATCGCCCAGACGTGGTCGGAGCACTGCGCCCACCGCACCTTCCGGGCGACGGTCGAGCACCACGAGGAGGGGGCCGCGCCGGTCGAGATCCGGGGCCTGCTCCGCTCCCTGATCATGGCCGCGACCGAGCGGGTGGCGCGGCCGTGGGTGCTCTCGGCCTTCGTCGACAACGCCGGGGTGCTCGCCTTCGACCGGAACTGGGAGGTCTCCTTCAAGGTCGAGACCCACAACCACCCGAGCGCGATCGAGCCGTTCGGCGGCGCGAACACGGGGGTCGGCGGCGTCGTCCGCGACGTGCTCGGGGTCTCGGCCGAGCCGATCGCCAACACCGACGTCCTCTGCTTCGGCCGGCTCGACGCGCCGCCCGGGGAGCGGCCGGAGGGCACGCTGCCGCCGGCCGAGGTCTACGCCGGGGTGGTGGCTGGGATCGCCGACTACGGCAACAAGCTCGGCATCCCGACCGTCAACGGCGCGGTCCTGTTCGACCCCGGCTACGCGGCGAACCCGCTCGTCTTCTGCGGCACCGTCGGGCTCGCCCCGCGCGGGCGGCGCCCCGCCGAGCCGCGGGTCGGCGACTTGGTGGTCGTCTGCGGCGGCCGGGCCGGTCGCGACGGCATCCACGGCGCGACCTTCTCCTCCGAGGTGCTCGACGCCGAGGAGACGGCGAGCCTCGGCAGCGTGGTCCAGATCGGCGACCCGATCGTCGAGAAGCGACTGGCCGACGCCCTGCCGCGACTGCGCGACGAGGGGCTCTACACCGCGATCACCGACTGCGGCGCGGGCGGGCTCTCGTCGGCGGTCGGCGAGATGGCGAAGGAGCTCGGGGCCGAGGTCGACCTCGCCACCGTGCCGCTGAAGTACGTCGGCCTGAAGCCGTGGGAGGTCTGGCTCTCCGAGGCGCAGGAGCGGATGGTGCTTGCGGTGCCGCACGGGCGGTGGCCGCGGGCGCAGGCGATCCTGGCCGAGGAAGGGGTCGAGGGGACCGCGATCGGCCGCTTCACCGGCGACGGGCAATTGCGGGTCCGGCACGGCGACCACCTCGTCGCCGACCTCGACGGGCGGTTCCTGCATCGGGGGATGCCGGTGCGCCGGCTTCGCAGCGAGTGGCGCGCGTCGGACCGCCGCGGGGCAGACCCGGCGGCGGGGCTGGCAGGCGACCTGACCCCGTGGCTGTGCCGGGCGCTGGCCGACCCGAACGTCGCCTCCAAGGAGGCGGTCGTCCGCCGCTACGACCACGAGGTACAGGGGCGGACGGTCGGCAAGCCGTTCGTCGGGCCGGACGACCTCGGACCGGCCGACGCCGCGGTGCTGCGGCCGGTGCCGGCCTCCGACCGGGGGATCGCGATCGGCTGCGGCATCAACCCGTGGTACGGCGAGGTCGACCCGAAGGCGATGGCGTTGCTCGTCGTCGACGAGGCGCTGCGCAATGTGGTCGCGGTCGGCGCGGACCCGGACCGGGTCGCCCTGCTCGACAACTTCTGCTGGGGCAACCCGAACCTGCCGGACCGGCTCGGCGGGCTGGTCCGGGCGGTGCAGGGGTGCCACGACGCCGCCGTCGGCTACCGGGCCCCGTTCGTCTCCGGCAAGGACTCGCTCTTCAACGAGTTCCGCGGCGCGGACGGCCGCACCCACGCGATCCCCGGCACGCTCCTCGTCTCCGCCCTCGGCATCGTGCCCGACCTCGCCCGGGCGGTCTCGATGCCGTTCAAGGAGGCGGGCAACGTCATCGTCCTCGTCGGCACGACCCGGGACGAACTGGGCGGCTCGCTCCTCGGGCGGCTGCGCGGCACGGACGGCGGCACGCTGCCGTCGGTCGAGCCGCGGCGGGCGCGGTCGGTCCTGCGGGCGATGCACCGAGCGATCCGGGCGGGCGTCGTGCAAGCCTGCCACGACCTGAGCGAGGGAGGGCTTGCCGTGGCGTTGGCCGAGATGGCGATCGGCGGCGGCCTCGGGGCAGCGGTGGCGGCCGGGGGCCCGCCGGGGGCGGCGGCGGGGCTCTTCGGCGAGTCGGCCACCCGCTTCCTCGTCGAGGTCCGGCCCGACGACATGGGGGCGTTCGCGGCGGCCCTCGGCCGTTCGCCGTGGGCCGAGATCGGGGCCGTGACCGCGGAGCCAACGCTCCGCGTCGCGTGGGACGGCCGGGACGTGCTCGACGCCGCGGTCGCCGACCTGACCGCGGTCTGGCGCTGCACCTTGGCCGAGGAGGTGGCGGGATGACGGCGACCCTCGACCGGCCGGGGCGAACGCGGCGGGCGACCCGCCAAACGGCGCAGCGCGCGTTGGTGCTGCGCGGCCCCGGCTCGAACTGCGACCGGGAGACCGAACTCGCGCTCGACCTCGCCGGGGCCGCCGCCGAGCGGGTCCACGTCGAGGCGTTGCTGGCCGACCCGGCGCGGCTCGACGAGGTCGGCATCCTCGTCCTGCCAGGCGGGTTCGCGTTCGGCGACCACCTCGGGGCGGGGACCGTCCTCGCCCACCGGCTGGAACGGCTGGGGGAGGAACTGGACCGCTTCGTGGCGTCGGGCCGGCCGCTGCTCGGCATCTGCAACGGGTTCCAGGCGCTGACGCGGCTCGGGCTGCTGCGCGGCGGCGCGCTGGGTCCCAACCGCTCGGGCCGGTTCGAGTGCCGCTGGGTCTGGCTGGAGAAGCCGGCGAGCGCGACCTCGCCGCTGCTGGCGGGGATCGAGCGGGTGGCGATGCCGGTCGCCCACGGCGAGGGACGGTTCGTCGCCGAGAGCGCGGAGGCGCTCGACGCCCTGCGCCGAGCCGGTCAGGTCGGGCTGGTCTACGCCGCGCGCGACGGTGGCGAGGTCGGCTACCCGGCCAACCCGAACGGCTCCGACGGGGACGTGGCGGCGATCTCCAACCCGGCGGGGAACGTCCTCGGGCTGATGCCGCACCCGGAGCGAAACGTGCTGCCGGGGCTGGCGCCGCAGGGCCGCGAGGACGGCGCGGGGCTCGCCATCTTCCGCAACGCCGTCCGGATGGCGAAAGGGTGACGCGACCGTGAAGGCGACCTACGCCGCCGCCGGAGTGGACCTCGAGGCGGCGAACGCGATCACCGGCCGGCTGAAGGAGATCGTGGCCGGGGCGCGGACCAGCGGCACGCTGGCCGACGTCGGCGCGTTCGGCGGCATGTTCGCGCTCGACGGCTGGGCCGGGCTGGAGCAGCCGGTGCTGGTCGCCTCCGCCGACGGGGTCGGCACCAAGGTGAAGATCGCGGCCGAACTGGGGGTGCTCGACACCCTCGGGGTCGACTTGGTCAACCATTGCGTGAACGACATCGCCGTGCAGGGCGCGCGGCCCCTCTTCTTCCTCGACTACCTCGCCATGCACCGGACCGACCCCGATCAGGTCGCGGCCATCGTCGGCGGCGTCGCGGCAGCCTGCCGCGAGGCGGGGATGGCCCTGCTCGGCGGCGAGACGGCCGAGATGCCGAGCGTCTACCCGCCGGGGGAGTTCGACCTCGCCGGCTTCGTCGTCGGCATCCTCGACCGCCCCGAGATCGGGCGCAACGGCGAGCCGGAGGCGGGCGACTTGCTGCTCGGGCTCCCCTCGACCGGGCTGCACACCAATGGCTATTCGCTGGCCCGCCGGGTGCTGCCGCCGGAGACGTGGGGCAGGCGCGACCCGGCCCTCGGCGGCCAGACGATCGGGGAGGCGCTGATGGTGCCGCACCGGTCGTACCTGCCGCAGATCGCGGCGCTGCGGGCGGCGGGCGGGCGGGCCTTCGCCCACATCACCGGCGGCGGCTTCCCCGACAACGTGGCCCGCGTCCTGCCCGACGGGGTGGCGGCGGAGATCGACCTCGACACGTGGCAGCCGCCGCCGATCTTCCGCCTCCTCGCCGCGGCCGGGCCGATCGGGCGGGAGGAGATGTGCCGGGTCTTCAACATGGGGATCGGCCTCGTCGCGGTCGTCCCGGCCGGGACGGTCGAAGCCGCCCGGGCGGCGGTGCCGGAGGCGGTGGTGATCGGGCGGGTGACGGAACGGGACGGGCCGGCGGTGCGTCTGGTCGGCGGCGAGACGTGGGTGTGAGGCGCAAGGACGAGAACGGGAGCGCACGATGAGCGTCGGCAACGAGGCGGTGGCACCGATCGCGGAAGGGAAGACGAAAGTCGTCCTGCCGCACCCGAGCGACCCGCGGCTGGTCGTCATCCGCCACAAGAACGACATCACCGCCGGCGACGGCGCGCGGCGGAACACGCTGCCCGGCAAGGGGGAACTTGCCGGGCGGACGACCGCCAACGTCTTCCGCGCCCTCGCCCGGGAGGGGATCCCGACCCACTTCGTGGCCGCCGACGCCGCCGACGAGATGACCGCCCTCAACTGCCGGATGATCCCGATCGAGGTGGTCATGCGGCGGATCGCGACCGGCTCGTACCTGAAGCGGAACGCGGTGCGGGAGGGGACCCGCTTCGACCCGACGGTCGTCGAGTTCTTCTTCAAGGACGACGCCAACCACGACCCGCTCGTCGACGGCGCGTGGATCGTCGGCCACGACGTCGCCAG
Organism: Thermomicrobiales bacterium; assembly: GCA_039809985.1. GTDB lineage: Bacteria > Chloroflexota > Chloroflexia > Thermomicrobiales > UBA6265 > JAICJJ01. Next base: position 3,352 of record JBDHWC010000112.1, on the reverse strand, counting down.
CCCGGACGAAGTGGCCCGGATGGCCGCGGTCGGCCGGCAGGTCTTCGCCGCCCTGGAGCGGGCCTGGGCCGCGCAGGACGTCCAGCTCGTCGACCTCAAGATCGAGTTCGGACGCGACCCGGACGGCCGGCTGGTCGTCGCCGACGTGATCGACAACGACTCGTGGCGGCTCTGGCCGGGCGGCCGCAAGGAGGAGATGCTCGACAAGCAGGTCTACCGCGACACGGCCGAGGTGACCGACGAGGCGCTGCGCAAGGTGCTGGCGAAGTACCGGCAGGTGGCGGCGATGACCGACGCCTTCGGCCGTCCGGCTGAGGCGGCGGGTGACGACGACAAGATGAAGGAGGCGTGCGGCGTCTTCGGCATCTGGGCCCCCGGCAACGACGTGGCGCGGACGACGCTGATCGGCCTGATGGCCCTCCAGCACCGCGGGCAGGAGAGCGCCGGGGTCGCGGTCGTGCGCGACGGCGAGCTGCACGCGATCAAGGGGATGGGTCTCGTCGACCAGGTCTTCCGGCAGGAGCAGGTCGACCAGCTCGCCGGCATCGCCGCCATCGGCCACACCCGCTATTCGACGATGGGCGGTTCCCGGATCGAGAACGCCCAGCCGATCCTGGTCGACGCCGGCAACGGCCCGGTCGCCCTCGCCCACAACGGCAACATCGTCAACCCGGCGGAACTGCGGCGGCTGGTCGACGACCGCGGCGGCGAGCCGGTCAGCACCTCGGACAGCGAACTGCTGGCGTGGCTGGTCGCGCTCGGCGAGGGGACGTGGGAGGAGCGGATCCGGCGGATGATGGCGCTCGCCAGCGGGGCCTACGCGCTGGCGATCCTGACCCCGGACGCCCTCTTCGCGGTCCGCGACCCGCACGGCATCCGGCCGCTCTGCCTCGGCTGGCGGCAGGACCACTGGCTGATCGCGTCGGAGAGCTGCGCGCTCGACACGGTCGGGGCCGAGCTGGTGCGCGAGCTGCAGCCGGGCGAGGTGCTGCGGATCGACAGCCACGGGCTGCAGAGCGACCTGCTGGCCTACCCGCCGACCCCGGCCGCCTGCATCTTCGAGCAGATCTACTTCGCCCGGCCCGACAGCGTGCTCGGCGGCAAGACGACGTTCGAGGCGCGGGTGGCGATGGGGCGCGAACTGGCGCGCGAGCACCCGGTCGCGGCCGACCTCGTGATCGGGGTGCCCGACTCCGGGGTGCCGGCGGCGATCGGCTTCGCGCAGGCGAGCGGCCTGCCGCTCAGTCAGGCCCTCGTCAAGAACCGCTACGTCGGCCGCACCTTCATCGAGCCGGACGACCACTCGCGGCAGGCGGGGATCCGCCAGAAGTTCAACCCGCTGCGGGGCGCGGTCCAGGACAAGCGGGTTGTTGTCGTGGACGACAGCATCGTCCGCGGCAGCACGATGCCGAAGATCGTCGCCCTGCTGCGGCGCGGCGGCGCGACGGCGGTTCACCTCCGCATCTCGTCGCCGCCGATCGCCCACCCCTGCCACCTCGGCATCGACATGAGCGACCGCTCGAAACTGCTCGCGGCGGAGATGGACGTCGAAGGGGTGCGCCGCCACATCGGGGCCGACACCCTCGGCTACCTGAGCCTCGGCGGCCTGCTGAGCGCGGTCGGCGGGGCGCACCACTGCCTCGGCTGCCTGACTGGTCGCTACCCGGTGCCGGTCGACGGCGCGGCGAGCAAGGACGACTTCGAGCCTGCGCCCCGGATCATCGAGCTGAAGGCCCGCTGAGTGGGGGGGGCGACGGGAGGGTTGCCGCGACCGCTGCGGGTGCTGGTGGTCGGCGCCGGGGCGCGGGAGCACGCGCTCGCGCTCCGGCTGCGGCAGTCGCCGTCGGTCGGCGAGGTGTGGGCCGCGCCGGGCAACCCCGGCATCGCCCGGGTGGCGACGCTGCTGCCGTTCGGCGCGGCGGACGACGCGACATTGGTCGACTGGGCGGCCGGGCACGCCGACCTCGTCGTCGTCGGGCCCGAGGTCCCGATCGCGCGCGGGCTGTCCGACGCGCTGCGGGGGCGCGGCGTGCCGGTCTTCGGGCCGTCGCGGGCGGCGGGCGAACTGGAGTGGTCGAAGGCGTTCGCCAAGCGGTTCATGGCCGAGCACGGCATCCCGACCGCCGCCTTCGTCGAGTTTGACGAGGTCGAGCCGGCCCTGCGCCATGTCGCCGAGTGCGACCTGCCCGTCGTCGTCAAGGCGGACGGTCTCGCGGCGGGCAAGGGGGTCTGGGTCTGCGGCGACCGCGCCGGGGCCGAGGCGGCCGTCCGCGCCGCCTTCGCGCTCGGCGGCGCAGGGTCGCGGGTGGTGGTGGAGGAATGGCTGGCGGGCCGCGAGGCGAGCGTCACGGCGCTGGTCGACGGCGAGCGGTTCGCGCTGCTGCCGGTCGCGCGCGACCACAAGCGGCTCGGCGAGGGCGACACCGGCCCGAACACCGGCGGCATGGGCGCGTTCGCGCCGGTCGAGGAGGTCGATGCCGCGGCGCTGGCCGAGATCGCCGAGCGGGTGGTCCGGCCCGTGGTCGAGGGGATGCGGGCGATCGGCCGACCCTACGTCGGCGCGCTCTACCCCGGCCTGATGCTGACCGCCGACGGCCCGAAGGTGCTGGAGTTCAACTGCCGGTTCGGCGACCCGGAGACGCAGGTGCTGATGCCGCTGCTCGACGGGGACCTCGGCCGGCTCCTGCTCGACTGCGCCGAGGGGCGACTCGACCCGGCGGCGGTGCGATCGCGCGGCGGGGCCGCCGCCTGCGTCGTGCTCGCGGCGGCGGGCTACCCGGACGCGCCGGAGCGGGGCGCGGCGATCACGGGCCTTGATGCCGCCGAGGTGGCGGGGGCGACCGTGCTGCACGCCGGCACCGCCCTTCGCAACGGGGAACTGGTCGTCGCCGGCGGCCGGGTGCTGTCGGTCGTGGCCGAGGGCACGACCGTGCCGGAGGCGGCACGTCGGGCCTTGGCGGCGGCTGAGCGCGTTCGTTTCGCCGGGCGCCAGTTCCGTCGGGACGTGGGCCGCCCGGCATGACGTGCCACGGGTCGCGCCCCGCCATCGCGCTCTTGGCTCGGCGCAGCCATGGGCGGACGACCCTCGTGAGGGCGAGTCTGCCGCGGCGAGGCAGGGCGGGGGTTCCGTGACCGGCCGCCTCGTCGTCCTTGCCTCCGGCTCCGGCTCGAACCTGCAGGCGCTGCTCGACGCCTGTGCCCGAGCCGAACTGCCGGCGGAGGTCGTCGCAGTGGTCAGCGACCGAGCGGACGCCTTCGCGCTGGAGCGGGCCCGCCGGGCCGGCGTCGCGGCCGAGCACGTGCCGTTGGCGGACCGCCGCGACCCGGCGGCGCGGGCGGCGTTCGACGCGCG
>JBDHWC010000111.1:0-8780 GCA_039809985.1 Thermomicrobiales bacterium | reverse complement strand
CTACGCGACCACCGGGGTGAGGAACTCAGCGGAGACGAAGCCGCGCTGGTCGGTCTCCGGCACGCGGACCGGCACCCAGATGCCTTGCGGCGGGCCGGTGACCTCGAGTTGCTGGCCGGTGCCGAGGACCGTCACCACCGGTGCCTCTTGGCTTGGCTCGGCCCGCAGGTTGACGTCGGTGGTGGTGGTCGCCAGTTCGCCTTCCCGGAAGTCGGCGACCGCGACCGGCGTGCCCGCCGCCTGCGCCTCGCTCGTCGTTCCGCTCGCGGCCGGGGTCGCGCCGGGCGCGGTGGTCGGGGCGGCTTCCGGGGTCGCGGTCGGGGCGGCCGTCTCGGTGGCGGCCGGTGCGGGGGTGGGCGTCTCCTCGGCCGGGGTGACCGCGCGCGGCGTCGCCGTCAGGGACGGCGCGGTCTCCGGCGCGAGCAGCCCGGAGACGGCCGCGGCCTCGTCGAGTCCTTGGGCGACAAAGACTTCGACCACGGTCCGCTCGCCGTCCTGCCGCAGCCAAGCGATGCCGCCGTAGCCGGAACCGTTCTCCTCGCGCAGGCCGATGGCCAGTTCGGTGCCGCTGATCTGGCCGCCGAGCCGGCCGCCGATCGCGCCGCAGACGACGGTGGTGGCGTCGTCTCCGGCCTCGATCCGGACGTCGACCGCGTGGTCGCCGGCGATCAGCTCGTTCAGCGTCGCGTCGATGACGGTCGTGCTGTAGCGGGCCGGGATGGCCAAGGCCGAGCCGACCGGCGGTTCCTGCCCGGTCGTCTCCGCGCCCTCACCGAGCGGCGCGATGTCGATCAGCTGGAAGGCGGCGGGCTCGGTCAGCTTGCCGCAGGTGCCGCGGTGAATTTGGGCCGCCAGCGGCTCCGTCAGCGAGATCTGGCCGCCGATGCCGCCGCCCTCCGGGGTGGACGTGGCGTTCGCCGAGCCGTTCTGGGACGTCGACCCGCCCCCGGACTGCCCGGGCGAGGTGCTGCCTGCGGCCGGCTCGCCCTTGCCGGGGGCCATGCTGGAGGGCTCGGTGCCGCCCCCCTGTGCGACTTGGTTGAGGGTGCGGCAGAAGCCGTTGAGGCACACCTGGCCGCCGAGACAGTCCGCGCCGGCGGTGCACTGCGTGCCGCCGCCGGCCGGGACGATCGGGTTGCCGGCGTCGAAGGCGCGCACCACCCGCGGCGCGAGCGCCGCCGCCGCGAGGAGCGGCACAGCTTTCAGCACCTGCCGGCGCGACCCTCGGCGGGTGCCCGACGACAGGCGCTGGGTCAGCCGATCGAACGTGCGGGAATCCATGCGTCCGTCGCTCCCTCGTTCAACGGACGTCGCGGGTCGATCTGCGAGCATCCGTCGCGGTTCGCGGCGCCCGTGTCCGGTCGACGCGATCGTTGCTCTCACCCGCCGTCCCGAGTCCGGTACGCTGCGGCGCCCCGGATAGAAACCGACGTGTCAACGGCCTGGTGCCGTCGAGTCCTAAGTTAGCCAAATCCCGCGTCATTTCAAGATTTGTCGAAATGTCACGGGTGCCGTCCGGTCAATACTATTTGCGCCTACGCACTGGGACCGTTGTTGGATTCGGGGGCTCGAAAAACTAGGACCAATTGCCAACCCGGGCACAATGAGCCGGAAACGTAGGACGTTCGGGGCGAAACAAGGCTCCGGGAAGCCGGGACCTTTCGTGCTCAGTCGTCGATTGACGTTGACACGGTGGCCTCACCTTCGCCACCGGCGGTGACGACGGCAAGCGCGACGGGGCAGGCGTGGCACCGGCGCGGAGCGCAAAGCGTGGCGTCAAGCTCGACGAGCCCCTGCCGGCCGCGACCGCCGAGCCCGCGCAGGCGCGACGAGCCGGCGACTTGGCGCAGGGCGCGCCGGGTGCGCGCGTTCGACTCGGTGGCGGGGAGACGCTCCCACGCGGTGCTGGCCGCGTCGAGCAGGTCCCGGTCGCCGGTGCGGCTCGCGAGTGCCAGCGCGAGCGGGAGGAGCCCGTTGACGACCAGCGTGGTCGCCCGTTCCGCCCCGATCCGGCCGTCGGTGGCATCTCGCAGCGGGGCAACCGGGTCGTTGCCGGTTCGGAGCGGATCCAGCAGCGCCGTCAGCAGGCCGCCGCGAGCGGCCGCGAACGCAACGAGGTCGGCGGCGGCGACCAATCGCGCGGCCGGGTGGTTGGCGGGACGAACTCGGACCCTTGTCCAGGCGGTCGGCGGCAACGCCTCCTGCCGCCATGGCCCGCCGGTCGCCGCCCAGCATCGTTCGACGGCGGCGGCGGCGTCCGGCGAGAGCCCGGCCGCGGCGGCGTCGGCCGGGGCGAGCGGCAGGAAACCCCCGATGCCGAGCAGGAGGCCTCGGGCGACCTGGCGACCGGTGCCGGACCGTCCGGAGGCGATCGCCGCCTCCAGCGGCGCGAGCGGCAGGCGCTCGGCGATGCTGGCCATCGGCTCCCGGTTCTCGCTGAAGCCGAGGGCGTCGAGCACGAGGCGGTAGAGCACCTCGGCCGGAGGGTGGCGGTCGAACTCGGCCTCCACCCGGGCGGCGCGGGTGGCCAGTCGCCGGTCGCCGAGATGCCAGATCGCCTGCCGAACCCGTTCGGGGTCGGTGGCGGCGAGTTGCTCGGCGCACGACAGGCCGCCGAACACGCTCCAGTCGTGGGCGGCGACGGCGGATGCCGCGGGCTGCCAGTCGTTGGCGGCGAGGTCGACCACCGGCACCAGCCCGCCGTCGGCGCGGCGGGTCTCGTTGCCGTCGTGACGGGCGACGACGTGGAGAACGACCGGCACGTAGCGGCGGTCGAACTGGTGCCCGTGCTCCTGCCAGCCGCGGGTTCGGAGGTGGATCTCGACCGCGCCGGTGCGCAGGTCGCGCTGGTCGAAGAGGAGCATCGCGTCGGCGAAGTCGGGACCGAGGCCGTGGCTCCACGTGCCGCGGAAAACCACCTCGACCGCTTGCCCGTCAATCGTCGTCAGGCGGGACGGGATTTCGCCGCGGTGCCACGCGAGGCTGACGTCGAGCTCGGTCGGCGCGGCGGGCGGCTCCACGGCGCGCGGACTACGTCTCGAAGCCGGCGGGCGCGGGCAGCGGCGGCAAGCCGGCGGCAACCCGGTCGCGGTCGCGCCGGTAGGCGTCGACCGCGGCCTGCAGTGTGCCGAGCGCGAGCGTGGCGCAGCGGACGCGGCTGTTGACGATGTCCTGGCCCATCTCCTCGACGACGGTGTCGAGCCCGAGCGCCTTGACCTCGTCGAGGGTCATCCCTTCGGCGACCTCGGAGATGATCGAGCCGCCGGCCTGGCTGACGGTGCAGCCCTCGCCCTCGAACGAGACGGCAGAGATGCGATCGTCGTCCCCGATCTTGAGGTACATCGTGATCAGGTCGCCGCAGCCGGGGTTGCCGCCGCCGAGCTGGATGTCGGCATCTTCCATCCGGTGCTTGTTCCGCGGGTGCTGGTAATGGTCGAGCACGTTCTCGATGTACGCCTGACGGTCCACGCGTGGAGTTGTCCTTTCCGGTCGGCCGCGCGCCGCAGGGGCGCGGTTTCCCCGGCCGACCCCTACAGGGTACACCGTCGCCGGTCCCGGCAGGTCGCGCGGCGTTGCTCAACTCAGAAAGGCCGCCGTCTCGGCCAGCACTCGTTCGTGCCAGGCAGGCTCGGTCACATCGTGGCGGCGGAGACGGGGATTGCGACGGAGCCATGTCTCCTGATGTCGCAGGTAGCGATGGGTGTCGTGCGCCGTCCTGCGGATCGCATCGGCGAGCGACTCCTCGCCAGCCAGGTGGGGCAGGAGTTGTCGGTAGCCGAGACTCGACATCGCCGGCGCGTCGGGCGGGACGCCGGCCGCGAGCAGGGCGCGGACCTCGTCGACGAGCCCGGCGGCAATCTGGTCGTCGAGGCGGGCGTCGACCGCGGCGCGCAGCGTGGCACGGGGCATCTCCAGCCCGATCTCGAGCACGCGGTAGGGGATCGGGTCGCGTCCTTCCAGTTCCGACATCGGGCGGCCGGTCGCCTCCCAGACCTCGAGCGCGCGGACGACGCGGCGGGCGTTCGTGCCGGAGCGGGCGTGCGTCGTCGGGTCGACGGCGCGCAGGCGCTCGGCGACCGGCGGCAGGCCGCGCTCGGCGATCTCCCGTTCGAGACCTTCGCGGAGGGCCGGGTCGGGCGGCACGCGCGGGATACGCCAGCCCTCGACGACCGCGTTCATGTAGAGGGGGGTGCCGCCGACGAGGATCGGCAGGCGGCCGCGGGCGGTGACGTCGGCGATCGCGGCGTAGGCGAGGTCTTGGAACCGGGCGAGGGTCATCTCGCCGTCGGGCGGCAGGACGTCGATTAGGTGGTGGGGAACGCCGCGCCGCTCGGCGAGCGTCGGCTTGGCGACGCCGATGTCGAAGCCGCGGTAGAGGTAGCGGGAGTCGGCGTTGACGACCTCACCGCCGAAGGCGAGCGCGAGGTCGACGCCGAGGCGGGTCTTGCCGACCGCGGTCGGGCCGAAGACGGCGACGAGCGGGGGGCGAAGGTCGTGCCGTTGGTTGTCCGCATCGGCCACGCCTCTTATTATCGTCTATTGTCGGGTCGTCCCGGCGCGACTCCCCCGGTTCCCAAGGAGAAGGCTGCTTGCTCCGCGTCCTCGTTCAGGTCCTGAAGATCGTCTCGGTCGCGGCCTTGACGCTGCTGGTCATCGGCGCGGCGGCGCGCTTCTTCTCGTACTCGGTGAGCCGGGCGGTGCCGGCGGACACCGGCGAGCCAGTGGCGTTCGTCGTCGGCCAGGACGACTCCGGGGAGGACGTGGCGGCCCGGCTCGAACAGGACGGCCTGATCCGGAGCAAGGTCCTGTTCGAGGGCCAGCTCCGCCTGACCCAGACCGGGCTGAAGCCGGGCACTTACACGCTGCGGAAGGGGATGAGCGTCGGCCAGATCGTCGACACCATCTCTGGGGCGGAGATCGCCCAGGCCCCGGCCGGCAACGGCGGCGGGGCCGCGCCGAAGACGTTCGAAATCACGATTCCCGAGGGATGGCGCGACGAGCAGATTGCCGAGGAGTACGAGAAGCTGGGTGGCAAGGGCGGCTACGACGCGTTCATGCAGGCGATCGCCAACGTCGACCGCAGCCAGTACGACTTCCTCGCCGGCGTGCCGGCGGACCAGCCGCTGCAGGGGTTCCTCTTCCCCGACACCTACCGCTTCTCGGCCGACGACCCCGACGCCGACGTTGCCCAGATGCTGACCAACTTCGGGGTCAAGTTCGACGCCTCGATGCGGGAGCGGACCAAGGAGATGCAACTGACGATCGACGACGTCGTCAAGGTCGCGTCGCTGGTCGAGCGGGAGGCACAGGTGCCGGACGAGCGGCCGATCATCGCCGACGTCTACCTGAGCCGCTGGGAGCAGGGCTGGCGGATGGAGGCGGACCCGACGGTCCAGTACGTCCTCGGCAAGCGCGGCGACTGGTGGCCGAAGCTGACCGGTGACGACCTCTTCGTCGAGAGTCCGTACAACACCTACCAGAACGACGGCCTGCCGCCGACCCCGATCGCCAACCCCGGCTTCGCCTCGCTGCAGGCGGTGCTCTTCCCCGCGGACACGCCGTACATGTACTTCGTCGCCAAGGGAGACAGCGGGGAGCACGCCTTCGCCGTCACCGCCGACGAGCAGCAGGCGAACATCGACAAGTACCTGAACAACCCGGGGAGCGGGCAGTGAGCACCGCACCGGGCGGCGGCGCGTGGCGGGTCGGCGTGATCGGCGACCCGGTTGCCCACTCGCTCAGTCCGGAGTTCCAGCAGCCGGCCTTCGACGCGCTCGGCATCGCGGCCCGCTTCGAGCGGTGGCCGACCCCGGCCGCCGCCCTGCCGGAACGGATCGAGTCGCTGCGCGCCCTCGACACGCTGGGGGCGTGCGTGACGGTGCCGCACAAGGTCGCCGTGATGCCGATGGTCGACGAGGTGACCGACCTCGCCCGGCGGGCCGGGGCGGTCAACACCGTCGTCAACCGCGGCGGCCGCCTGCTGGGGGACAACACCGACGTTCACGGGTTCGGCGCGTCGCTGGCGGGCGTGTGCGCCGACTTGCCGTCGCGGCCGACGGTGGTGCTGGGAGCGGGCGGCGCGGCGCGGGCGGTCGTCCTCGCGCTGGAGGCGGCCGGGGTGCCGACGATCACGGTCGCCAACCGCGACCCGGCCCGAGCGGAGCGGCTGGCCAGCGACGTGGCCGTCCGACAGCTCGGACTGTCGGGCAATGACGACGAGACCCTGCGGCGACTGCTGCCGGGCGCGCGCTTACTGGTCAACTGCACGTCGCTCGGCTGGCGGGCCGGCGAGACGCCGCTCCCGCTCGACCTGCTCGAGTTGCTGCCGGACGACGCGATTGTGGCCGACCTGACCTACCGGCCGACCGATCTGCTGCTCGCCGCCGGCGACCGAGGCCTGCCGACCTTGGACGGGCTCGGGATGCTGGTCCACCAAGGGGCCAAGCAGTTCGCGCTCTGGACGGGCCGCCCGGCCCCGATCAGCGTCATGGAACAGGCCGCCATCGCCGCCCGCGAGGGGCGCGCCTGAGCAGCAGCGCGGCATGCCGCGCGAAACCGGCGCGCGCCGTCAGGCGTCCCGAGGATCGACGGCCGCGGCGCGACGACGCGGGGGGACGGGGTGATCATGGGCAGTCGACCGAACGACGTCGCCGGCAGCGCGAACGGCACCGTGCGAACTCGCGTCGCGGCGGCGACCGGGGCCATCGCGAGCGGTCTGCTCGTGGCCGCGCTGGTCGCCGGCACGATCGGCGGGCCGCCGACGCTCCAAACAGGACCGCTCGGGTCGGGGCCGCTGGGCACGCCTGCGCCCGAGGCGCAGTTGAGCGACCTGCAGACCCGTGTCGCCGTTCTCTCGACTCAGGTGGCCGAACTCGGCGGTGCGGACGCCGAGGCCGTCGCCGGGCGGCTCGGCGGCAGCCGTGCCGGGTTCGACGCCGCCTACGGGCCGCCCGCGGCGTTTCCCGCCCCGAACGACGTGCTGTACGACGCGGCGGGGCTCGGCGCGCTTCGCGTCACGTTCCAAGACGACCGGGCGACGGTGATCAGCGCGGTGCCGCTCGGGCGGGACGCCACGCTGCCGAGCACACAGCCGAGCGACGCAGACTGGTCGACCGACGCCGTGCGCCACGTCGTCGCCGCGCTGAGCCCGGACGACGCGGCGTTCGGCCCGGACGAGCGGCAGGCGGGGGTGACGACCATCTCGGGCACGAGCGAGGCGCTCGCTGTGGCGGTGGTCCCCCCCGACGGCTCCGGCTGCCCGGCCTCCGGCGCAGCGGCGTTCCGGGCGCGGGTGGTGCGGCCGACCGACGACACCGCGTCTTCCGTCACCCTGACGGTCGACAGCAGCCCGACCACGCTCGCCCCGGCGAAGCCGCAGAAGCCAAAGGTGCCGCGGGGCGGCAACGCGGTCGCCAACAGCAGCATCGGCGGCGTCGTCAACGTCAACGGGATCGCGGTGCAGGCGCAGCAGGTGCGGCCGAACGCGACCGGCACCCGCCCGCCCGCCGCGGGGCAGTCGTTCCTCGCGGTGCAGCTGACCATCGAGAACCGGTCGACTCGGCCGCTCGACTACACGCTGGACGACTTCGCGCTGGTCGATGCCAAGGGACGCGAAGTGCCGCCGGTGTGCGGCGGCGTCGACCCGGCGATCACCAACGGCACGGTCGCGCCCGGCGAGACGCTGGAGGGGTGGGTGACGTTCCAGGTGCCGTCGAACTTCACCCCAAGCCGGGTGGTCTTCTCGGCCTCGAACGCGCTGGTGGGGTTCAACTTCCGCTGACCGTCAGGCGATCGCCCACGCCAGCGCGGCCGCCGCAGCCGCCCCGGTCGCGGTGGCCAGCAGGTTGACGGCGTCGTTGTCGAGCCAGCGCACGCCGCGGACCGGCACGGTCGGGGTGCCGCAGCGGTGGACCACGTGCTCGGTGAGGACGTGGCAGGTCGGGCACCGGTAGGCGGCTTGCAGCGACGCGCCGAGGACGCTGTCGGCGAGGCCGCCGAGCGCGCCGCCGACGGCGATCGCGAAGGCGGGCACCGCGGCGGCCATCCAGCCGCGGTCGCTGCCGAAGTCCGCCGCGGCGGCGACAAGCGTCGCGCCGGTGATGCCGGCCAAAGTCCCGAGGCGGCTGACGCCGCCGGAGCTGCCGGGCAGCATCGCGCGCCCGGTGAGGACGGAGCGCGGCACGCCGCCCAGCCGGGTGCCAACCTCCGTCGACCACGTGTCGGCGGTGGCGGCGGCGATCGCCCCGGCGAAGCCCGCGACCAGCGCCGGGAGGGCGGCCTTGCCGGTCACGGGGATGGCGAGCGCAAGGAGGGCGGCGACCCCGCCGTTGGCCAGCACTTGCACCGCGTCCCGTTCGCTGCCGCGGCGCGCGACGGCGTCGTGCCCCGACCGGGGAGGTCGCGAGAGGGCCGACGAGGTGACGAAGAAGAAGACGACCAGCACGCCGCCGTACCAGCCCGCGCCGCCGACGACCGCGCCGCCGACGAGAGTCGCCGCGACCGCTCCGCCGCCGGAGAGCGAGCGGTGCGAGCGGGCCGCAGCGGCGACAACCGCCGCCACGAGCAACCCAGTCACGAGACGACCGACGTCCAACGGTGCGCGCCCTCCCAGTGTCCTGACCGCAGTCGGAGGCAGTTTACGGGCGGCTCGGTGCGTTGGCAGGCCGGTTCGTCGCGGGGTAGGATGCGGTCGGCGCGCCACGGCCCTCTAGCTCAATGGCAGAGCAGTGGACTTTTAATCCAACGGTTCAGGGTTCGAGTCCCTGGGGGGCCACCGTCTG
>JBDHWC010000110.1:0-8889 GCA_039809985.1 Thermomicrobiales bacterium | reverse complement strand
TGCCGCAGCGCGGCCGCTTCCCAATGGAGACCTCCCCCTGTCAGCCGCGGCGGCGGGAGAGGGGGGGAAACAGGCTCGGGGGAGGGCCAAGCCCTCCCCCGCACCCCCGGATTGCCGCGGCGCGGCGGCTTCCCGGCGGAACTCTCGCCCATTCCCCCCGGTGGCCGTGGTGCGGCCGCTTCCCGACAAAAGCCTCCCCTTGTAAGCCGCGACGGGATCGGGGAAGCAGCCGGTTCGGGAGAGGGTTTGGCCCTCCCCCGGTCCCCGGGGTTGCCGCGGCGCGGCCGCTTCCCGGCGGCATCCTCCCTTGTCAGGCGGCGAGAGAGGGAAAAGCCGGCTCAAGGATGGGCTTTGTTCTCCGCCACGCCCCCCGGTTCGCGGCGGCGCGGCCGCTTCCCGACGGATGCCTCCCCTTGGCAGCCGTCGCGGCGGGACTGGGGGAGCAGCCGGTTCTCGGGCGGGCTCGACCCTCGACCCCACCTCCGGGTTGCCGCGGCGGTGGGGTCGAGAGGGGAACGGGCCCGAGGGGAACGGCGTTCCCCTCGCGCCGCCGGCCGCGCGGCGGGGCGGCGTGAGGCGTCCCGTCGCCGCGCCCAGGAGCGACCGTGAGCGACGTCACCGTCACGCTCCTGATCCTCGTCGGGGCGGTGGTTCTCTTCGTCTGGAACAAGGTCCCGGCCGGGATCGTGGCCCTGCTGGTCGCCCTCAGCCTCTGGGCGACCGGCATCCTCACCGTCGAGCAGGCGGTCTCCGGCTTCGGCTCGCCGACCGTGGTCCTGATCGCCGCCCTCTTCGTCGTCGCCGAGGGGCTCGACGCGGCCGGGATCACCACCCTCGCCGGACAGCAGCTGATCGCCCGCGCCGGCGACGACAAGAGCCGGCTGCTCCTCTTCACGATGCTGCTCGCCGCGATCCTCTCGGCCCTGATCACGCCGAACGGGGCGGCGGCGGCTCTCATCCCGATGGTGGTCGTCCTCGCCGTCCGGCTCGGCACGGCCCCCTCGCGCCTGCTGATGCCGCTCGCCTTCGCCGCCCACGCCGGCTCGCTCCTGATGCTGACCGGGACCCCGATCAACGTCCTCGTCTCCGAGGCGGCGACCAGCGTCGGCGAGCGGGACCTGCGCTTCTTCGAGTTCGCGTGGGTCGGCATCCCGCTGACGATCGGCACGATGGCGATCACCCTCCTTCTCGGCCCGCGCCTCCTCCCCGAGCGCAAGGCGGAGAACCTGCCGCCCGACCTCAGCCGGCTGCCGGAGGCGCTGCAAGGGCAGTACCTGCCGGAGGGCGTCGTCGCCCGCCTCCGAATCCCCGCCAACGCCCCGGCCAAGACGCTCGCCGACCTCGGGGCCCTCGCCCCCCACCCGGAGGTGCGCCTGCTCGCGGTGCTGGACGCCGCCGGCCAGCCGCTGGCGAAGGACGGCGACGGCGTCCCGCCCGGCGGCGTCCTCGTCGTCCGCGGCCCGGCGCCGACGGTCGCCCGGATCGCCGCCGACCTCGGCCTCGAACTCGACACCGGCGCTGCCGGGACCGAGCTCGCGCCCGGGCTGGTCGGTCCCGGCCACGGCATCGCCGAGGTGCTGGTCACCCCCCGCTCCGCCTACGTCGGCGACCACGTCTTCCCCGGGATGACGACCGCCAGCGGCGAGCTGGTCGTCCTCGCCGTCCTCCGCGACGGGGAGGCGGTCGAGGAGGAGACGCACCTCCTCCCCGGCGACTCCCTCCTGCTGCAAGGGACCTGGGACGCGCTCGACCGACAGACGCGCGACCCGCAGGTGGTGCTGGTCGACGCCCCGGACGCGATCCGGCGGCAGGCCTCGCCGCTGGGACGGCGGACCGTGCCGGCCGTCGTCGTCCTCGCCGCGATGGTCGTGCTGCTGGCGACCGGCGCGGTGCCGGCGGTGGTGGCCGGCCTCGCGGCGGCGATCGCGATGGTCTTGCTGAAGGTCGTCTCGGTCGAGCAGGCGCACCGCTCGATGTCGTGGACCACGCTGATCCTGGTGGCCGGGATGATCCCCCTCTCGACCGCGATCACCGAGACCGGCGCGGCCGACCTGATCGCCAGCGGGATGATCGGGATCGTCGGCGGCCTCGGCCCGCGCGGCCTGCTGCTCGGCCTCTTCCTGATCGCGGCGGTGCTCGGCCAGCTGATCAGCAACACGGCGACCGCCCTGATCCTGATCCCGCTGGCCCTCTCGGTCGCGCGGGAGACCGGCGTCTCGCCGTTGCCGTTGCTGATGGGGGTCAACGTCGCCTCGGCGGCCGCGCTGCTGACCCCCGTCGCCACCCCGGCCAACCTGATGGTGCAGCGCCCGGCCGGCTACAAGTTCACCGACTACCCCCGGCTCGGCCTGCCGCTGATGCTCCTCTACCTGCTGGTGACCCTCTTCATCGTGCCGCTCGTCTGGCCGTGGTGACCCCACACGCGCCTCGCAAGGAGACAGGACTCGGATGAACGAAACCGCGTGGATCCTGGTGCTCATCCCGCTGGCGGCGGACGTCTTCGCCGCGGGCCTCGTCTTCGGCCTCGGCGGCATGCCGCGCAACCGCTGGCTGCAGACCGCCCTGATCTTCACCGCGATCGGCACCGCGCTCTTCTGGGCAGGGGGCCTCCTCGGCGACTCGGTCAGCGGCCGGGCGGCACTGGCCCTCAAGATCGTGGCCGGCATCGTCCTGCTCGCGATCGGCGCGAAGTCGGTCAAGGCCGGACTCGGCACCGACCCGGAGGACACGGGCGAGCGGGTCGAGACCACGCCCCGCCAGGTGGCCGGCACCGCCGTGGTGGTCGCGGTCGACAAGCTGGCGGTCGCCGTCACGCTGGCGGTGCTCGGCGCGCCGACAACGCGCCTGCTGCCGCCGCTGGCGGTCTTCACCTTCGTCGCCACGCTGCTCGGACTGCGGCTCGGGACGCGGCTCGGCGACCGGGTCGAGGACGCGGCCGAGATCATCGGCGGCGTCATCTTCGCCGGGCTCGGCCTGATCGTGCTCTGGAGCGCGCTGGGGCGGTAGCCGGCCCGGCCGACACCCCGAGACCGGCCCATTTCGGCAAGGCCTCCGTCGCCTCGACGGGGGCCTTCGTCGTGCCCTCCCGGCCGCGCGGCGACCCCTTCGTGCCCGCTCGCTCCGGTCACCAGTACGTCACGTTTCAAGAGAGAACCAGAAAGGGAGAATCGTTCCGTATTCCCCGTAGGGGGTGTGGACAGTGTGGACAACCGCCTCCGTAGGCGCGAAACCGGCCCGTTCGTCCCGAACGGACGGTGGACAACTCGTCCACGTCTCCACAGCCGCGCCCCGTGGTCGTCCACCCGGCCTGTGACAGTCCACGCACAGGTGGGGAACCGGGGCGCGCCCATCCCCGCGCCGGGCCCGCCCGGTCCCGGTTTTCCGCAACGTTGTCCACAACCGGGGCCGGTTCTCCACCGGATTTCCCCACTTATCCACAATGCCGGGGTCCGGGCGTGACTCGGCGGCACCGCCCGGCCGCGCGTCGGGCGCGGCTGCCCCGTGCTGTGATACTATCAATCATGAAGTTGCTTATTCTGAGGAAAGTGGTCGGAATTGCCGACCGGAGTTCGGGGGGACTTCGATGACCGCAGGCGCGACTGCTCGCCGCGCGGCGAGCCGGCCGGACGTCGGCTCGGCCACCGCCGGCGTGCTCGACGAGTTCGCCGAGGACGCCGCGCGGCCGATCCGGCCGGGGGCCGACGAGGAGACCCTCTGGGAGCGTTGGCGGCTGATGGCGGCCGCGGTCGCCTGCTGGGCGTTCCTCGCCGCCGGGCTCGCGGTCGACCACCTCGCCTCCCTGCCGCACACCGTCGCGATCGCCCTCTACGTCGCGGCCTACGTCGCCGGCGGCACCTTCGCCGCCTACGGCGCGCTGCGCGACCTGTTCGTCGAGCGGACGGTCAACGTCGACCTGCTGATGGTGACGGCGGCGATCGGCGCGGCGTTCGTCGGCGCGTGGGCGGAGGGCGCCGTGCTGCTGGCCCTCTTCTCGACCTCCGGCGCGCTCGAGCACGAGGCGCTGGGGCGCACCCAGCGGGCGGTCCGCTCGCTGATGGAACTGAGCCCCGAGGTGGCGACCGTGCTGCGCGACGGCGGCGAGCAGGTGGTGCCGGTCGAGTCGCTGCGGCTCGGCGAGACGGTGATCGTCCGGCCCGGCGAGCGGGTCGCGGTTGACGGCACGGTGCTGGCCGGCGAGACGGCGATCGACCAGTCGGCGATCACCGGCGAGTCGGTCCCGGTCGGGAAGCGGCCGGGCGACGCGGTCTTCGCGGCGACGATCAACGGCACCGGCGCGATCCGGGTCCGGGTCGACCGCCTCAGCCAGGAGAGCACCCTCGCCAAGATCGTCGGCTTCGTCGAGCAGGCGCAGGCCCAGAAGAGCCGCACCCAGCGCTTCACCGACCGCTTCGAGGGGCGCTACGCGGTCGGCGTGCTGCTCGCCTCGGCGGCGCTCGCCGTGCTGCCGCCGCTGCTCCTCGGCCACGACTGGGACAGCTCGTTCTACCGGGCGATGACGCTGCTGGTGGTCGCCTCCCCCTGCGCCCTGGTCATCTCCACCCCCGCCTCCACCCTCTCGGCGCTGGCGAACGCGGCGCGCCACGGCATCCTGTTCAAGGGGAGCAGCTACCTCGAGGAGATCGGCGCGGTCGAGACCTTCGCCTTCGACAAGACCGGCACCCTCACCTTCGGCCGCCCGGCCCTGACCGACGTCGTCCCCCTGCCGGGCAGCGGCTGGGACGCGGACGAGCTGCTGCGCCGCACGGCCAGCGCCGAGCACCTCTCCGAGCACCACCTCGCGGCGGCGATCGTCCGCGGCGCAGGCGAGCGGGGCCTGCCGCTGGCGGAGACGAGCGCCTTCCGCTCGGTGCCCGGCAAGGGGGTCGTTGCCACGGTCGAGGGGGGGACGGTCGCGATCGGCAACGACGCCCTCTTCGCCGAGCTCGGCGCGGCGGTGTCGGCCGCCGCCGTGGCCGAGGCGAACCGGCTCCGCGGCGAGGGGAAGACCGCCATGCTGGTCGGCGACGACCACGGCGTGCGCGGCATCGTCGCCGTTGCCGACACGGTGCGGCCGAGCGCGGCCCGGGCCGTGGCCGACCTGCGCCGGCTCGGTGTCGGCCACGCCGTGATGCTGACCGGCGACCACGAGCGGGTCGCCCGCGCCATCGCCGGCGGCCTCGGCATCGACGATGTCCGCGCCGACCTCCTGCCGGAGGACAAGCTGGTCATCATCCGCGACCTCGTCGCGCAGGGGCCGACCGTGATGGTTGGCGACGGCGTGAACGACGCGCCGGCGCTGGCGACGGCCACGGTCGGCGTGGCGATGGGCGGCGCGGGCACCGACGTCGCGCTGGAGACGGCCGACGTCGTGCTGATGGCCGACGACCTGACCCGCCTCCCCTACGCGGTCGAGCTGAGCCGGAAGACGCGGCGGACGATCACCCAGAACCTGACCTTCGCCCTGCTGGTGATCGCGGTGCTGGTCACCGCCGCCCTCACCGTCGGCATCCCCCTGCCGCTCGGCGTCCTCGGCCACGAGGGGAGCACCATCATCGTCGTGCTGAACGGCCTGCGCCTGCTGCGCCCGCTGAAGACGCACGCCGCCCCGGAGGCCGCCCCCGGCGTGCGGCTGGCGGGGGCGACGGCGTGACTCGCCCCGGCCTCCCGACCGGAGCGACCCTGCGGCCGGTGGCGAACCGAGCCGAGAAGGCCGCTGCCGTCACCGAGTGACAGGACGGTCTGGCCGCCACCATCTTTCAGGAGTGACGAACGAGGTCCGCGTCTCGTCCGCTCTCGGACCGATCGATGAATCCGTCGGCGGGAAGTCGCAGCCCGACTCGAGAAAGACGCCGCCGCCGCGCCGGACGTCCTCGCCGGACTCGCGTGTGACCAAGCCCGTCTCCCCGAAGCCCGCTTCCGCTCATCGGCAGTCCGGGAAGTCGCCGGGATCGCCGTTCGGCTCGGCAGGGCGGCACCAGCCCGCCAGCGACGCGACGACGGAGGACAATGCACCCGACCAAGGGAGACTTCCCCCGGGTTCCGGTCACCCGGCGGCAGCCCGGGGTCGAGAGATTGGCCCCACTCGAGCAGCATGATCCCTTCGCCCGACACCGTCCAAAAGGGCGAGACACCCGCCGGGAAGCGACCGCGCCGCGACAACCCGGGGCCGGGGAAGGGCTTGGCCCTCTCCCCAGCCTGTTTCTCCCCCTCTCCCGCCGCCTGACAGGGGGAGGTCTCCATCGGGAAGCCGCCGCGCCGCGGCAATCCGGGGGTGCGGGGGAGGGCTTGGCCCTCCCCCGAGCCTGTTTCTCCGCCTCACCCGGGAGAGGGGGCGCTGACAAGGGGAGGTATCCCTTGGGAAGCGGCTGGGAAGCCGCCGCGCCGCGGCAATCCGGGGGTGCGGGGGAGGGCTTGGCCCTCCCCCGACTCAGTTGCTCCCCCTCTCCCGCCGCGGCGGGAGAGGGGGCTGGGGGGTGAGGGCGGTCCCGGCGGACCCGGTCGCGAGACGCGGCTGCCGCCATCGCCTGGATACCCACCCCTCTCCCGGGAGAGGGGCGGAGAGGGAGGGAGTCTCCGGCGGCTCAAGCCTTGAAGATCGTCCGCCCGATCGCGCGCGCCACCGTCGTCAGCAGGTAGAGCGCGGCGACGTACCACGCCCACATCGCGAAGATGCCCGCGCTGCCCGTCGGGTCGTGCCGGTTCAGGACGACGAGGATCACCCCGACCACGGCCGCGACCAGCGCCTTGACGAGCGTGCTGCCCAGCGACTCCGCCCGCAGCCAGCCCGGGTCCGCCGCGGCCGGGGTCGCGACCGCCGCCCCGCCCGGGCCGACGTGGACGACCCGCGTCGCCACCGGCAACTGGATGCCGCCGGCGGGGGCCGGCCAAGCCTCCGTCGGGGCGTTGTCGGGCAGCCGCGCGCCGCAGTCGGCGCAGAAGCGCGCGCCGGCGTCGTTCGGCTGGCCGCAGGCGCTGCAGCGGACGGTCGGGTTCGAGGCGGAATCGATCACGGCGTCGCGAGTCCCCACATGGTCGCACCGGTCGCCGGGGGCCCGGGCGGTTCGGCGGTGCCCGGCGGCGACGTGCCCCGCACAGTCTACGGGCACCGGGCCGCAGGTCAAGGCGGAACCGGACGGCCCGGCCGGGCCGCTGTGGTATAACGGCCGGGCAGGCCAGCGGCCGACGCTCCCGGGGAATCGATGGTCGACGACGACGCGACGGGCGGCCGGGAGCGGGCGGGGGCCGGCTCCGCCCTCATCTACTGCGGGCTCTGCGGCGCGCTGAACCCCGCCTCCCACCACTATTGCGCCGCCTGCGGCAGCACGCTGGTCGACGCCTTCAGCGCGGTGGAGGGGCTGCGCGTCTTCGAGCGCGCCGACCCGGCCTCCCGCGTCATCGAGATCCTCCCCTCCGGCGACCTGCTCGACCTGGTCGAGGACCCGGACGCCCCCGCCGGCTGGCTGCGGCTCCGCCTCCCCTACGGCCGCCTCGGCTACATCCGGTCGAGCGACGCCGCGGCCGCCCCCGACGCCAACCCCGCCACCCTCTCCAACGTGCCCGACATCAACAAGCGGGCCCTCGGCTGCGTCAGCACCACCGGCGCGCTGGCGGCGCTCGTCCTGCTCGTGCTGGTGGCGGTCTTCGGCGTGGTGATCATCGCCCGCGCCAGCCCGTCGGACGCCGGCCTCCTCTCCCTCGTCTACTGCGTCACCGTCGTGCCGCTCCTGCTGCTGACGATCGGCCTCTACGTCGGCGCGCGCTCGCGCGAGGACCGGATGGAGGACGAGGGGATCATCTAGCCGCGGCAGGCCGAAGGGAGCGTGGCCCATGGCCGTCGACGATGCCCGTCGGGAAGTCGATCCCTCGCCCGGCCCTTCCGGGCCTCGTCGCCTGGAGGTGCTCTCGCTCCTCCTCGCGCTGGCTGGCGTCGCCCTCGCCTCCTACCTGACTTGGGCCCACTTCGACCCGGCCCTGCTCGTCTGCAGCGTCGTCGGCGGCTGCCACACGGTGCAGTCGAGCAACTTCGCGGTCGCGGCGGGGGTGCCGGTGGCGCTCTGGGGCCTCGCCATGTACCTGCTGCTCGCCCTGCTCGCCGCGACGCGTCTGGCGCGGCCCCGCTGGCGCTGGCCGCTCACCTACGCCGCCCTGCTCCTCTCGCTCGGCGGGGCGCTCTACTCCGGCTACCTGACCGCCCTCGAGCTCGTCGTCATCCGCGCGCTCTGCCAATGGTGCGTCGCCTCCGCCGCGACCGTCACCGCCATCTTCGTGTGCGAGGCGGTCCTGACCGCGCGGCTGGTGATCGACCCGCTGGAGCCGTGAGCCGACGGCGGCGGGCCCCGACGAAGGCGGGGCCGCGCCGCCGTCCCCGCTACCCCTCGCCCCCGTGCCGCCGCGCCACCTCCTCCTCCAGCCCCGCCTCGCTCCAGACGAAGGCGCGGGCGATGATCCCCTGCCCGGCCATGATCGCGATCACCACCGCGACGAAGGCGAGGATCGCCTGTCGCTGCTCCTCGCTGACCGGGAACCCGAACGCGGCGGCCAGCGCCAGCGCCGCCCCCACCAACTGCACGATCAGCACCGGTTCGAACCGCATGTTGTTCTCCTTCCGGGGGATTGGGGATTGGGGATTGGGGATTGGGGATTGGGGATTGGGGATTGGGGACGGGGGACGGGGGACGGGGGACGGGGGACGGGGGATTGGGGCGATGGGAGCTGGGTCGGAATCCGCCGCGCCCGGGGAATCCCCACTCCCCAATCCCCAGTCCCCAGTCCCCAGTCCCCAATCCCTTATCCCCAATCCCTCGCTACCCCGTCAGCCGTTGCCGCACCGCGACCGCCAGTTCGCCCACCCGGCCGCGGACCACCGACCCCGGGCACGGCTTCGGGCCG
>JBDHWC010000109.1:0-9003 GCA_039809985.1 Thermomicrobiales bacterium | reverse complement strand
CGGGGTGGATGCACCACTTGCCGTCGAAGCCGAGCGCCCGCGCCACCCGCGCCGAGCGGCGGAAGCCGTCGGCGTCGCGGAAGTCGGCGAACGGCCCGTCGACCGCGCGCAGGCTCGCCGCCCGGGCCGCGAGCACGACCTGCTGCATCGGGTAGCCGAAGCGGTGGCCCGGGTAGTCGGCGTCCCAGTTGTCGGGCATCCCGATCGCGGCGAGCGGCATCCCGGCCGAGGCGGCGAAGTCGCCCGGGCCGAAGACCATCGCCTCCGCCCGGTCGCTGGCGCGAGCGATCGCCAAGGCGTCGAGCGCGCCGGCGGCGGTCTCGACCTGCAACTCGAGCCCGATCGGGGTCGGCATGCCGACCGCCGCCTCGATCGCCGTCAGCAGCGTGGCGATCGTCGTCACCTGCGACGGGTGGTCGACCTTCGGCACCACGATCAGGTCGACCGCCGGCCCCGCCGCCTCGACCACCTCCACGAGGTCGCGGTACCACCAGACCGTGTCGAGCGCGTTCATCCGGAAGCAGCGGGGCCGACCCCGCCAGTCGCCGTCGCGCAGCGCGGCGGCGACCGTCGCCCGGGCCGCCGCCTTCTCGCCCGGGGCGACCGCGTCCTCGAGATCGAGCATCACCACGTCGGCGTCGGTGGCGAGCGCCTTGCCGATCATCCGCACGTCCGATCCGGGGGTGGCCAGCAGGCTCCGCTCGCGCCGGGCGGGACGGCTCACGCGGTCGCCCCGGCCGGGGCGAACGGGACCAGCAGCGGCGCGACCGCCCCCTCGACGATCGAGCGGGCGACGAGGTCGGCGGTCGCCGGCCCCTCCTTCGCCCCGGTCCGGAAATGGCCGGTGGCGACCCACAGCCCCTCCCAGCCGGGGACCGGGCCGATGATCGGCTCGCCCGTCTCGCTGCCGGGCCGGAGGCCGCTCCACGTCGCGACCACCTCGCCCGCCAGCAGCGACGGGCAGACCTTGCTCGTCAGGTCGAGCAGCCAGGCGACCCCGTCGCCGGTGACGCGCCGGTCGAAGCCGACTTCCTCCTCGGTGGCGGCGACCGTGGTCGTCCCGTCGACCCGCGGCCGAACGTAGCCGTGGTGGCCGTTGATCACCCGGGTCGGCCGCGTCTCGCCGCCGCGGAACGCGATCAGTTGGCCCTTGACCGGCTTGGCCGGCACCACCACCCCGATGCTCTCGCCGAGGAAGCGCGTCCACGCCCCGCCCGCCAGCACCACCAGCGGCGCATCGACCCTCCCCTCGTTGAGGGCCACCCCGGTCACCCGCCGCCCGTCGTGCAGCACCGCGCCGGCGGGCGTTTCCTCCCGAATCGTCGCCCCGAGCCGCTCGGCGGCCTGCGCGTAGGCCTGCGCCAGCCGCTGGACCGTGACGGTCGCCCCCTCCGGCGTGAACCACGCGGCGACGGTCGCCTCCGGCAGGGCCGGCTCGTCCCGGCGGGCCGCGGCGGGGTCGACCGCCTCGTACGGGTAGCCGAGCGACTGCTGCCACGCGACCTTGGCCGCCTCGTGCGCGGCGTGGGCGGCGTCGACCGCGATCGTCCACTCCCCCGGCTTCCGGTACTCCAGCGAGAGGCCGGTGCGCTCCTCGAGGTCGGCGACCAGCGAGGGATACATCCGGAGGCTGAGGTTGCCGAGCTCGACCCGCTCCCTCCGTTGCTCGGGCCGGCTCGGCGGCGAGACGATCCCGGCCGAGGCCCACGACGCCTCGCCGCCGAGCCGGCCCCGCTCCAGCAGCGTCACCCGGACGCCGCGCCGCGCCAGCTCGAACGCGATGCCGCACCCGATCACGCCGCCGCCGACGACGACCGCCTCGCTGGTTCCCGCCACCCGCGCCCCCGTTCCCCTGCCGCCGAATCTGGATGCCGCAGGATACGGAGGGGGCCGATGAGCGTCAAACGAATGAAGGGCGCCCGCGGCCCGGGGTGCGCCCACGCCGTCGCGTATCCTACCGGCCATGACCCACGGCCCGGCAGCGGGCCACCCGAGCATTCCGGAGGCACCGTTGCTGATGAAGGTTCCCGCCACGTCGCCCGAGGTCGAGGTGATCGACATCACCCTCCCCTTCTCCGAGTTCGTCCCGACCTGGCCCTCCCACCCGCCGACCGTCGTCGAGCCGATGAGCCGCGTCGCCGAGGGGAAGTCGAGCAATGTCAGCCGGCTCGTCTTCTCGACCCACGCCGGCACCCACGTCGACGCCAACTGGCACTTCATCGACGACGGCGCGAAGATGCTCGACATCCCGCTCGACCGCTGGAACGGCCCCTGCTTCGTCGCCCGCGTCCCGGACGACGTCCGCAAGATCGAGCCGGCGCACCTCGACGCGGCGGGCATCCCCGCCGGGACCGAGCGCCTGCTGCTCCGCACCGGCAACTCGCGCGAGTGGGCCGGCTGGTCGCGCCGGGAACGGCTGCCGTTCCGCGAGGACTACGTCGCCGTCTCGGCCGAGGCGGCCCGTTGGCTGGTCGACCACGGCATCCGGCTCGTCGGCATCGACTACCTCTCGGTCGGCCCCTACGGCGAGGAGAACGGGCGCACCCACCGCACCCTCCTCGGCAACGACGTGCTGATCCTCGAGACGATCGACCTCTCGGCGGTCGAGCCGGGCCCCTACCACCTCGCCTGCCTGCCGCTGAAGGTGGCGATCGGCGACGGCGCGCCGGCGCGGGCCGTCCTCCTGCGCGGCGCATGACCGCGCCGCGGCCCCGGGTCGCCCTCCTCGGCTGCGCCAGCTGGGACCGCCTGCTGCTGCTCGACCGCCACCCCGTGCCGGGGGACCAGGCGCTCGTCCTCGGCGAACTCAGCGCCCCCGGCGGCACCACCACCAACAGCGCCGTCGCCCTCGCCCGACTCGGGGCCGAGGTCCGGATCGTGACCGCCGTCGGCGACGACGCCGAGGGGCGGATGCTGCGCGCCGCGCTGGAGGCCGAAGGGGTCGACTGCGGCTGGGTCGTCGTCCGCGCCGGCGAGCGGACCGACCTCGCGACTGTCCTCGTCGCCGACGACCCGCCCGACCGCGCCATCCTCTGGCACCAAGGGGCGCAGGTGACGAAGGGGGACCGGCTCGACATCGCCGCCCTCTTCGCCCACGACCTCGTCGTCGTCGACCTGCCGGACATCCCGCTCACCGCGTTCCTGACCGACCTGCCGGCCCACACCGAGCCGCGGGCCCGCCTGCTCGGCACCCTGACCTACCTCGCCGATGCCGAGCCGCGGCTCGGTCTGGAACTGGCGCTCCGCTGCGATGCCGTCGTCGGCTGCCAGCGCGATCTCGAGACGCTGACCGAGACCGACGCGCTCGGGCCGGCGGTCGCCCGCCTCCAGCAGGGGATGCGCGCCGCCAACCTGCGGACGGCGGTGGTCACCCGCGGCGCGGCCGGCTGCCTGCTGATCGACGCCGATTCCGTCTCGGAGCACCCCGCCTACCTCGTCGAGGCGGTCGACCCGACCGGCGCGGGCGACGCCTTCGCCGCCGGTGTCGCCTTCGGCATGGCCTGCCGGTGGCCGTGGCCGCGCACGGTCCGGCTCGCCAACGCGGTCGGCGCGATCTCGGTCGGCGCGCTCGGGGCGCAGACGGCGCTGCCGAGCCTCGCGCAGGCCGAGGCGTTCCTCGCCGCCCGCGACCCGGAGGTCCCGCCCGCCGACCGGTGACTGCGGGTCAACGGGCAACGGTAGATTCCGTGCCTCGCTCGGTTCCCGACGGATTCCGTCGCTCGTTTCGCATATTCGTACATCCGAGAATCCATCCTGAAGGTCTTGGGTTCCTCATTCTCGGTTTGCCAAACGTCCCGGGTTTCCCCTAGCCTGATGGTCAGTGGCCGGAAACGCCCGGATGGCGGTGGCCGTTCCTGCTCGCAACGCGGAACGGCAGAGGGAAGGAGATCCGCCAGATGCGGCGAACGCTGCGCGTGCTGGTGCTGCTCGGAATGTCGGTCGGCCCGCTCGGGCCGGCCTGCGGGCCGTGGGCGGGGGGAGTCGCGGCCCAGTCGTTGACGACTTTGCAGGCGAAAGGCGTGCTGCTGGCCGGGCCGGAGTCGTCCGCCGCGCCGCTCGTCCTCGTCGACCCGGGCACGCCGGCGACGCTCGACGGCGCGCCCGTCGGTGACTACTACCCGGTGACCGTCAACGGCGTCTCCGGCTGGCTGCCGGGGGAATTGCTCGCGGTCGACAAGGTCGCCGACGGCGCGACAACCGCCGTCGACAGCGCGGCCGGCGGGTCCAACCTGACCGACGCCGCGCCGCTGGCGGTCGGCGGCGAGATCGCCCCCGCCCAGCAGGCGGACACCGAACCGGACCCGAACGCCACCGCAACGGCCGAAGGCGCGGACGACCCCGCCGGGGAGCCGCAACCAGACGCGAAGGCAGCAGCGAGCGACGCGCCGAGCACCGAAGGACCGTCCGACCCAGCCGAGACGTCGGAACCGGTCGCCGCTCCCGCCGCCGACGCCACGTCGGACACCCCGACGACGGACGCGGCGGTCGCCGACTCGGCCGCCGAATCGACGCCGCCATCGACCGGCTCCGCGCCCGAGGCAATCGCCGCCCCACCGGCCGCGACGCCGGCCACGGACGCGCCAGCGACGGACAGCACCGACCCGGACCCGGCGGCACCGTCCCCCGACGCGGCCGCGCCGGAATCGACGGTGGACTCCGCGGCGTCCAACGCCGCGCCGACGTCGATGCCGACCGACGTCGGCGCCGCGAACGGCGGCCCGGAACCAGCCTCGGATGACCCCGCGGAACCATCGGCGACGGCCACGCCGGCCGCGACCGACCCCGCCGCGTCCGCGACTCCCGCGCCGACCGCGACCGCGGCCCCGACCCCGACGCCCACCCCCGCGCCGCGGCTCAACCTGAACGGGCAGGGCACCGTCGTCACCGACGTCGTGCTGCGAGCCGAGCCGAACGACTGGTCGGACGTCGTCTTCAGCGTCCCGGCCGGCAGCACGGTGAACCTGACCGGGCAGGAGCAGGACGGCTGGGTCTCCGCCGAGTTCTTCTGGATGTACGGTTGGCTGCCCGAGCACCTGGTCGACCCGGCGTCCCAAGTGGTTGCCGAGGCCCCGACCGGCACGCCGCCGCCCGACCTCGACCTGAAGGAGCCGAAGCCGGGCTCCGGCGTCGCCTACACCACGGTCGACCTGACGCTGCGGGCCGGCCCGAGCGCCGACGAGGCCGCGATGGGCACCGTCCCGGCCGGCCAGAAGGTGGTCCTCACCGGCGTCATCCAGAACGGCTTCCAGCGGGTGACGTGGGGCGACGAGGTCGGCTGGCTGGCCGACGACTACCTGCAGACGCCGGACGACCCGCAACCGCAAACCAAGGCGAACGGCAAGCCGGTCTACAGCCGGAACGACATCGTCAAGATCATCTACCAGGCGGCCGACCGCTACGGTCAGTCGCGGGACGACATGCTGCGGGTCGCCACCTGCGAGTCGAACCTCGACCCGAACGCGGTCAACCCCTCCGGCTCGTACGGCCTCTTCCAGTTCATCCGCTCGACGTGGAAGTCGACGCCGTACGGCGACCAGGACATCTTCGACCCGAAGGCCAACGCCAACGCCGCCGGTTGGATGTGGCAGCAGGGCCGCCGGTCGGAGTGGGTCTGCAAATAGCGTTTGCGGACTCCACGACGCGCCCGGCCCGGCCCGCCGTCGGCCGATCCTGACAAGGCGGGATGGCCGAACGATTGCGGCGTCCGCCCGCCGCCGCCGGGCTCGCCGATGCCCCCCTCACCCCCCCCAGCCCCCTCTCCCGCGGCGGCGGCTGACAGGGGGAGGGCTCCATCGGGAAGCGGCCGCGCCGCGGCAATTGGGGGTTCGGGGGAGGGCTTGGCCCTCCCCTGAGCCTGTTTCTCCCCCTCTCCCGCCGCCGCGGGAGAGGGGGCTGGGGGGTGAGGGCGGTCCCGGCGGGCCCGGCCGCGAGACGCGGACGCCGCTATCCGTTGGATACCTACCCCAGTCAGGCGGCGGCGGGAGAGGGGGAGCCACGGATCGGGAGAGGACTTGGCCCTCCCCCAACCCCCGGATCGCTGTGGCGCAGCCGCTTCCCGGCCGGTGCCGCCCTGTCAGGTTACGGCGGGCGAGGGGCAGCGGCTGGCCCAGAGGAGGGCCAAGCCCCCGCCCGGGCTTCGGAGGGCCGCGGAGCGGTCGCTTCCTGATGGACGCCTCCCCCTGTCAGCCGCAGCGGCGGGCGGTGAGGAGAAACTGGGCCGGGGGAGAGCCAAGTCATCCCCCGAACCTCGGACTCCCCGCCGCGCGACCACTTCCCGACCGGCACTCCGCCGGAAGACCGGGCCGGGCGCGGCCCCCTTGCTACAATCGGGTCGCCCGTTCGATCTCGGCGCGGCGGGATCGCCCGTCACGACGCGTCGAGCCCGGCCTGCCAGGCAATGCGTCCCGAACGCACCGCCGCAGGCCGACGACGGCGACCGGCGGCCCGGACGGCGCACTGACGGGAGCGGCGATGACCTGTCCCCACTGCGGCGCTCCCGACCAGCAGGAGGCCTACTGCACGGTCTGCGGTCAGGCGTTGCCGAAGGCGGCCGCCCCGCCCCGCAAGGTCTCGTGGCGACGACGGCTCGCGATCGGCATCCCCGCCGCGCTCGCCACCCTCTTCGTCGTCGGCATGGTCGTCGCCTCGGTGCCGAACCCGACCAGCATCCTCGCGGCGACGCTGCTCGCCGTGCTGCCGACGATCGGCTACGGCCTGCTGGTGGTCAGCCTCGACAAGTTCGAGACCGAGCCGGTGCGCGCCTTGGTCGCCGCCTTCGCCTGGGGCGCGATCGGCGCGGTCGCGGTCGCCGTGGTGGTGGAGGTGGTGCTCTCGTCCTCCCTCTCCGAGGTGCTCGAGGTGACGCTGGCCGCGCCGGTGGTGGAGGAAGTGAGCAAGGGAGTCGCCCTGCTGGCGATTCTCCTCTTCTACCGCCACGAACTCGACAACGTGCTCGACGGGATCGTCTACGGCGCGCTGATCGGCCTCGGCTTCGCCATGACCGAGAACATCCTCTACCTCGCCGCCGCCCACGACCGCGGCGGCGTCGTCGGGCTGACCGCCCTCTTCCTCCTGCGCGGCGTGCTCGGCGGCTTCAGCCACGCCGCCTACACCGCGATCACCGGGGCCGCGATCGGCTGGTCGCGGGAACAGCACGGCCGCGGCCCGGCGCGTGTCGTCGTCCCGCTGCTCGGCTTGCTGCTGGCCATCGGCCTGCACGCCGCCTGGAACGGCGGCGCGACCCTGCTCGCCGACCTCGACGACGGCAGCGCGTCGCTGCTCGCGCTCTTCCTGATGGTCGGGCTGATCGTGCTGCCGGCGACCGGGGTGCTCCTCGTCGTCTCCCGTGTCGTCAGCCGGCGCGAACTGGACCTGATTCGGCGCACGCTCCTGCCGGAGGTCGCCCGTGGCACCCTCACCCCGGAGGAGTACCTCGTGGTCGGCCGCGAGGACCTGCGGCCGCAGGCGCTGCTCGCCGCCGAACTGCGCGGCGGCAAACCCCTGCGCAAGGCGCAGCAGCGCTTCTTCCGGGTGGCGGCCGACCTTGCCTTCCAGCGGGACCACGCCGACCAAGGCGAGCCGGTCGGCCCGGAGGCAGAGGCGGACGTCGCCGCCAACCGACTCGAACTCGCCCGCCTCCGGGTCCGGCTGCAGGCCGGAGCTCCCGGCTGGGGCCACTGAGGCCAATTCCAAGGGGGCCGTCGCAACATGACGGCTTCCGTTCGAGCAGACGATGCCGGGAGGCGCGAGCGACCTTGCCCATCGACCGGCGGAACGACGAGGCGACGCCCCGGGTTCGCCGTGCGCGAACGGGGCGTTGGTTCGCGGAACTGGTGTGAGACAGGGCCTCCCGGATCGGGGCATACCCGTTCCAACCCGACCCCGCCCGACCGACACCCGGGGCCGAGGCCCACGGGGCGGCCTGCCTCGCGTCCAGTCCGACAGACAGCACCGGCAGCCGGTCGACTGTCGCCGTTCGCTCGTCACCGCATGCCCACGCAACGCCGCCGCCCCGCGGGGTCACGCCGGTCCACGCCGCTCGGCAAGCCGCTCTCAACACGTCTCGGACGCGAAACCGCCCGGGCCGCACGGCCCGGGCGGTTCGCTCCCTGTTCGGGGTCGGGCCGGGCGGGTTGCCCCGCCCGGAACCCGGCTAGCAGCCGCCGAGCAGCTTGACCAGACCGGCCTTGTAGTTGGTCAGCTGGTCGGCCGAGAGCTTGCTCGAGAGCCGCAGCACGACCGGGCCGACCTGGGTGACGTCGCCGCCGGTGGTGCCGAGCGCCTCGGCCCGCGTCTTCGCCGCGTCGGCCGAGCCGTAGACCTCGATGAAGCCGCCGGCGTCGACGCCGGTGCCGCTCAGCGAGTCGTCCTTGAACGCGAACTTCTTGACCGGGCCCTCGGACGTGCCGACGAGCTTCTCCGGGTCGCTGGTGGCCGTCAGCTCCTCGATCCCGTTGAAGCCGGAACCGGTCGCCTTCAGGCCGTCGAGCAGCGCCGTCGGATTGGCCAGGTCAAGCGTCGGCTTGCACTGGGCCAGCTTCTCGAGGCTCGGCAGGGCGCCCGCCAGCGCACCGAGCGCGCCGCCGGCCGCCGGGCTCGCCGACTCCGCCGGGGCCACGGTCGCCTCAACCGACTCGAACGTCGCCACCGGGCTCGCCTCGACGGCAGGCTCGGTCGTGGCCTCGGTCGCGGCGACCGGGCTGGCGACGACAGCCGCCGTCTCGGTCGTGGTCTCCGGGCTGGCCACGGCCGCCGTCTCAACGGTCGCCTCCGGGCTCGCCACGGCCGCCGTCTCAACGGTCGCCTCCGGGCTCGCCATGCCGGCGCCGGTCTCGGCGACCGGGCTGGCGGCAACCTCACCGGTCACGGCCGGGCTGGCGACCGCGCCGACCTCCGCGGCCGGGCTCGCCTCCACCGCGACGGTGGCCTCCGGGCTGGCGACGACGGCGGGAGCCTCCGTCGCGGCCGGGCTGGCGACGAGCGCGGGCGCGGCGACGGTCGGGG
>JBDHWC010000108.1:0-9180 GCA_039809985.1 Thermomicrobiales bacterium | reverse complement strand
CCAGCCCCCTCTCCCGCGGCGGCGGGAGAGGGGGAGCAAATGAATCGGGGGAGGGCCAAGCCCTCCCCCGGACCCCCCAGTTGCCGCGGCGCGGCCGAATCCCGATGGCTATCTCCCCTTGTCAGGCGGCGGGAGAGGGGGAGAACCAGGCTCGGGGAAAAGCCAAGCCCTCCCCCGAACCCCCGGATTGCCACGGCACGGCCGCTTCACGGCCGATACCTCTCCCTGTCAGCCGCCGCCGCGAGGGAGGAGGCTAACAGGCCTGCACCATGACCGTTTGAGAAAGCGGCGGCAACGGGCCGACCCCGGCCCCGAGCCGGGCCGAAACGGAGCCGGGCGGGGTCCGCCCCGTCAGCGGCCCGCCGAGCCGCCGCGCGGGCGCCCGGCGAACCCGCCGAGCCGGAGCGGGCACTCCGGCCCCGGTAACCAAGACACCCGCCCCGGGGAAGGCAAACTGTCATGCAGTGAGGGGCTGGGGGCTCACAACATGACCATTTGAGAAACCGGCGGCCACGGACCCAGCATCGGCTCGCCAGGTCGGAACGGGACCGGAAGGGCGGGGGCCGCCCCATTCCGGCGGCTCACCGGGCCCCCGCGCGGGCATCCGGCGGCCTCCCCGGGCCGGGCGGGAGCGGCCGGGAGGGGTCGCCAACCGACGTCGCCGGCTAGAGCGGGTGCTCCAGCCCCGCGGACGAAGGCATCCGTCTCGGTGGCGGCAAACGGTCATGGTGCGAGGGGGCTGGGGGGAGTCCCATCGCGGCGGTCCCGGCCGCGAAGAGCGGATCCCGCTTTCGATCAGACAGCTCCCCGTGTCAGTCGCTACGGCGGGCGGTGGGAGACGCCAGAGGACGCGCACTCGCCACACCCTCGGGCTGCCGCGGCGCGCCGCCCGGATCCGCAAGGACGCTCCCCGTGTCAGCCGGCGATCGACCAGGAGGCGAGGCCAAACCGGAGCCAACGGGTCCCGCCAGCCGCCAGCCGCCAGCCGCCAGCCGCCAGCCGCCAGCCGCCAGCCGCGCCATGGTACGATGCGCAACAGAACGCCCGTTCGGATCGCCCCGCGCCCCGGAGTCGCCCGATGTCGGTCTACACTTCCGACGAGCAGAAGACTAGCGTCCTCGCCAATGCCGACGGCGACCTCGTCGCCGTCCTCTGCCCCCGCTTCGCCCCCGCCTTCGGCGGCCAGCCGACCGTCACCCTGCGGCTCGCGCCGCGGCGGGAGCCGATCCAGACCAGCGTCCCGCTCAGCATCTCGGAGGCGCGCCAACTCGGCGCGGCGCTGCTGCAGATGGTCGCCTACACCGAGAGCGAGGAGTTCGCCGCCTACGGCAACGGCACCGCTGACTAGGGCGCGGCCGTTGGCCGCGAGCGGGGGCCCGAGGCGAGTTCGGCCGTCGCCCACCCGCCCGTCGCCGGCCGTTCGTCGCGCCGGCGACGAGGTCGAGGACGAAGCGAAGGGCGGGGCAGGAAGCGTGCCGGGCGATCACCGGCATCCGTCCGCTCGCTGGCACCGTGGGAGCGGAAACGGCACTTGGCCCGATGCCGGGTCTTGACTCGTGTCACCGCATCGACTAGAAAGCGCACTTCTATCGTCCGACCGACGGAAGCCGGTCCGACCGGCGAGGTGTGCCGCCGTGCCCGACCCCTCCCCCCCCGGCCGCAGGCAGCGGCCGACGCAGGCCGACGTGGCCCGGCTCGCCGGCGTCTCCCGCCCGGTCGTCTCCTACGTCCTCAGCGGCGACCCGTCCGTGCCGGTCGCGCCGGAGACCCGCCGCCGCGTCCTCGCCGCCATCGACGAGCTCGGCTACGTGCCGGACCACACCGCCCGCAGCCTGCGCCGCGGCACGACCTCGACCATCGCCGCGATCATCCCGGACATCACCAACCCCTTCTACCCCGCCTTCGTCCGCGGCATCCAGGACGTCGTCGCCCGCCACGGCTTCGACCTGATCGCCTACAACACCGACGGCGACCTCGAGCAGGAGCGGCGGGGGCTGCGGGCCGCCCTCGCCGGCCGGGTCGACGGCGTGGTGATCACCCCGCTGCGGGTGCCGAACAGCGAGCTGGCCGCCGTCGTCCGCCAAGGGGTCGCCCTCGTCACCCTCGCCCAAGGGGGCGAGCCGGACCCCGCCGCCGGCATCGACAACGTCTTCATCGACAACGTGGCGATGGCCGACGCCGCCATCGGCCACCTGATCGAGCGCGGCCACACCCGGATCGGGATGATCACCGGCGCGGTGGCCACCCCGGCCCGCAGCGGTCGCGCCCAGGCGTTCCGCGACGCCCAGCGGGACCGCCGGATCGACCCCGACCCGGCCCTGATGCGGGCCGGCGACTACACGGTCGAGGGCGGCCGGGCGATCACCGTCGAGCTGCTCGCGATGGAGCCGCG
Source organism: Thermomicrobiales bacterium (assembly GCA_039809985.1). GTDB lineage: Bacteria > Chloroflexota > Chloroflexia > Thermomicrobiales > UBA6265 > JAICJJ01. The sequence goes on along the minus strand of JBDHWC010000108.1, from coordinate 6,788 downwards.
GCCGACCGCGATCTTCGCCGCCAACGACCTGATGGCGATGGGGGCGATGGGGGCGATCCGCGAGGCAGGCCTGCGCATCCCGCAGGACATCGCCCTGATCGGCCTCGACGACATCCCGACCGCGGCCCTCGTCCACCCGCCGCTGACGACGATCGCCCAGCACCCGGAACGGCTCGGCCGCCGCGCCGCCGAGCTGATGTTCGAGCGCCTCGCCGGCACCGCCCCGGCGGAGGGGCGGCAGGTGCGGATGCCGTTCGAGCTGGTCGTCCGCGGCTCGACCTGAGCCGGGGCGGCCGCCCCGGCGCTTCCCCCATCACGCACCAGCCGACCCCGGCAACGCGGCCCGGCGCGCCCGCTGCGGTGACAAGCTCGGGCTTCGGCGACCCGCCGGGCGGCTCTCGCTGCCCCGGCGACCCGCCACCCTGACAGGGGGAGGGTTCCATCGGGAAGCGGCCGCGGCAATCGGGGGTCCGGGAGAGGGCTTGGCTCTCCCCCGAGTCCCGCGGCCGGGTCCGCCGGGACGGCCCTCACCCCCCAGCCCCTCACTTCATGACAGTTTGCCGCCCCCAACGTTTCTGCCCCCGTCACCGGAATCAGAGCGGCCTCCTCTGAACCGACGGCGGCCGGCGACCGCTCCCAGCCGCCCCCGTCCGGCTCGGAGGGGCCGCTGGACCTCCGCGCAGGGGCCCGGTGAGCCGCCGGAACAGGGTTGGATCCGACCCGTCCGGCCCCGTCCCGGCCCGGCTCGGGGCCGATGCCGGCCCTGTTGTCGCCGGTTGCTCAAACGGTCATGTTGTGAGCCCCCCAGCCCCCTCTCCCGCGGCGGCGGGAGAGGGGGAGCAAACGAATCGGGGGAGGGCCAGGCCCTCCCCCGGACCCCCAAGTTGCCGCGGCGGCTTCCCGATGGATGCCTTCCCCAATCAGGCCGCCGCAGGAGAGGGGGCCGGGGGTGAGGGCGGTCCCGGCGGACCCGGCCGCGAGACTCGGGGGAGAGCCAAGCCCTCTCCCGGACCCCCGATTGCCGCTACACGGGCGCTTCCCGATGGAAATCCCCCCCTGTTCGGGCACGCTGCCAGGACGCTCCCGCCGGTGCAGGCCGACCGGATGCTCGTGCCGTAGCCGACCGCCCCGCCCCGGCACGGCGCCGGGGCGTTGCCGCGGCCCGACGGCGCGCCCGCCTTGACAGCCCCGGCAGCCGGCGGTACCGTCCTTATACGTATCAGGTTGCACGTGTCATCTCCTCCCAGCGCGTTGCCGAGGACCGCCCGACAATGCCGTCGACCACCCGTGGCCGCCGACCCACCCAAGCCGACGTCGCCCGCCTCGCCGAGGTGTCGCAGCCGGTGGTCTCCTACGTCCTCAGCGGCGACCCCGCCGCCCAGGTCGCGCCGGAGACCCGCCGCCGCGTCCTCGCCGCCGTCGAGCAGCTCGGCTACGTGCCCGACCGCGCCGCCCGCAGCCTGCGCCGCGGCCGCACCTCCACCGTCGCCGCGGTCTTCCCGGACATCACCAACCCCTTCTACCCCGCCTTCGAGCGCGGCCTGCAGGACACCGCCGAGGCCCACGGCTACGACCTGATCAGCTACAACACCGACGGCGAGCCGGGGAAGGAGCTCGCCGCCATCCGCTCCGCCCGCGGCCTCCGCGTCGACGGCCTCGTCGTCACCCCGTTCCACGTCGACCCCGGCGTCCTCGACGACCTCGCGCAGGAGGGCGTCGCCGTCGTCGTCAACGGCGAGCCCGCGTGGGACCCCGGCGCGCGCGGGCTCGACCAGGTCTTCGTCGACAACGCCGCCGCCGCCGCCGCCGCGGTCGACCACCTGATCGACCGCGGCCACGCCCGGATCGGGATGCTCGCCGGCGCGGCCGGCACCCCGCCGCGGGAGAACCGGGTCCGCGGCTACCTGAGCGCCCTCGCCGCCCGCCACCTGCCGCTCGACCCCGTCGTCGTCCGCTCGACCGAGGTCTCCGTCGGCTACACGGTGGAGGGCGGCTACGAGGCGACCAGCGCGCTGCTGCGGCTCGACCCGCGGCCGAGCGCGATCTTCGCCGCCAACGACCTGATGGCGATGGGCGCCCTGATCCGGCTGCGCGAGGCCGGGATCGACGTCCCCGGCCAGATGGCGGTCGTCGGCTTCGACGACATCCCCGCCGCCCGCCTCGTCCACCCGGCCCTCACCACCGTCGCCCAGCACCCGGAGCGGATCGGGCGGCGCTGCGCCCAGCTGATCGTCGAACGGCTTGCCGGGCCGCCCGGGGCACCCCCCCGGCGCGAGGAGCTGCCGTTCAACCTCGTCGTCCGCGACTCGGCGTGAAAGGAGGCAGGGTGCCCCGGCCGCGTTGACCGGCCAACCATCACCTCGGACGCCACGACCGGCGTGGCACGTGCGACGGAGCAGGAGAACCCGATGCGGATGCGCAGTTTCCTGAAAGTGGCGGCGGTCGCCGCCGTGGCCCTGCTGGCCCCGGCAGCGCCGCTGCTGGGCGGCGCCCCGGCGGCGCGGGCGCAGGACACCACGAAGCTCACGATGTGGCTCGACACCACCGGCGGCGCGGAGACCGCCGACTGCATCCGGGCCAACGCGATCGACCCCTTCAACGCCCTCGGCAAGGGCATCTCGGTCGAGGCGACGATGCTGGCCAACAACTGGGACGCCACCCGCACCGCCCTCGCCGGCGGCGGCGGCCCGGACATCGTCGGCACCCCCGGCCCCTCGTTCGCCATGCAACTGGCCCTCGCCGGCCAGCTCGCCGACCTGACCGGCTACGCCGACAAGCTCGGCTGGAACGAGCGCTTCTCGAAGGGTTCGCTGAACATCGGGATGGGGGCCGACGGCAAGCTCTACAGCCTGCCGACCGAGGTTGAGACCCTCGTCCTCTACTACAACACCAACGTCTTCAAGGAGCACGGCTGGGAGCCGCCGAAGACCCTCGACGAGTTCATGGCCCTGGTCAAGCAGGTCAAGGAAGCCGGGCTGATCCCGCTCGCCGGCGGCAACGCCGAGTGGCGGCCGACCAACGAGTGGTTCGTCGGCGAGTTCCTCAACCACTACGCCGGGCCGCAGAAGGTCTACGACGCCCTCACCGGCAAGGCGCAGTGGACCGACCCCGAGTTCGCCGCCGCCATGGAGATGCTCGCCCAGCTGCAGAAGGACGGCGACTTCATGGGCGGCCTCGACCGCTACTACACCGCCACCGACGCCGAGCGGCTCTCCGCCTTCGGCGACGGCAAGGCCGCGATGAACATCGAGGGGAGCTGGTTCGTCTCCAACGCCCCGCTCTACTTCGGCGAGGCCGCCGGCAACGACGACGACTGGGGCTGGGTGCCGATGCCGTCGAAGGACGGCTCGGCCATCTACGACCTCGGCGTCGGCCAGACCTACTCGGTCAACGCCAAGTCGGCCAACCCGGACGCGGCCGCGGCCTTCCTCGACTTCTACTACTCGCCGGCGACGATGGCCCGACTCCTCTCCGAGTGCGGCCTGATGCCGGCCCCGATGAGCCTCGAGGGGCAGGACCTCTCCAAGGTCGACCCGCGGCTCTCCGAGATCATCGCCGGCCTCGACAAGGCCTACGCCGAGAACAACTACGGCTACACCACGTGGACCTTCTGGCCGCCGGCCACCGAGACCTACCTGATCGAGAACGTCGAGAAGGTCTGGTCCGGCGACATGAGCGTCGCCGACTACCTCGCCGGCATGCAGAAGCAGTTCGACACCGACAAGGCCGCCGGCGCCGTGCCGCCGATCCCGGCCCGCTAGCCGGCCCTCGCGCCGGGGAGGGGCGGGCGGCGGCCCGCCCCTCCCCGGCCGGCCGAAAGGATCGCGGATGTCCGCGTCGATCGACTTGCCGCGGGTCTCGGCGGCGGAGGCCGCCAGCGCCCGCCGCCGCGCCCTCTTCCGGCGCAAGGTGGTGCCCTGGCTCTTCGTCGTGCCGGTGCTGCTGCTGAACGTGATGGTCGTCGCCGGCCCCGCGATCGCCGCCGTCTACTACTCGATGACCGACTGGAACGGCGTCGGCCCCGCGAAGTGGGTCGGCCTCGCCAACTTCCAGGAGCTGGCCGCCGACCCCTCCTTCCGCCACGCCTTCCGCAATAACGTCGCCTGGCTGCTGATGTTCCTGACGGTGCCGATCGCGCTCTCGCTCGGCGCGGCCAGCCTGCTGGCCCCGATCCGCCGCGGCGGCATGGTCTACCGGATGGGCATCTTCATCCCCTACGTCCTGCCGAGCGTGATCACCGCCAACCTCTGGCGGGCCCTGCTCAGCCCCGACCGCGGCATCCCGGCGGCCCTCACCAGCCTCGGCGTCCCCGGCTTCGACCGCGCCTTCCTCGGCGCGCCGAACACCGTGCTGCCGACCATCGCCTTCGTCGACAACTGGCACTGGTGGGGCTTCCTGATGGTGCTCTTCCTCGCCGCCATGCAGAACATCCCGGCCGACCTCTACGAGTCGGCCCGGCTCGACGGCGCCAGCCGCTGGCAGGAGTTCCGGGACATCACCATCCCCGGCATCCGGCCGACCCTCGTCTTCATGATCCTGATGACCGCGATCTGGTCGTTCCTCACCTTCGACTACATCTGGATCCTGACCCAGGGCGGCCCGGCCGGCGCCTCGGAGGTGCTGTCGGTGCTCGTCTTCAAGCAGGCGTTCCAAGCCTTCCGGGCCGGCTACGCCTCCGCCATCGGGCTGACGATGAGCATCCTCGTCGGCATCATCATCGGCCTCTTCGGCATCCTGCGCCGCCGCGGGTGGGAGATCTGACCATGCGACCAGCCGCCGGCGGCCGCCGCCGCCGCGAGATCAGCCTGCTGCCGAACCACGTGATCCTCATCCTGCTCTGGATCTTCGCCGTCGGCCCGCTGGTGGTGCTCGCCTTCAACTCGGTCAAGAAGACCGCCGAGCTCGGCCGCAACCCGCTCGGCTTCCCGCGGGACATCGTCCTCGGCAACTTCGCCAAGGCGTGGGAGGTCGGCAACTTCTCGACCACCACCCGCAACAGCGGCATCCTCGTCGCCGGCACCGTCGCCGGGGTGCTGATCCTCGGCGGCATGGCCGCCTACAGCCTCTCGAAGCTGAACCTGCCGGGGTCGGGGCCGCTGACGCTCTACCTGCTGGTCGGCACCAGCCTGCCGATCCAGCTCTTCCTCGTCCCCCTCTTCTTCACCTGGAAGCGGCTCGGCCTCGTCAACAGCCTGTTCGGCCTGATCCTGATCTACATCGCCATCAACTCCCCCTTCGCCATCTTCCTCCTCCGCTCCTACATGATCCAGCTGCCGTCCGACTTCGAGGACGCGGCCCGGGTCGACGGGGCCAGCGAGTGGCAGGTCTTCTCCCGCATCGTCGTCCCCCTCTCGTGGCCCGGCTTCCTGACCGTCGGCCTCGTCGTCGCCCTCAGCGTCTGGAACGAGTTCCTGCTGGCCACCGTCTTCCTGACCGACCAGAACCTGTTCACCGTCGTCACCAGCTACGCCAACTTCGCGACCCGCTTCGGCCGCGACTGGACCCTGACGAGCGCCGCCGCGGTGATGATGGTCGTCCCCGTCATCGTCATCTTCCTCAGCCTGCAGCGCCGCTTCGTCGAGGGGCTGACCCAAGGCGGCCTCAAGGGCTGAGGCCGCGCCCGCCTCCCGTCACCCGGCATTCGACAAGGAGCAGACTTCGCGATGTCCTGGCCCGCGACGACCCTCGACCACAAGGTGCGCGGCTGCCTCTACGGCGGCGCGCTCGGCGACGCCCTCGGCGCGCCCGCCGAGTGGAAGTTCCCGGACGAGATCCGCGCCCGCTACGGCGCGATCACCGACCTCGTCGACCCCTGGGACGGCCCTTCCGACCTCGGCAAGGGGAACGGCCGCTACACCGACGACACCCACATGGTGCAACTGCTCGGCCGCCTCTACGTCGAGCACGGCGACCACCTCGACCCCTTCGCCTTCGCCGAGGGGATCGTGCCGATGATCGCCGACGAGCCGCGCTGGGTGGCCGAGCGCGGCCAGGAGATGCTCCTCGTCGACCGTCTCTTCTACCCCGAGAAGTGGCTGCTGATGCGGCTCCGCCTCGCCAACGCCGACCCCCGGCTCGGCGGCGTCGGCAACATGGTCAACTGCGGCGCGGCGATGTACGCCGCCCCGGTCGGCATCGTCAACGCCGCCGACCCCGACGCCGCCTACCGCGAGGCGATCGACCTCTTCGCCGCCCACCAGTGGAGCTACGGGCTGGAGGCGGCCGGGGTGATGGCCGCCTGCGTGGCCGAGGCCTTCCGCCCCGGCGCGTCGGTCGACTCCGTCGTCGCCGTCGCCCTCCGCCTCGCCAAGGAGGGGACCCGGGCCGCCATCGCCGCCGTCGTCGAGCGCGCCGCCGGCCTCGCCGACTGGCCGTTGGCCATCGGCCCGCTGCGCGACGCGATCCGCCCCCTCGACGGCAGCGCCGAGGACGGCACCCGCGACCGCGGCAACCGGACCGACGACTGGGCCCCCAGCCGCCTGAAGTCGATCGAGGAGGTGCCGGTCGCCCTCGGCTTCCTCGTCGTCGCCAAGGGCGCGCTGGAGCCGGCGGTCTTCGGCGCGGCCAACTACGGCCGCGACAACGACTCGATCGCCGGCATGGCCGGGGCGATCGCCGGCGCGCTGCACGGCGACGGCGCGATCCGCCCGGAGTGGATCGCCGCCATCAACCGGCAGAACCGGATCGACCTCGACCCGCTCGGCCGCGGCCTCGCCGACCTCGCCCGCACGCTGCAGGCCCGGAAGCAGGCCGCCGCCGAGGCGCGCGCCGCCGACCTCGCGGCCCTC
>JBDHWC010000107.1:0-9195 GCA_039809985.1 Thermomicrobiales bacterium | reverse complement strand
TTCCTGCCGACGAAGAAGGCGATCGGAATCGACCTGCCGCTGGAATCGCACGCAGTGACACTTGAGCCCGGGTTCTCGGAGCGAAAGGCGCAGAAATTCGTGCGAGTCTGGGTGACAAGCGTCGAGAGTGCCGAGCGTGCACAACCCTTGATCGCGACAAGCTACGCTCTGCACTGACCCACGGGCATCTGACCGAACGCGGACAGCCGCTTGACGCCCTCCCCGCCCCTCCCTATACTCCCACCCTGCCGCCATGCGGCGCACCGGGCGATTAGCTCAGTTGGTTAGAGCGCTACGTTGACATCGTAGAGGTCACTGGTTCGAGTCCAGTATCGCCCACCTCGCCCGGGGCAACCGAACCTCCCGGCCCGTCGCGCCCGCCGTCTGGCGGCGATCGCGTCCTCCTCGCCTGCTCGCGGGATGCCGGGGTGCCCTGCCGATGCCCGATCCGACCGTGATCCGCGCCGACGGTCTGCGCAAGGTCTACACTGTGCCCGAGCGCGAGCCGGGCCTGCGCGCCTCCGTCCGCTCCCTCTGGAAGCGGCAGACGAAGGACGTCGTCGCCGTCGACGGCATCGGCTTCGAGGTGCCGGAGGGGGAGATCGTCGGCTTCCTCGGCCCGAACGGGGCCGGCAAGACGACCACCCTCAAGATGCTCGCCGGCCTGCTCCACCCGACCGCCGGCAGCGCCGCGGTCCTCGGCTTCACCCCGTGGCGGCGCGAGAAGGCCTACCTGCGCCAGATGACGCTCGTCATGGGGCAGCGCAACCAGCTCGTCTGGGACATCCCGGTCGCCGACTCCTACCAGCTGAACAAGGCGATCTACGACATCCCGGAGGCGCAGTTCCGAGCGACGCTCGGCGAGCTCGACGACCTGCTCGACCTCGGACCGCTCCTCACCAAGCCGGTCCGCAACCTCTCGCTCGGCGAGCGGATGAAGTGCGAACTGGCCGGCGCGCTGCTGCACCGGCCGCGCGTCCTCTTCCTCGACGAGCCGACCCTCGGCCTCGACGTCACCGCCCAGCGCCGCATCCGCGACTTCGTCGCCGCCTACGCCGAGCGGCATCGCGCCACCGTGCTCCTGACCAGCCACTACATGGCCGACGTCGAGGCGCTGGCCGAGCGGGTGATCGTCATCAACCGGGGCACTCTCCTCTTCGACGGCCCGCTCGCCGGGCTGGTCGAGCGCTTCGCGCCGCACAAGACGATCACGGTCGACCTCGACGGCCGCGCCGAGCACTTGGATCGGTACGGCGAGGTGGTCGAGGCCGAGGAGGGACGGGCCGTCCTCCGGGTGCCGAAGGGGGACGCCGCGGCCGTCACCGCCCGCCTGCTGGCCGACCTGCCGGTGGTCGACCTGTCGATCACCGACCCGCCGGTGGACGAGGTGATCGACCGCGTCTTCACCGGGACGTCGGCCGCCGACGCCCGGGTGGCCGAGGCGTTGGCGGCGGAACTCGCGCCGGCATGACACCGCCGCGGGGCCGCTGCGCATCCGTCGGACCCGTTGGCTGGCAGAACCGCCGCGGACCGGTGGCCGCGCCGGGGTCGTCCTGCGTCGCCCCTTGGGCGGTGAGCGCGCAGCAGGTGACGGCGGACGATCTGTCGGAGCGGGCACCAAGCCGGCCGCCGGGCGCCAGCCGGGGCCGAGGGCCGCGATGAGGCACCTGGTCGCGCTCTACCGGGCGCAGTTCCGGACCACCATTGCCGAGCAGCTCCAGTACCGCGGCGCGCTGGCCATCTGGATGCTCGGGCTGATCCTCGAGCCGGTCATCTACCTGTCGGTCTGGTCGACCGTCGCCCGGTCGCAGGGCGGCGACGTCGACGGCTTCACCGCGGCGAGCTTCGCCGCCTACTTCATCGTCGTCATGCTCGTCGACCACGCCACCTTCACGTGGGTGATGTGGGAGTTCGAGTTCTGGGTGCGGGAGGGCAACCTCTCGCCGCTGCTGCTGCGTCCGGTCCACCCGATCCACCGCCAGATCGCCGTCAACCTGACCTTCAAGCTGCTGACCTTGGTGATCGTGGTCCCAGTCGCCGCCGTCCTCGTCCTCGTCTTCCGGCCGAACTTCTCCGGGATCGAGCCGTGGGGCGTCGCCACCTTCGTCGTCGCCTTGGTCCTCGCCATCGCCCTCCGCTACGCGATCGAGTGGACCTTGGCCCTGCTCGCCTTCTGGACGACCCGCGTCACGGCGATCAACAAGCTCTACATCGTCGCCTTCCTCTTCCTCTCCGGACAGGCGGTGCCGATCGCCCTGCTGCCGGGCCCGGCCCGGACCCTCGCCGAATGGCTCCCCTTCTACCGGGTCCTCGGCTTCCCGGTCGAACTGCTGCTCGGCCGGCTGACGCCGCGCGACGCGGCGGTCGGGATCGCCGCCCAAGTCGTCTGGATCGCCGTCATCTGGCTGGCGATGGAGCGGGTCTGGTCGCGCGGCGTCCGCCAGTACAGCGCGGTCGGGGCCTGAGCCGATGACGCCCCTCCGCCTCCTCGGGGTCCACCTCCGGCTCGGCATCCTGAACGAGCTGCAGTACCGGACCAACCTCGTCGCCCAGCTGGCCAGTTCGCTGGTCGGGCTGCTGACCGCGCTGTTCGGCCTCGGCATCGTCTTCTCGAAGACCGACAGCCTCGCCGGCTGGCGGCCGGACGAACTGCTGGCGATCGTCGGCGTCTACTTCCTCGTCGGCGGCCTCGCCCAGACCGTGGTCCAGCCGAGCCTGTCGCGCTTCATGGAGGAGATCCGGCTCGGCACCCTCGACTTCACGCTGACCAAGCCGGTCGACGCCCAGTTCCTCGCCAGCATCAAGAAGATCGAGGTCTGGAAGCTGATCGACGTGCTGATCGGCGTCGGCCTGATCGCCGTCGCCCTCGTCCGCCTCGGGGAGGCGGTCGGGGTCCGCGAGGCCGCCATGTTCGGCCTGCTGCTGGCGGCGGGGATGGCGATCGTCTACAGCTTCCTGGTGATCCTCGCCACCTTCGCCTTCTGGTTCGTCAAGCTCGACAACATCTTCAACATCTTCCAGAGCATGTACGAGGCCGGGCGCTGGCCGATCAGCATCTACCCCGGCTGGCTGCGGGCGTCGCTCACCTTCGTCGTCCCGATCGGCTTCGCGGTGACGGTGCCCGCCTCCGGCCTCGTCGGCCGCCTCGCGCCGTCGAATGTCGCCCTCGCGGTCGTCCTCGCGGTGGCGATGCCCTTGGCCGCGCGCGGGTTCTGGCGGTTCGGCATCCGGCACTACGCGGGGGCGTCTGCGTAAGACGGAGCGTTGAACCCCAGCGCTGGTGCTTCCCTCGAGTGCGCTGGGACTGCCACAGCCCGCAGCCCCCGCTTTCGCGGCGGCCTGACAGGGGGAGGTACCCGATCGAGAGCGGCAGCCGCACCTCGCGGCCGAGCGCGTCGGGCACGCCCTCACCCCCCAGCCCCCTCTCCCGCGGCGGCGGGAGAGGGGGAGCAATTGATCTGGGGGAAACCAAGTTCCCCCCAAGACCCCGGATTGCCGCTGCGCGGCCGCTTCCCAACAGATACCTACCCTTGTCAGGCCGCCGCGGGAGAGGGGGAGACCATGAATCAGGGGAGGGCCAAGCCCTCCCCCGACCCCCCAATTGCCGCGGCGCGGCCGCTTTCCAACGAATACCTCCTCTTGTCAGCCGAGACGGCGAGAGAGGGGGAGAGGGTGGATCAGGGGAGGGCCAAGTCCTCCCCGCATCCCCATTTGCCACGGCGCGGCGGCTTCCCAACGAGTGCCTCCCCTTGTCAGGCAGCGGGAGAAGGGAAGCAATTGGTTGGGTAGGGCCAAGCCCCCCTCATCCCCCCACTCGTCGCGGCGCGGCGGCTTCCCAACGGCCCCGGTGTCAACGCCGGCTCTCGGGAGAGACGGGACCGTAACCCTGCCTACCCGAAGTCGATCGTCGCCACCCCGAACGGCCGCAGCGAGAGCGACAGCGAGCCGTCCTCGACTGCGACCGGCGACGAAGTCGATCGCCACGCCTCCGGGTCGCCGCACGCCGCCGCGAAGGTTGTCTCGTCCAGCATGCGGACCCGGGCGGAGGTCGCGCCGGGCACCCACACCGTCACCGGCAGGTCGGCGTCGTCGAAGCTGGCGACGACGACGCGGGTGCGGCCTCCCTCCGAGAGGGCCAACGCCGTTGCCCGCAGCGTGTCGCTGACCTCGACCGGGCGGACCCGGCCGCCGCGGAACGCCGCCGCGTCGGCGAGCACGTGCCAGATCGGGAAGACCATCCCCGGCCACGAGTGAAACGCCGCCACCCGCAGCGGGTGGTCGGTCCGCTCCATGACCCCCTTCCAACCCGTCGTCTCGCAGAAGGTGAGCGCGTCGGCTCCGGCGGCGGTGACCGATGCGATGGTCCCGGCGGTGTACCCGGCGTTGAAGAGCGACGGCTGCCGGGCGTCGACCGACGGCGGCAGGGTGCCCGGCGCCGGCTTCGGCGCCGGGCCGGTCGCGTTCGGGTTGAACGGCATCCGCAGGGTGACCGGCCCGACCGCCAGCGGCCGGTCGCCGACGATGGCGCGGGCAGAGCGGACCGTCTCTGCCTGGGTCGGGATCGTCTCGACGATCGAGGCGTTGTCGATCGCGTGCACCGTCGGGTCGAACGGGTAGGCGACGACCTCGAGCTGGGCGAGCGGCAAGGTTGCCCGGTTCAACTCGGTGAAGAAGGCGCGCGACCCGCCGCCGGTCGGCAGGCCGAGGCCGAGGGCGTCGCGAACCCGCTGCGCCTCCCCCGCCACCGGCTCGGTCGTCGTCATCCCCGACGCCGGGAAGGCGAGCAGACGCGCGACCGGCGCGGCCAAGCCTCGCAGGGCGTCGCCGAGGGCCGCCAATCCCTCCCCTGCGTCGCCGGTGAGGGCGGCGACCTCCAGCGGCGCGCCGAGCGCGGCGGCCTCCGTCCCGGCTCGTTCCAGTCGTTCCCGCCACGCATCGGCCGTGAGGTCGAGCTCCACCCGCAGGTGGCCGAGCCGGAGCGCGTTGAGCCGGTCGAGCTGCTCGGTCGAGAGCGGGTGGCCGTGCCCGGCGGCGATCAGCCCGATCGGCGGCAGCGGCGCGCCATCGCCGGCGTCGACCGTGACCGTCACCGGGCCGCCGGCCGCCGCCACGGCGGGGGAGCCGCCGCGGGCCTCGATCGTCACCGTCTGTCGCACGGTGTCGCCGGCCTTCACCTGAACCGGGTACGGGATCCGCAGTGGGGTCGAGTAGGTCTTGAACGAGGCGTCGGTCCAGTTGCGCTGGTCCTCCATCTCGAACAGGTCGCCGCTGAAGCGGAACGTCACCTCGCCCCCGTTCCGGGTCGGGTGGGTGAGCGACTCCATGTCGAGGAACGGCTGGTGCGGCGAGATCAGGTCGGGGAAGTGGCCCTCGACGGTGCCAGCCGGCGTCTCGACCGTCGCCGGCTGGCCGGCCACGCTCATCGGGTGGAGCACGCACCAGCCGATCCGGTTGCGCGCGAAGTCGCGCCGGGCCGTGCCGTCGAAGTCGCAGACGATGGTGCCGTCCGCGCTGCCGGTGATCGTCCCGCGCCAGACGAAGTCGACGTCCGGCGAGACGTTCTCGGCGGTGAAGCGAACGCGGAACCGGTCGTCGCCCGCCTCGACCGTGTAGTCGGAGTAGACCGGCTCGATCGTGTCCCAGTTGTGGTCGCGGATCGCGCCGTAGACGCGCAGCACGACCAGCTCGTCGCCGAGCCGAACGTAGCGGAGGTCGCCCCCCTCGAGCACGGCGGTCAGCGGCCCGGCCCGCAGCGTTCGTCGCTCGGGGAGCGGGGCGTCGACCCCGTAGCGGATCGCCCGCGGCGGGATGGTGGTGGCGTTCCAGATGGTCTCGGTCACGGTCCCTGCTCCCTTGCCGTCCCCGGCGATGGCACGAGCCGCCACGGGGCGCTGGCACGACGTATGCTGTGGTCGGCACCATACCCGAACCCAAGGGGCCTCGCGCCCGGGTCGCCTCGGCTTCCCGACTCCCCGTCATCCCGTCGTTCGCCAAGGAGCCGCCCGTGGACGCCCGTCGCTTCGACGAACTCGCCCGTGCCTTTGGTCGACGCCTGCCGCGCCGCGGCCTGCTCGCCTCGGCGGGGGTTGCCGCCGCCGGCGCGCTTCCCGGCCTCGCCGCCGCGCAGACGCCTGCCGCCGGCAGCGCGGTCTCGCTCGTCTGCCATCCGTGCGACTGCGTCGGCGACGTCTGCGGCTGCTGCCTCGCCGGCGTCACCGGCGGCGGCGTGGTCCGCACCGGGAACGGCGACGTCAACTTCGTGCTCTTCGCCACCCGTCTGACCGACGTCGGCCAGCAGGACGCCGCGGGATTCGTCCGCTGGATCGACCCGCACACCGACAACGGGCTCTCGCTGGAGAGCACCGGCCCGATCTCGTACGTCACCGACACCGACGACCCCCGCGCGCGGCAGATTCTCGGCCAGATGACGGTCGGCGGCGCGTCGCAGCCGTTCGTGCTCGACCTGCTCGACGCCGGGCCGGGCAACGAGGGCCAGGACCGGGTCGGCCTCAAGGTGGGCGACCGCGCCGCCGACGCCTCGGCGACCAGCTCCGGCTTCGGCTACGCGGCGGACGGCCTGCTGGTCGGCGGCGACCTGCAACTGCTGGGCAGCGTCGCCCCGGTCATGTAGCGGCGCGGGTCGCCGCTAGAAGTCGGGCGTCGCCGCGATCCCATCCGGCAACTGGTTCGACCGGTCGATCGTCGCCGCGTTGAGTTGGGCGTCCGTCAGGTGCCTCGCCCCGCGCAAGTCGGACGACGTGATCACCGCGTCGGCCAGGTTCGTGTCGAGCAGATCCGCGCCCCGCAGGTCGGCGTCGAACAACTTGGCCCTCTGCATCGACGAGCGCACGAGCAGGGCGTCGCGCAGGTTCGCCCGCAGCAGGGTCGCCTCGTCCAGAACGGCGTTGACGAGCGTCGCCGCGTGCAGGTCCGCGCTCGAGAGATTGGCCGCGGTCAGGTTCGCGCCGGTGAGCTGCGCGCTGCCGAGGTTCGCGCCGCCGAGACTGGCCCCGCGCAGGTCGACGCCGACGAGGTTGGATCCGCTAAGGTTCGCGCCGTCGAGACTCGCCCCGGCGAGGGAGGCCCCGTCGAGGCAGAGCCCGGTCAGGTTCGCCCCGGCGAGGCCGATCCCGTCGAGCCGGACCCCCTCTAGGCGCAGGCACGCGATGCCGTCCGCCTGCTCCTGCGCCACCTGGGCCGGCGTCCGTCGCCCGATCACCTGCATCACCGCCTCGAGGTCCTGCGGCAGCGGCCTCGGCACGACCGGGGCGTTGAGCGCGACCGGTGACGCGGCGTCGGCCGCGCCGGCCCGGCGGGCGAAGGCGGAGAGCACCTCCATCGTCGCCGCGTAGTCGCGCGGCGAGTCGCGGGCGATCCGCTCCAGAGCGTAGACGCCGCCGAGCCGAACCGTCAGCTCGTCGCTGCCGAGTTGCTCGATCGCCTTGCTGAAGCGGTCGGTGATCTGCCCCTGCTCGCTCACTTGCAGGTTCTGCGTCGTCTGCCCGAGTTGCTGCCAGCCGAAGTAGAGCCCGGCGAGGATGGCGAGGCCGCTGACGAGCTGGCCGATGGTGCCGCGCGCGCCGTTCTCGACCTCGAACGCCTCTTTCGGGTCGACATAGCGGTCGCCGCGCCACGCCGCCGCCTGCCATTGCGGCACCTTCCAGACGATCAGCGCGCACCAGAGCCCGGCTGCGGCGATCGCCAGCGGCGACACAACGGAGGCGTCGCCCATCGCCGTGCCGACCGCCCGGCCGGTCGCCGCGACCACGGCCCCGACCGACGCCGCGAGGGCGAGAACCAACAGGATGAACAGGACGGCGCGGACCCAAGGGAGCGGCCTGCGTCGTCGGGCAGCGCCCGACGGGGTCGGCCGCTCGGCGGGCGACGGTTCGGGCGCCGGCTCAGGCTCTGGCCGCGCACCGTCGGCCGGCTCGGCCGCGTCCCGGCCGTCGGCGGCGTGCCAGAAGGCAGCCGACCGCAGCACCGGCAGGGCGAGCAGCGCGACGAGCAGACCGGCCAGCAGACGACCCATCGGTCACCTCCCGCGTTGCATCTTAGCAATCGGCCCGCTCGGTCCGACCTTCGCCTTGACGCTCGCCGCAATGCCCCTCTAGCATCGGACCGGACGAGGCGACGCGGGGTCGCGGGCGGCGCTGCCCGAGGGCGACTCGAACGGGGAGGAGCGGAACGCACGTGCCGGAACTCCGCCGCGCCGCCCGACTCGCGGTGCTCCTGCTCTGCGGCCTGACGATCGCCGCGACCTTCGCCTGCCCCGCCGCGCGGGCGCAGGACGCCGCCAACCTCGACATCTCCTCCAAGCACTACATCGTGGTCGACGCCGACACCGGCGAGGTGTTCGCGCAGCGCGACGCCGACGCGCAGGTGGCGATGGCCAGCCTGACCAAGGTCTTCACCTCGATCGAGGCGATCGAGACCGCCCCCGGCGACACCGAGATCACCACCTCCGCCGACGACTTGGTCAGTTCCGAGGCGACCTCGATGGGCTTCGGCCCGGACGAGACGTTCACCCTCGACGACCTGCTCTACGGCATGCTCCTCCCCTCCGGCAACGACGCCGCCCGCGCGGTCGCCCGCAGTCTCGGGGCGGAGCCGGGCGACGCCGACGCCGCGCAGTCGGTCCAGCGCTTCATGGGCCGGCTGAACCAGCGCCTGCTCGACATGGGCCTGACCGAGACCCACCTCGTCAACCCCGACGGCTGGGGGGTGCCGGGTCACCACTCGTCGGCCCGCGACCTCGCCACGTTCATGATGTACGCCGTCAAGTACCCGCGCTTCGTCCGCCCGATCGGGACCGAGGAGGCGGACATCGAAGGCTACGACCTGGTCAACACCAACAAGCTGATCGGCCACTATCCCGGTCTGCTCGGCGGCAAGACCGGCTACGACGACGACGCCGGCTACTGCCTGATCGAGGTCGCCCAGCGCGACGGCAGCACCATGATCTCGGTCACGCTCGACGGCGTCGCCCCCGACATCTGGTACGAGGACAACGAGCAGCTGCTCGACTACGCCTTCGCCCAGAAGGCGGCCCGGGTCGCCGCCGGCGCGCCGATCACCGGGCAGGTGCTCCACTACAAGGACCCCGACGCCGCGGTCATCGCCCGCGGCGGCCAGAGCGGGGCGAGCCTCGGCGCGCCGCTGGCACTCGCCGCCCCGGCTGCCGGCCCGGCCGCG
>JBDHWC010000106.1:0-9235 GCA_039809985.1 Thermomicrobiales bacterium | reverse complement strand
CAGGTGCGGCAGGCCGCCGACCTCCTCGCCGGCGCGCGCCGCCCGATCGTCGTCGCCGGCACCGGCGTCGACCGGGGCGAGGCCAACGCCGAGCTGATGCGGATCGTCGAGTTGCTGAACTGCCCGGTCGTCTGCTCGGTCGCCGGCCGCTCGGCGGTGCCCGCCGACCACCCGAACCGCTTCTTCACCTACGGCGCGGGGGCGGACACCGCCCGGCGCGAGGCCGACGTCTTCCTTGTGGCGGGCACCCGGATGGGCCTGCTCGACGTGCCGTGGGACAAGTACTGGGGCGACCCGGCCGGGCAGCGGGTGATCCAGGTCGACATCGACTCCCGGAACATGGGGCTGACCCGGCCGCTGGCGCTCGGCATCGTCGCCGACGCGAAGCCGACCTTGGCGGCGATCGGCGACGAGCTCGCCGCGCGCAAGGTTGCCGCCCGCGACGGGGCGGACCTCGCCCGCTACCGCGAGCTGGACAACGCCTACTGGGCGGAGCAGCTCGCCCCGGTCGCGCGGCACGCCGGGCCGAGCCTGCACCCGGTGGAGGTGGTCGCCGCGACCCACGCGGTCTTCGGGCCGGAGGCTGCCTACTTCGCCGACGGCGGCAACACCTCGCTCTGGGCCTGCGGCACCCTGCCGACCACCGCCCCGCGCGGGTTCCACGGGGTCTTCGAGTTCGGGATGCTCGGCTTCGGCATCCCGGGGGCGATCGGCGGCCGCCTCGGTGACCCCGGCCGCGAGGCGGTGGTGCTGACCGGCGACGGCGCGGCCGGCTACCACGTGATGGAACTGCAGACCGCGGCCCACCTCGGGATCAAGGTCACCGTGGTCGTCTTCTCCGACGGCCAGTGGTCGATGGAGCGGATCAACGCCACCGAGCGCTGGGGCCGGACCTTCGGCACCGCGATGGGGCCGATCCGGTGGGACACCGTCGCCGAGGGGCTCGGCTGCCGCGGGGTCCATGTCGAGACCCGCGAGGAACTGGTCGCCGCGCTGGCGGCGGCCCTTGCCGGCGACGGGCCGACCTTGGTCAGCGTCCGCACCGACGCCGACGCCAACACCTTCTCGCTGCCGCCCGACCTGAAGGCGCGCTTCCTGGAGGTCTACCTCGGGCCGGGGGCGACCCGGTTCGGCTAGCCGGCCGCGACGAGGGGCCGCGGCCCGAACAGAGAGAAGAAAGGAGGAACCACGACGTGGTCGCAACCGTGACCCATTTCGAGATCTACGGCGACGACCTGCCGGGTCTCGCCGACTTCTACCAGTCGCTCTTCGGCTGGCAGATCACGAAGGCTCCCGGCATCGACTACCACACCGTCAAGACCGGGGCCGGGGTCGGCGGCGGCCTCTCCCGGCGGCCGATCGACGAGCCGCGCAGCTGGGTCCACTACGTCTCGGTGCCGTCCGTCGAGGAGGCGGTGGCCCGGGTGACCGAACTCGGCGGCACGGTGGTGCGCGGGAAGACCGCGGTGCCGAAGACCGCCTGGTACGCCGTGGTCGCCGACCCCGAGGGGAACATCTTCGCCGTCTGGCAGGCGGACCCGACCGCCTTCCCGCCGGCGCTGCCCGACTGAGCGACGAACCGTCCCGTTCCGAACCGACGGTCACCAAGCCGAAGGAGAAGCACGCGCGATGTACTACACCGACGACGCCCTCTACCCGGAGAACCAGCAGCCGCTGATCATCACCGCCGCCCCGTTCGGCCCGGCGTGGCTGCCGAGCGACTTCCCGGAGGACATCCCGGTCACCTGGGACCAGCAGGTGCAGGCCGCGGTCGACTGCTACAACGCCGGCGCGACCCACCTCCACATCCACGTCCGCAACCCGGCCACCGGCCGCGGCTCGAAGGACTTCGAGCAGTACAACTACTTCCTCGGGCGGCTGAAGCAGGCCGTGCCGAAGATGATCCTCTCGGTCGGCGGCTCGATCTCGTTCGCGCCGAAGGGCCCGGACGAGAAGGCGAAGTGGCTCGACTACGACACCCGCCACATGCTGGCCGAGCTCGACCCGGCCCCGGACCAGGTCACGATCGCGATCGGCACCAACATGATGGACGTCGTCCAGATGTGGACCGAGGACGACATCCAAGGCACCGCCCTGACGGACCCGGCGATCGCCGCCGAGTGGGCCGGGCTGTGGGCCGACGCCGGGCCGGCCTTCTACATCGAGCACCTGAAGCGGCTGCGGGCCAACAACATCCAGCCCTACTTCATGCTCGCCCACGTCCACCAGCTCGAGATCGTCGAGCGGCTGATCCGGGCCGGGGCCTACATGGGCCCGCTCAACCACTGCCTCGTCGCGATCGGCGGCGGCGCGTGCGGCCGCAACCCGTTCGACTGGATGGAGTACCTGCGCCGCTCGCCGCAGGGCTCGGTCCTGACGTGGGAGAACACGATGCGCGGCGTGATTCCGATGACCGCGATGGCGGTGATGCTCGGGATCCACGTCCGCGTCGGCAACGAGGACAACATCTGGCGGGTCAAGGGCGAGCGCTTCACGACCGTCCAGCAGGTCGAGCAGATGGTCAAGCTCTCCGAGGCCTACGGCCGCAAGGTCGCCACCGCCGAGGAGGCGCGGCAGATCATGCAGATCGGCACGTGGTACGACAGCCCCGAGGAGACGCTGTTCAAGCTCGGGCTGCCACCGAACCGGCAGGGCGGCCAGACCGGCTTCGTCACCTGGGACACCACCGGCCGCCACGGCATCGGCGCGGAGGCCTCCGACTCCCACCCGATGGCCTACTGCCTGGTCGCGCCGACCTCGATCGACACCGACGAGTCGGTCGAGCTGGCCGAGGTCCCGGCCCGGGTGATGGGGACCAAGGACCGCAAGCACCTCGGCGGCGACAACGTCGCGGTCGTCGGCAAGCCGGGCACGGCGACCAGCTAGCCCCGCCGACCACGGCGCGGGCGGGGCCGGGGATTCCCCGGCCCCGCCTGCGTCACCCGTCCCGCCGATCACGTCGGGAGCCGCCGATGGCCAGCGACGACACCGCCTCGTTCGACCGCCTGCTGCCCGAAGACCCCGCCTGGAGCGCCGCCTACGCGAGGATGGCGAGCCAGCCGTGGTCGAGCGGCGTCCTGCCGCGGCGGCTGGTCGAGCTGGTCTGCGTCGGCCTCAGTGCCGCCTGCACCACCCGCGACGGCTCCGACCTCCGCCGGCACGTGCGGGCGGCCTTCGCGGCCGGGGCCACCCCGGCGGAGGTCGGCACTGTCCTCAAGATGGCCGCCCTGCTGGCGATCCACTCCTGCAGCCTCGGCGCGCCGCTCCTGCTGGAGGCGCTCGGGCCGGAGGCCGCGCCCGAGCCGCCGGTGCCGACGCCGGTCGGCGACCGGATGCGCGCGGCGGGCCAGTGGAACTCGGCGTGGGACGCCTTCGCCGCGCTCGCCCCGGCTTGGACGGAGGCGTTCATGGCGGTCGGCGGCGGCCTCTACCTCGACGGCGCGCTGCCGCCGAAGGAGGTCGAGCTGCTGAGCGTCGCCTTCGACGCCGCCGTCACCCACCTCTACGCGCCGGGGACGAAGCGGCACATCGTCGCCGCGCTGGCGAACGGGGCCACCGCCGCCGAGGTGATGGCGGTCCTCCAGCTCTGCGTCGCCTTCGGCGCGGAGTCGCTGCGCCTCGGCGCGCCGATCCTGGCCGAGGAGTGGGAGCGCCACCGCGCGCTCGGCGGGAACGCGGCCGACGCGCCAGCCCGGGAGCAGACGCCATGACCGAGCATTGGGTCCGACTGGGCGACGCGGACGCGGTGCCCCCCGGCAAGCGCTGGGTGTTCGACGTCGACGACTTGTCGATCGCCGTCTTCGACGTCGACGGCACCCTCTACGCCATCGACGACAGTTGCCCGCACCAAGGCAGCTCGCTCGGGATGGGCAAGCTCGACGGCCTCGTCGTCACCTGCCCCGGCCACGGGCTCCGGTACAACGTGGCGACGGGCCGCAAGGTCGGGGCCGAGACCGGGGTCCGCACCTACCCGGTCGAGCGAACCCCCGACGGCATCTTCGTCTCGACCGCCGCCGAGCCGCCCGGCCCGCCCGGGGCCGCCGGCTGCACCGGGTGCGACGGCCGGCGGTGACCATGCGGGTCGAGCGGCCCGGGCCAGAGACCGCCCGGCCGCCGGGCGCGGTGTCCGCGCCCTCCCCGCGCCGCGCCGGCTCGCGCTGCCGGAACCCCGGCCTTGGCGCGACGAGCCAGAGGACGCTCTTGCCCCGGGCGCGCCGGGGCTCCCTCACCCCCCAGCCCCCTCTCCCACTCGGTGGGAGAGGGGGGAGCAACGGGCTCGGGGGAGGGCCAAGCCCTCCCCCGCACCCCCGGGTTGCCGCGGCGCGGCGGCGTCCCGACGGCCACCTCCCCTTGTCAGATGGCGGTGGGAGAGGGGGAGCACATGGTTCGGGGAACCAAGTTCCTCCCGAGAACCCCCGATTGCCGCGGGGCGGCGGCTTCCCGACGCAGACCTCCCGTTGTCAGGCGGTGGCGGGAGAGTGGGGGCAATCGAGTCGGGAAAAGGGAGAGATCCTCCCCACTCCCCGGATTGCCGCGGCGCGGCCGCTTCCCGACGAACACCTCCTCTTGCCAGCCGGCCAGCGCTTTCACGGCACTCTCACCCCTTTGGGCTCGGCTTGACGACCGTGAAGCGAAGTCCGCGCTGCTGGGCATTGCCTCGGCGTGGCGTGGCGGGACTGGCCGCGCCGGTCCGGGCCGACGAGGGGGCGCGCCGCGTCGCGTACAATCGCGGCCCGGCCGGCGGTGACAGAGACCGGTCTCCCCGGCTCCTCGACCCCTCGACTTTTCGACTCCTCGACTCCTCGACTGCGACCGAAGGGAGCCCCCGGTGCCCGGCGATCTCCTCCTGCTCAACGGCAAGGTCCGGACGATGGACCCGGCCAACCCCGTCGCCTCCGCCGTCGCGATCCGGCAGGGGAAGGTCGTCTTCGCCGGCGACGACGCCGGGGCGCGGGCCGCCGTCCCCGCCGCGACCGAGGCGGTCGACCTGCGGGGGCGGACGGCGACGCCCGGCCTGAACGACGCCCACGCCCACCCGATGGGGGTCGGCTTCGCGCTGCTCGACCTCGACCTCTCGCCGGAGCGGAACGCCGGCATCCCCGACCTGCTGGCCCGCGTCCGGCAGGCGGCGACGGACCGGCCGCCGGGGACGTGGATCGTCGGCCGCGGCTACGACCACGCCCGTCTCGCCGAGCAGCGCCACCCGACCCGGCACGACATCGACGCCGTCGCCCCCGACCACCCGGTGGTGCTGATCCGGATGTGCCACCACATCGGCGCGGCCAACTCGGCGGCGCTGGCGCTGGCCGGGGTCACCGCCGCCACCGCCGACCCGGACGGCGGCCTCTTCGACCGCGACGCGCACGGCGAGCCGACCGGCGTGCTGCGGGAGACGGCGCTGGAGGTCGTCCGCGCCAACCTGCCGGAGCCGGACGAGGACGCGATCGCCGCCGCGCTGGAGGCCGCCGGCCGCCGCTTCCTCGCCGACGGGGTGACCAGCGCGACCGAGGCCGGCATCCGCGACCCGCGGGAGATGGCCGCCTACCAGCGCCTCTGGCGGGCCGGGCGGCTGCCGCTGCGCACCTACCTGATGATGATGCTCGACGAGACGATGGAGTCGCTGCTGGCGCTCGGGATCCGCACCGGCTTCGGCGACGACCGGCTGCGGATCGGCCCGGTGAAACTCTTCGCCGACGGCAGCATCGGCGGCCGGACGGCCCGGATGCGCCGCCCCTACGAAGGGCAGCCGGACAACGTCGGGCTCTGGATGCTGCCGCCGGAGGAACTGAAGGCGAAGGTCCGCCGGGCCCACGAGGCCGGCTTCCAAGTCGGCATCCACGCCATCGGCGACGCGGCGGTCGAGCTGGTGGTCGACGCCTACGCCGAGGCGCAGGCGGCCAGCCCGCGGCCCGACCCGCGCCACCGGATCGAGCACTGCTCGATCGTCGACGACGGCCTGCTGGCGAAGATCGCGGCGGCCGGGGCGGTGCCGGTGCCGGGCACCACCTTCCTCCGCCACTTCCGCGACGCCTACGTCGACGCCCTCGGCGAGGCGCGGATCCAGCAGAGCTACGGCTTCCGCTCCTACGAGCGGTTCGGCATCGTCGGCGCGGCCTCGACCGACGCCCCGGTGGTGCCGACCAGCGCCGTCGCCGGGCTGCAGACGATGGTCACCCGGCTCGACGACCGGGGCCGGGCGGTCGGCCTCGGGGAGCGGGTGCCGCTGGCCGACGCGCTGCGCGCTTACACCGTCAACGGCGCCCACGCCTCGTTCGAGGAGGGAATCAAGGGAACCCTCGCCCCGGGGATGCTGGGCGACGTGACGGTCTTCGAGACCGACCTCTTCGCCGTCGACCCCGGCGCCCTCGCGCAGGTCAAGGTCGACCTGACGGTGAGCGGGGGCGAAGTGGTGTTCGCGCGGTGAGTCGGGAAGCGACTCCCTCACCCCCCCAGCCCCCTCTCCCCGTGCGCGGGGCGAGGGGGAGCAAACCGGCCCGGACGAGGGCCAAGCACTCCCCCCGGGCCCCGGGTTGCCGTGCTGCGGCAATCCGAGGGCCCGCGCCTCCCCCTCTCCCATCGCGATGGGAGAGGGGGCTGGGGGGTGAGGGAGTCCGCCACCCGTTCCTGATCAAGAAGCCGCAGTCGTTCAGCACCGGGGCACCGCCGAGGCCGGGGCGGCACCGATCCCGCGCGTTTTCACACTATCGCGTGATCGTTCATCTCGTGTATCGTGAGGACCGCTTCGACCCCAGCCGCTTGGCGCAGCCGCCGACGTGCCGCTCGCCCGAGCGCCAGCGGTGGGCCCGGCGCTCCCGGCCGAAGCCGACCCCTCGTCGGTTCGCGACCGGAGCACGCCCGTGGATCCTGACCGCTTCGACACGCTCGCCAAGTCCGTCGCCACCCGCCGCGCCGTCGTCGCCGGCCTCGCCGCCGGATTCGCCGCGGCCGGAGGGGAGGTCGCCGCCAAGAATAAGAAGTGCAAGACCGGTCAGCTCTGCCGGGTGGGCAAGAAGAAGCAGTGCTGCACTTGCAAGCAACAGTGCACCGCCGCGGGGTGCGCGGCCGACCCGCGGACCGTCGGCGTCGCGTTCGTCCCGTTCTCGGGCGACCCCAGGTTCTGCAGCGTCAAGGTGGAGGTCACCGGCTTCGCCGCGGGCACCTACGACGGGACCTACGTCACCGACGGGGGGACTCGCTCGGTCACCGTCGCCGTCGACGAGAGCGGCACGGGGAGCGGGCTGGTCGACGACGGGTCCCTCTTCACCGATGCGTTCGGCCAAGGGCAGGCCACCG
Source organism: Thermomicrobiales bacterium (assembly GCA_039809985.1). GTDB lineage: Bacteria > Chloroflexota > Chloroflexia > Thermomicrobiales > UBA6265 > JAICJJ01. The sequence goes on along the minus strand of JBDHWC010000106.1, from coordinate 1,942 downwards.
TGGACGGCCTCTGCTCGGACAAGGCGCTCGTCTGCGGCAGCTGACGACGGCGGGAACGCCATGGCGGCGCACCCGGAACGGGCAGGGAGCAGGCCCCCTACCCGTTCCGGAACAGGTAGCTGTACGCGCTGAGGGCCGGGACGCCGCCGAGGTGGGCGTAGAGCACCTTGGAGCCGGCGGGGATCTCGCCGCCGCGGACCAGCTCGATCAGGCCGTGCAGCGACTTCCCCTCGTAGACCGGGTCGGTCAGCATCGCCTCGAGGCGCGCCCCGGTGCGGATCGCGTCGAGGGTGCCGGGGTTCGGCAGGCCGTACTCCGGGCCGCCGAAACGCTCGTCGAGGACCACGTCCGCCTCGGTGATCTCGCGGCCGAGGCCGACGAGGTCGGCGGTGTGGCGGGCGATGCGCAGGATCTGGGCCCGGGTCTGCTCCGGCTTGGCCGAGCCGTCGATCCCGATCACCCGGTCGGCCCGGCCGTCGGCGGCGAAGCCGACCACCATCCCGGCCTGCGTGCTGCCGGTGACCGAGCAGACCACCACGTAGTCGAAGCGGAAGCCGAGCCCCGCCTCCTGCTCGCGCACCTCCTCGGCGAAGCCGACGTAGCCGAGGCCGCCGAGCGGGTGCTCCGAGGCCCCGGCCGGGATCGGGTACGGCTTGCCGCCCGCCGCCGCCACCTCGGCCAGCGCCGCCTCCCAGCTCGGGCGGATGGCGATGTCGAAGCCGGCGTCGCTCAGTCGGACGTCCGCCCCCATGATCCGCGACAGCTCGATGTTGCCGACCCGGTCGTAGACGGCGTCGGCGTAGTTGACCCAGTTCTCCTGCACCAGCACGCACTTCAGGCCGAGGTGGGCGGCGACCGCCGCCACCTGCCGGGTGTGGTTCGACTGGACGCCGCCGATCGAGACGAGCGTGTCGCACCCCTGCGCCAGCGCCTCCGGCACGAGGTACTCCAGCTTGCGCACCTTGTTGCCGCCGAAGGCGAGCGGGCTGTTGCAGTCGTCGCGCTTCGCCCAGACCTCGACCTTGCCGCCGAGGTGCTCGCTCAGGCGCGGCAGGAGCTGCACCGGCGTCGGGCCGAAGGTGAGCGCGTGGCGGGGGAAACGGTCGAGGTGCATCGGGGCTCCCTTCGGTCGCGGTCGGGAAGTCGGGAAGTCGAGGAGTCGAGGAGTCGAGGAGGACGATCGCTCCTCGGTGACTCGACAGGGTGCAGCATAGAAGACCGGGGCGTCCATCGTGGTCGAGTCGCCGGCCGCCCGGCGATGAACGTGCCGACCGATGGGCCGAATCCGCCCCCGGCCTCTGCTGGCACCCGCCGCGACCGTCCGGCTGCCCGAGCGAGACCCATGGCCCCTGTCGTACTCTGACACGAACGACGAACGCGCCCGCGTGCTACTCCCCGACTCCTCGACTTCCCGACTGCGACCGAAGGGAGCCCCCGTTGCCTGCCGACCTGATCTTCCTGAACGGCCCGGTCGTCACCGTCGACGACGCGCGGCCGAGCGCCGAGGCGGTGGCCGTGCTCGGCAACCGGATCGTCCGGGTCGGCGACGCGGCGAGCGTCCGGGCCGAGGCGGGGCCGGCGACGCGGGTGGTCGACCTCGGCGGCCGGGCCCTGCTGCCGGCCTTCAACGACAACCACACCCACCCGATCTCGTTCGGGCAGGCGCTCGCCGGGATCAACGCCAAGCCGGGCGCGATCGCCACCCTGCGCGGCCTGCAGGACGCCTTCCGCGCCGCCGCCTCCCGTCCGGAGAACGGCGACGGGGCGTGGCTGGTCGCCCGCGGCTACGACGACACGCGGCTCGACATCGGCCGCCACCCGACCCGCTGGGAACTCGACGAGGCGACCGGCGGCCGGCCCGCCCTGCTGGTCCGCACCTGCGGCCACCTCGGGGTCGCCAACTCGGCGGCGCTGGCGCTGGCCGGGGTCGGCGCGGCCACCG
>JBDHWC010000105.1:0-9239 GCA_039809985.1 Thermomicrobiales bacterium | reverse complement strand
CGAAACAAGCGTCCACAGCCGTCAACCAAGCCAATAGCGCGCACGGCCGGGGGCGTCACCCGGCCGTTCTCGCGCCCGATTGCGCCAATGACTGTGCCAACCGGTTGACGACGCTCAGACGGGTTGTCCTTGCGGCGTCACCGAGCAGATCGTTCTCCAGAGCGTTGCTGACTCTGACACGCTCCCCCGAGACTCCAGCCGTCAATCCAGCGAACCATGCAGCGCCTCTCCGGACGCAAGACGACGACGGGGAAGGCGATGCCCTCCCCGTCTCGTCGCACCTCCTCAATGCGAGCAAACCTACGCTGCCGCCAGTTCCTCGACCTCGGCCCGCGGCCGGGCGACGAACGTCCGCACGTTGCCGGCGGCCACCTGCCGTGCCGCGTCGCCCAAGAGTTGCTCCCGCCGTGCGCCGAAACCGTAGAGTTGCCGGATCCGGCCCGCGGCAGCGGCGGCGGCCACGTCGGCGGCGCTGGCCAAGCCCAGTTCCTCGTTCAGCCGCAGCGCGGTCTTCGGGCCGATCCCCGGCACCGCGATCAGGTCGCTGACTTCCTCCGGCAACTGGGCGCACAACTCCACGTAGAAGCGCATCCGCCCGGTGGCCAGCAATTCGCCCAGCTTCCGGCGCAGGCGCTGGCCGAGCCCCGGCAGGTCAAGCTCCTTGCCCGCCTTGCCTTCCACCAGCGGCAGCGGCGCGCCCGGCGCACGGGAGGTCAACATGCGGGCCGCACGGCGGTACGCGCGGATTCGGTAGGGGTTGTCGTCGGCCAGTTCGAGGATCGTCGCGACGTTGAACAGCAATTCTGCCGCGTCGCGGTTCGTGATGCGTGCCATGGGGTGTCACCGTCCATCGTGTGGGAATGCAGCGAAGAAAATCGATCAGATGTTCGTATTCTACCAGAATCCGCCTATGTTTGCCAAGGTTTCTCGGGGGCTTTCGCGAACGAAAGCGTGGTCTGGAGGCCGCTGAACCCGATCGTGGTCGCTGGGAACCGATCGGTGGCCTCAGAGGCGAACGCCTCCGGCTCGTCCAGCCCGGGGCTGAAATGCGTGATCCAGAGGTGGCCCGCTCGCGCCTCGGCGGCCAGTGTTGCCGCCTCCCGGAATGTCATGTGCTGGTTCGCCCGTGCCTTCGGTGCATCCTCGGGGTCGCCGTAGGTGCCCTCGCAGACCAGCAGGTCAACCTCTTGCAGCAGGTTCGGGAACGCCGGCACCGGTCGGGTGTCCGTCACGTACCCGAACGAGAGCCCGCGCCGCGGCGGCCCGAGCACGTCCTCAGGCGACGCCGCGCCCTCCGACCATCGCACCGGCTCCCCGGCCTGCAACGACCGCCAGAGCCGCTTCGGAATAGCGAGCGCCTCGGCTCGTGCCGCCGAGAACGGCCGGGACCGTGGCAGGTCCACCCGGTAGGCGACGACCGGCAGGGCGTGGTCGCCCGCCGCGACCCGGCCGGTCATGCCGCCGGGCAGGGGAAACGCGCTCCCTTCCGCCACCTCGACGACCCGCACCTCGTACGGCAGCCACGGCGCGATCACGCGCAGCCCGCGCACCACCTCGACGATGCCGAGCGGCCCGAAGACGGTGAGCGGGTCGGTGCGCCGGGCGTTGGCGATGGTGTGGAACAGGCCAGGCAGCCCGGCGATGTGGTCGGCGTGGGTGTGCGAGAAGCAGATCGCGCCAACCCGGCGAAACCCCCAGCCGAAGGTCCGCCAGACGATCTGCGTTCCTTCCCCGCAGTCGAACAAGGTCAGCTCGCCGTCGCAACGCACCAGCAGCGACGAGAGCCACCGGTTCGGCAACGGCAGCATGCCGCCGGTGCCGAGCAGCAGGAGGTCGATCACGGCGCGTTCCTCCCCGGCTCGGCGGCACCGACCCTGCGACGCATAGGACACGACCGGACCGCGACCCCACGCTCCGCCCGTCCTCCGGTCCGTGCTCGTCGCAGCGTACCCGGAGTCTGGCCATGAGCGAACCGGTCGTCCCGCCCAGCGGCATCGGCACCAACGACCCGGACCTTCCCGCCGGCGAGGACCAAGGCATCGGCATGCGCTTCTCGGCCGCCGAGATCGCCGACGCCTTCGCCGTCGGCATCGACCGGGTCGAGCGTGCGCTGGCCGGCGAACTGGGGCGGTTCCCCGGCGACCAAGTGGACTCTCGGGAAGCCCAGGACCTCGCCGAGGCCCTGCTCGCCGACCGTCCGCTCGCGGAGCGCGAGGCGGCGCTGATGCAACTCGGCGCGTTCACACCCCGCCGCGACGTCGCGGACGGACTGGGCGACGACCCGTCGTCCTGAGCGGGGCCGTGGCCGGTGCCGGGCAGGCCGCCCGCGATCAGCCCCCTCCGGCTACACTCCGCCCGATCGCCCCGCCTCCTCGAGGTGCGCCCTTGGCCGACCGTGCCGCCGTGCCAGCGTCCCCGGTCACGCTCGGCCTGACGCTGCCCCTGCCCCCGAGCATCAACAACCAGTACGTCACGGTCGGCCGACGCCGCGTCCTCAGCAAGGCCGCGCTGCGGTTCCACCGCGATGTCGGCAAGCAGTTCTCCCGCTGGCGTGTCGACGGCACGGTGAGCGTCGGCGACGAGGCCGCGCTCCGCGACTCGCTTCTCGGCGTCTACCTGACCTTCTACTTCGAGACCCCCATGCGGCGCGATCTCGACGGCGGCCTCAAGATCGCGCTCGACGTGCTCGCCAAGGAACTCAGGTTCGACGACCGGGTCGTCGTCGATCTCCACCTCACCAAGCGGATCGACCCCCTCCGCCCCCGGCTCGAGGTCGAGATCGAGACGATCGCCGACTGGGAGTTCGACCGCACCTACGTCTTCCTCGGCGACGACGCGGACATGGCACCCCCCGACGAGGCGTGACCCTTGGCGCTGGCCCCGAGCCCGCGCCGCCGACGACAATATCCGTGGCAGCCGGAGCAACACGCATGGAGAACACCGAGACGATGCAGGCCCAACCCGCCGCCGACGCCGAGTCCGCCGTCCCCGTCGCCGACCACCCGGGCGAACCCGAGTCCGGTGCCGCGGACGTGATCGACGCGGTCGTGGTCGTCGACTTCGGCAGTCAGTACAGCCAGTTGATCGCCCGCCGGGTCCGCGAGAACGGCGTCTACTGCGAGCTGGTCCCGCACGACGCCCCGTGGGCGCGCGTCGCGCCGTTGCACCCGAAGGGGATCATCCTTTCGGGCGGCCCGAACAGCGTCTACGACGAGGGCGCGCCGACGCTCCCCGACTGGGTCGCGACCTCCGACCTGCCGACGCTCGGCATCTGCTACGGGCTGCAACTGCTCGCCCAGCACCACGGCGGCACCGTCGCCCCGGCCGAGCGCAAGGAGTACGGCCCGGCCACGATCGACGTCGCCGCCGGGCCCGGCCCCCTCTTCGCCGGCCTGCCCGATTCGCTCGATGTCTGGATGAGCCACGGCGACCACGTGGAGTCGCCCCCGCCCGGTTTCCGGGTCGTCGCCAGCAGCGCCAACGCGCCGGTCGCCGCCATCGCCTCCGACCGCGTCGCCGGCATCCAGTTCCACCCCGAGGTCGCCCACACCCCGCTCGGCAGCGCGGTGATCCGCAACTTCCTCGTCAACATGGCCGGCTGCCGCCCGACGTGGACCGCCGCCTCGTTCATCGACCACGCGGTCCGCGAGATCCGGGAGACGGTCGGCGACGAGCGGGTTCTGCTCGGGCTCAGCGGCGGCGTCGACTCCGCGGTCGCCGCCGCCCTCATCCACCGCGCCGTCGGCGACCGCCTGACCCCCGTTTTCGTCGACCACGGCCTGCTCCGGCTCGGCGAAGGAGACCTCGTGCGCGAGGTGTTCGGCCGCGCCTTCGGCATGAACCTCGTCTCGGTCGACGCCGCCGACCGGTTCCTCGCCCGGCTCGCGGGCGTCACCGACCCGGAGGAGAAGCGGAAGATCGTCGGCGAGGAGTTCGTCCGCGTCTTCGAGGAGGAGGCCCGCAGCCACGGCCCGTTCGCGTTCCTCGCCCAGGGGACGCTCTACCCCGACGTGATCGAGAGCACCACCGCCGACACCAAGGCGGCGGTCAAGATCAAGACCCACCACAACGTCGGCGGCCTGCCGAAGGACATGCGCTTCCAGCTGCTGGAGCCGCTCAAATTCCTCTTCAAGGACGAGGTGCGGCAGGTCGGCCGCGCCCTCGGCCTGCCGGAGGAGATCGTCGAACGGCAGCCGTTCCCCGGTCCCGGGCTCGCCGTCCGCATCCTCGGCGACGTCAACGCGGCGGACCTCGACCTGCTCCGCCGAGCCGACGCCGTCGTCCGGGCCGAGATCGACGCCGCCGGCCCCGAGCACCGCCCGTGGCAGTACTTCGCGGTCCTCCTCCCGGTTCGCTCGGTCGGCGTCATGGGCGACTACCGCACCTACGGCCGCGTCTGCGCCGTCCGCGCCGTCGCCAGCGCCGACGCGATGACCGCCGACTGGTCCCGCCTGCCGCACGACGTGCTGGCCCGCATCAGCAACCGGATCGTGAACGAGGTGCCGGGCATCACCCGGGTCGTCTACGACATCTCGTCGAAGCCGCCGGCGACGATCGAGTGGGAGTGAGGCACCGCATCCGACATCACGAAACCTGCTAGCATTACGGAAGCATTATGTTCGTCGGCGACGACGACCGGCGCGCGAAAGGGCACCCACCGATGGCAGAGGCACCCAACGTCGTCCTCTACTCCACCCGCACCTGACCATGGTGCGACAGAGCTAAGGAGTTCCTTAGCCGAAACAAGGTCCCGTTCACCGAGAAGCAGGTCGACCAGGACTACGACGCCGCGCTCGAGATGATCAAGCTGAGCGGCCAGCAGGGCGTGCCGGTCACGGTCGCCGACGGCGAGGTGATCCTCGGCTTCGACCAGGCCCGGCTGAAGCGGATCGCCGACAAGTACGGGCAGGGGCGCCGCAAGCCGCTCGGCGTGCTCGGCGCGAACGCCGAGGAGTACTTTGCCAACCACCCGGAGGCGGCCGAGAAGGCCCCGGCCGGGGTCAAGGGCGTCTACATCGGCAAGGTCCGGCCCGACACCGTCGCCGAGCAGTCTGGCCTCGTCCCGGGCGACATCATCACCGGCCTCGCCGGCAAGCGGGTCCGCACCATGGCGGAACTCGACCGCATGATCGACACGCTCACCGGCGGCGACAAGGTCACCCTCCGGTACGTCCGGGACGGGGCCGAGCAGACGGTCCAGCTCGAGTTCTAGCGTTGCCCGGAGCGCGCGGCGCTCCCGACGAACCCCCGGCCCCGCACCTGCCGGGGGTTCGTCGCATCCTTCAGGTCGTCACCCCGGAGGCGAGAACGCGCCGATGCCGCCCATCTCCGACCTCGAAGCCTTGACCCGGATGGTCGTCGCCATGGCGATCGGCGCGGCGCTGGGCCTCGAGCGGGCGCGGGCCGAGAAGCCGGCCGGGATGCGAACCTACATGCTCGTGGCCGAGGGCGCGGCCCTGTTCATGATCTGCGCCCTGATGCTCACCAGCCAGTTGCGGGCCAACGGCATCGTCTCCGATCCCGGCCGGATCGCGTCCACCGTGGTGCAGGGGGTCGGCTTCCTCGCCGGTGGCGTCATCCTGACCACCGGCCGCCACGTCCGCGGCATGACCACCGCCGCCGGAATCTGGGTCGCCGCCGCGCTCGGGCTGATGGTCGGGGCCGGCTTCCTCGTCGTCGCCGCCACTGCCGCCCTGACGACCGTCGCGGCCTTGGTCGTGCTCCACCAGATCGAAGTCCGCTGGCTGCCGTTCGGGCAAAAATCGTCGATGCCGGAGACGGACGCGGACGGTCCGGAAGACCGGCTCGGCGGCCCGCGCTGAACCGGCTCAACGGCGCAGCCACGACTCCTCGAGCTTCGCCAGCGCGTCGGGCCCGAGCGGGCTCGCCGCGTACCGCCCCGCCCGGCGTCGCTGCCGCAACGCCTCGTAGAGCGAGACCGCGCAGGCGACCGAGATGTTGAGGCTCTCGACCATCCCCATCATCGGGATCGCCACCGTGCCGTCTGCGCCGTCGCGCGCCTCGTCCGAGACGCCGCGCATCTCGTTGCCGAACACCAGCGCGGTCGGCAATGTCAGGTCGAGGTCGTAGAGGTCGCGGCTGCCCGGCGTCAGCGCGGTCGTCAGCAGCGCGAACCCCTCGCGCCGCAGCGCCGCGTAGCAGTCGGCCACCGACGCGTGCCGCGTCACCTCAACCCACTTCGCAGCGCTCGCCGAGGTCGTGCGGGCGAACACTCCGGGCGGCGGTTCCTCGACCGTGTAGATCGCGTGGGCCCGCAGCACGCCCGTCGCGTCGCACGAGCGGAGGACCGCACTCACGTTGTGCGGGTCGTGGACGTTCTCGAGGACGACGGTCAGGTCCGGCTGCCGCCGCGCCAGCACCTGCCGGACGCGGGCCACCCGGCGCTCGGTGCGCGGCGCGCCGGGCGGGCGCGGCTCGACGTGCCGGGCGAGCTCACGCCGGTCGGCCGGGCCGATCTCGCTGCTCACCCTGCCCTCCGTGCTCCGGTCGGCCGCCGCGACGGTTGCGCCGGTTGCGGTTCGCGCCGGGGCCGCCCCGGCCGTTGCCCCGCAGCTCGATCCGCCAGAAGTTCCCCGGCAGGTCGTACTGACAGGGAAGCCATTCCTCGCTGTACCCCTGGGCCTCGACCGCCGCGGCAGCCTCGCCCCCGGCCGGCCCCTTGTCGTACCGGTGCTCCCGCCCGCAGAGGGGGCAGCGCGCCGACACCATCGCCCGACCCGCCACCCTCACGATGCGGCCGGACGCACGCAACGTCATCATGCTGGACCTCGTCGGCACGACATCCCCATGCGGGCCGATGCCCGGCGCGTGCCGCTCGTCGCAAGGGTAGTCTTCCGGCATGCGGGCAACAACGCCGCGCGCTGTCGTCAGGGAGATGCCGCATGCCGGATCGCACGGTGCCGCACCCGTGGGTCAGCCAGTTCCGCGATCGGGTCGGCGTCGCCCTCCAAGCCACCGCCGCCCACGGGCCCGGCACCGCCAGCGACCGGCTGGTCGAGGCCGGCCGGCTCGCCGACAAGCACGGCTACGACGCCTTCTTCCTCGGCGACCACCCGGCGTGGGCACCCGAGTGCTGGACCCACCTCGCCGTCATCGCCGCGCTGACGACCCGGGTTCGGCTCGGCCAGATGGTCGCCGCCGCCCCGTACCGCACGCCGCTGATGACAGCGCGCCTCCAGTCCGACCTCGACGCCATCAGCCGCGGCCGGTCGGTGCTCGGCCTCGGCATCGGCTGGAACGCCAGCGACTACGGCCTCGGCAGCAACGAGTTCACCCGCATGGGCATCCCCTACCCGCCGGCCCGGCAGCGGCAGGCGGCCCTCGAGGAGTACGTGGCCATCGTCCGCGGCCTCTGGTCGGGCACGCCGTTCACCTTCGAGGGTGAACATCTGCGCGTCGCCGACGCCGCCGTCACCCCGCCGCCGCAGCCCGACGGCGTGCCGCTGGTGATCGCCGGCGGCGGGCCGCGCACGCTCGCCCAAGTCGCGCGTCTCGCCGACGCCTGCAACTTCGGCCCCGGACCGGCCGGCAACGTCGACACGCCTACGGCGGCGGCCGACCGCTTCGCCACGCTCCGTGCCGCCTGCCGGGACGCCGGACGGCCGTATGACACCATTCTCCGTTCGCACTTCACGCACTGGCTGATCGTCGCGCCGACCGCGGCCGAGGTCCGGCGAAAAGTCGAGCGCTACTTCCCGGACGGTCTCGACGCCTTCTGGGGCGCATACTTGGTCGCCGGCACGCCCGACGAGGTCGCCGACCGCTACCAGGCGTACGCCGACGCCGGGGTCCAGTACTTCGTTGTCCAGACGCTCGACCCGACCGACGAGGAGAGCATCGCCCTCGCCGCGCAAAGCCTCGGCGGGCTCGCCCCGGGACCGAACTGATCACGAAAACGGCACGAGGATCGCGGCGGGTGCGCCGACCGGCCTAGTCGTCGAGCAGGCCGCCGGGAATCAGGCGCAGCGCCGATGCCGGCCGCGCGGAAGCGGCGAACCCGGTGCCGAGCCAGAGGTCCTGCACCTCCGCCATGTCGCCGGCGCGCCGGCGGACGCCGCTGTCGGCCCGCTCGATCACGCGGTCGAGTTCGGACAGGAGGCTGTTCCGGGAGATGCAGGCCGTGCAGCGACGCTGGCCGGCGTCCAACCCGCAGGCACAGTTGCCGACCGCGAGGATCAGCGCCTGACGAAGCAGCATCGCGTCGTCGAGGTCGAGATTCAGGCTGACAAAGCGCACCACGTGGTCCCCCAACCCCTTCGTGATCCCCGCTCGCGCCCAAGCGTTCGCCGCGCACGACACACCGGCCAGATGGTCGAGCCGGACTCGTTGCCAGATCGGCACCGAGCCCGCCGTTGTCCGCGCGCCTGCTGTACGTTCAGTGCCGGAACGCTCCCCACGCCCGGCTGCGAGATTGTGGTAGGGTACTAGGGACGGTTCCATTCCGCTACCCCGCCGCTCGGGGATTGTGCCCGCGAGTCACTGCGTCCGTCGCCCGCGGCGGGTTCCGAGGGAGAGCCGCTCGTGCCGACGATCGAACCGCCTGCGCCGGAAGCCGCGTCCGCGCCGACCCGGGCCGGCGTCGGTCGCAAGGGACCGCTCGCGCTGGTCGTCGGCGGCGCGGCCGCGCTCGCCGCTGCCGTCGCCGCAGTCCTGAACGACGCCGGCGAGGCCAAGAAGGACACGGGCGACCGCAAGGGCGGCAAGAACGCCAAGACCCGCGAACGCCACCATGGTCAGCGGAAGCAGGCCCGGGCAGACCAGCGGGGACACCACCAGAACAGCAGTAACGACCACGCCAAGCAGAACGGCAACCACGACGCCGGCAGTAGCGGCGGGCACGACAACGTCGACGCCGCCGCCCAGAAGGGCGGCTCGACGCCGACCCCCACGCCGACGTCGTCCGGTGGCGGCAGCGCCGTCCCGACGCCACCGGCCAGCGGCGTGCCGACCCCTCCGGCCGGCTCGTCCGTTCCGGGGGCGTCGCTGCCAACGACCGGCCTGCCCGGCGCGGGCGGCGGCCCGGTCATTCAGGACGCCAACGGCGCGGTGATCGCCGCGGTCGACCCGGGGACCGGCTCCGCCTACGCGCGATCGCCGAGCGCCGAGGTCTGGACCGGGCCGGGCGGTCCCCGCATCGTGATCGCGGACCGCACACCCAGCCACGGCGGCGAATCCCCGACCCAGGTGCCGGGCGGAGGAGGGGGCGGTGGTGGCGGCGG
>JBDHWC010000104.1:0-9340 GCA_039809985.1 Thermomicrobiales bacterium | reverse complement strand
GCGCTATGCCAAGCTCCACCTCGCCGACGGCCTGACGCCGGACGGCGACCGCCTGCTGCCGGCCTACACCGCCCAGCTGATGCGACGGCCGCAGGCGTCGCTGCCCGGCATCGCCAACATGCAGGTGGGGCTGACGTGGTTCGTGCAGGAGTTCGGCGGCATCCGCTTCGCGACGCACGACGGCCACACCTTCGGCCAGCACGCCTCGCTGCTGCTCGCCCCGGACCGGCAGTTCGCGCTGGTCCTGCTGACCAACGCCGAGGCGGACCGGGGCGGCGCAGACCCGGCGGTGCTGACGACCGCGGGCCAAGTCAGCCTCGGTCTCGGAGCCGAGGCCGCCCAGCTCGGCATGACCGACGGCCCGAACTACGCGCCGGACGCGACGCCCCTCGCGCTCGGCCCCGAAGCCCTGCGCCAGTACGAAGGGCGGTTCGCGAGCCCCGACATGGCTGCCGTGCTCCGCGTCGCGGACGGGAAGCTGCTGCTCTCGGTCGAGCACTCGTCGTTGCCCGGACCGGCCGCGGCGGCGGTCGCGGGGCCGCCGCCGACCGACGTGCCCGTCTCGGTCATCAGCGGCGAGCGTCTCGCCGTCGGCTCGTTCCTCGTCGGCGAGATCGTGCGCCGACCCGACGCCGACATCGGCTGGCTCCGCGTCAACATCCTGGCCCTGCCGAAGGTGGACACCGCAGAGTGACCGGTTGCGGGCACCCCGGTCGGCCGCGTCGGTTGGCCGGGGCAGCCGCTACCGGCGATCGGCGTCCGTGCCGCCGTCGCCCCACTCGAGCGCGACCACCGAACGAGCGCCGAGGTTTCCCGGGCCGCGCCCTACGGCGCGTGCCGCCAGCCGGTGGCGGCTCGCGGTGCCGCGGCCAGCAGCGAGCGCGGCACGTTGCCGCGGACTTGCACCGGCACCGTCCCGGCGGCGTGGTCCATCCCGCCCTCCCAGAGCGGCTTCGTGCAGTAGTCGCGCAGCAGGTTCCGCCAGAGCCGGATGTTGGCGTGCAGCGTCTCGTCCGGGCTGAACAGGTCGAAGACCGCGGAGGAGGCGATCAGGACCAGCTTCAGCCGGGCCCGGCTGAGGGCGACGGTGAGGCGCGTCGGCTCGTAGAGGAACCCGCCCGAGTTCAGCAGGTAGGTCGGGTCGCTCTCGGTCGCGCTGATCACGATCACGTCGCGCTCGCCGCCCTGGAACCGCTCGACGGTGTCGACCGCCTCGATCACGCGCCGCCGTTCCTCGGGGTCGTCCCCGACCAACTCCTGCAGCATCGGCCCGATCCGCGCCCGCTGCGAGCGGTGCGGCACCACCACGCCGTAGCCCTGCTGCGACCCCTTGGCGGCGACCGCCGGCCGGGCCAGCACGCCGGCGACGACCCGCTGGGTCAGCCGCGCCTCGAAGTCGTTCCGCAACTGGCTGCGCTGCTCGCCGTGGACCACCACGACGAGCGGGTGCTCCGGCGCCAGCACGGCCGCGACGAACGGGTCGGCGTCGACGTCGTCCGGCAGGACCGCGCGCTTCCGCGAGTGGAAGGTGATGTCGTCCTGGGCGTAGACTTGGTCCTGCAGGAAGTCGGCGACGTCGGCGTGCAGGCGGAAGCTCTCCTCCAGCTTGAGCTCGTCCACCCGGCGGCTGCGGAGCGCGTCGTAGGCCGACTCGAACGGCGCCGTCTCCTGCCACGCCTGCCGCGGGTCCTCCTCCCACGCCTTGGAGCGGATCGGCTGCATCTGGCGGTGGTCGCCGACGACGATCACCGTCCCCTCGGGCCGCAGCCCGCTCGCCGCCAGCACCGCCTCCGGCAGGGTCATCCGGGACGCCTCGTCGAGCACCAGCCGGTCGAAGAACTGGTTGCTCCGGATCTTCAGGTCCTTGAACAGGTCGCTCACCGCCCCCGGCGTGCCGCCGACGATCGCGTGGTCGAACTCCCTGATCACCTTCGTCGCCCGCTCGACCTTGCGGCCCGTCTCGGGGTCGACCGGGCGGTCGTCGTGCTTCGGCAGCACGATCACGCCGCTCGGCGCGCCCGCGCTGTTGCCCAGCCGGAAAACCGGCACCCGCAGCAGTTCCTCGCGGAAGTGGGCACGGAACCGGTCGGGGTCGGCCTCCCTCCAGCCGCGCAGGATGTCGAGCACCTCGACCACCTTGCCCAGCAGCACGTTGGTCGCGGCGTGGGTGTTGGCGCAGAGCATCACCTGGCAGGGGGCGCCGGCGTCGATCGCCCCCTGCATCCGGGCGAGGATCGCGAACGCCGTCGAGTAGCTCTTGCCGGTGCCGGGCGGCCCCTGCACCAGCAGCAGGCCGCTGTCGCCGTAGCCGCCGATGTAGGCGCGGACGGCCTCGCCGGTGATCGGGTGGAAGCCGTTCACCCCGAGCATCGCGTCGAGACCGGCGAGGAACCGTTGCTGGCCCGCCTCCTCGGTTTCCGACCAGCGAGGGTCGGCCCCCCGCCCGGTCGGTTCGAGCCGGGCGACGAGGGTATTCGGAACGGGCTGCTTGTCGGCCGCGCCGATCACCCCGTTGACGGCCCGGGCCACTTGGTTGGCCGCCGGGCTGCCGGGGTCCTCGTCGAGGGTGAACACCTCGCCGTCGGTGAACCGCGGCGGGGTCGTCGGGAAGGTGAACGGCGGCGCGCCGCTGCCGAGTCCCCGCATGACGACCTCGATCACCGGTGCCTCGGCCGAGTCGCCGGGTTCCGGCATCGAGGTGATCGTGCCCCGCATCGCCTTCAGCAGATTGCTCGGGCGCGGCGCGACGCGCGGCTCCTGCTCCTCCCCGGGGCGCGGCGGCCACCACTCCGGCGCAACCACCACCCACGAGCCTTGGCGCAGTTCGCTCAGGGCGAGCGCCTCGTCGTCCGACAGGTCCGCCCCGGACTCGAGCCGCAGCCTGACCGTCAATCCCGCCGGGCCGGGCGGCTCGGGGCTGTCGGGGTCCTTCCCGAGATCCTTGTAGGTCGCGGCCGGGTTGACCGTCCGCAACTCCCGCAGTCGCGCCAGCCGCGGCTCGTGCCATGCGAGATAGGCCCGGTTCCGCGCGACGAACTCCTCGTCCTGGTCGGCGTCGAGGTAGCGGGCCCGCAGGGTGACGCCCGCCAGCATCCGCTCCTCGGCCGGGGCGGAGCGCGCCGCCTTCCACGCCCCGACCTCCAGCGTCCGCTCGACCAGCAGGAACTCCCTCAGCGCCCGCGCCAGCGACGACTGCGGCGGCACCAGTTCCGCCAGCGCCGGGATCGCCCACGGTGTCTTCTCCATCTCCCAGTCCGGGGTCAGGATCTGGGCAATGTGGTGCAGGGCGGCCACGCGCAGCGCGGCCAGCCGGACGAGGTCCGCCATGGTCGCCTTGCGGTAGGCAGCGAACACGTCGCCGCGGTGCCCCTCCAGCCGCACTTCGTCCAGCTCGCCCCACGCCGCGTAGGCGTACTCGGCCGGCACGTCGCTGCTGAACCGGGGCCGTGCGTCCCGGTACGACCGTTCGCCGTCCGGGCGCGAGAACGCCTCGCGGGCGTCGAGGAAGCGCTCCCGAAAGATGGGGCGAACGGCGGACCAGTCGAACTTCGTCCCCGTCCCCGGCTTCGTCACCGCCGCCACCGACTGCAGCGTCTGGAACCAGAGCGGCAACTCGCGCGTGGCGCGGACGTCGTCGCGCAGCAGCGTCAGCGTCGGCGAGTCGGTCGCCGCCGTCGGGTCGAGGAAGAGCGCGAGCGAGGTCGACCCCTGCGCCTTGTCGGCGTGGCGGCCGAGCGCGGCCAGCAGCAGGTCGCGCTCGCGAGCGCTCCAGAGCACGAGGTGGACCGGGGCCTTGCGGTTCCCCTCGGCGTCGGGAACGGCCAGATCGGACACCGTCCGCAACAGGGCCTCGATCCAGTCGAGCAGGAACGACTCCTCGGCCAGCGACGTCTCGACCGGGCCGTCCGCCACCCGCACCACGCTCGCGGTCCGCTCCGGGGTCACCTCGCCGTTCTTGGCGGCGGTGACCAGCGCACCGACCATGAAGAGCCGGTCGGTCATCGGGTCGACTTGGGCGTCGAGGTGGACCGTGACGAGGTTCGGGTGCCGCTCCGGGCTGCACGCGGGCAGCGAGCTGGCGATGCCGCCGCCCTTCGCGAAACCCGGCCAGCCGGCCCGGCCGTCCTCGAGCATCTGGGCCCGGAAGACGAGGTTGTCGAGGTCGGGCCCGATCGAGCGAACCGTGTTCAGCTGTCGAACCGTGAGCTGACAGTCCGGCGCGGCCCCGCGCCGGACCCGGTCCGGTCCGCGCCGCCGCGGCTCCGCCTCGCGGGGCATCAGCGCGGCCAGCTCCCCGACCGTGCGAACGCCCTGCTCCCAGAGCGCCTGCTTCTGGTCGGCGGTCATGAACGGGACCAGCGACAGGTCGCGCCGCTCCCGCGTCCACTTGACGCAGACCTCGCCGAAGACGCAGGTGTCGCACTTGGCCTCGACGTGGTACGGCAGGTCGGCGAACGGCTCGACGGCGACCTTCGCCGCGATCGAGTCCTCGTCGAAGACGAACCGGTCGACGTCCTCCCGGTAGTTCGCCAAGTCGTCGACCACCTCGAGATAGAGGTCGTTCACCCCGAACTCGCGCTGTGCCCGCTCCCGGTCGCGGTCGAGCCGCGCCCGCTGCATCGGGTCGACCGGGTCGGCGTCGGCGAGCCCGCCCCGGTAGAGGACGCCGACCTCGACCTCCTCCAACGGCGTCCCTGCCGCGGCGAACGCCTCGCGCAGCATCCGCTCGTAGAAGGCGACTTGCAGACGGTGCTCGACCTTGGCGAGCGGCGAGGCCTTGATGTCGACGATCAGCGCCGACAGGTCGCCCGACGGCGACCGGCGCAGCCTGACCAAGTCGGCCCGGCCGTTCAGGTCCCACGCGCCGACGACGGCAGAGATCGGGACCTGCGCGAACAACTGCTGTTCGCCCGGCTCGAGCGTCACCGCGAGGCTGGTCAGCACCGACCCGGATCCTTCGTCGCCGGTCGACTTCCCCGGTGATGAGAGGGGGATCGCGCCGAGTTGCTGCTCGACCGATTCCTCGAACTTGCGACCCTGGAGGCTGCGGATCGGCGCGATCTGCTGCTTGCGGACGCCGTAGTCCTTGAACGGGTTGCCCCCGGTGCGGTTCCCCTCGTCCAACCGGAGCCGCAGCGCGCGCTGGCACTGGTTCATGCTGACGAACGTCGCGACGTCGGTCGGCGCGATCTTCAGGCGCCCCCCCGGGCCGCGCTGCGGCACGAAGACGTCCTCGTGGGCCGGTGGCTGGTCGGACAACTGGGGAACCTCCCCCGCGCGAGGGCGGACCGGGGCGGCCGCGCCCCGTCTGAGGTGATTCATTGTGACAGAGCGCGACGCCCCGATCCAGTGTCCGGCTGGTCGCCCCGGCCCCACAGCGCCGCGCCGACGACCCCGGCCTCGTAGCCGAGCGCCGCCGGCCGGAACGCGATCCGCTCGATCTCGGTGACGTGCGAGTGGCTCCGGGCCGTCGACTCCGCCGCCTGCCAGTAGATGCCGCCCGGCTGGGCGACGCCGCCGCCGATGACCACCACCTCGGGCGCGACGAGCGCGATCGCGCCGGCGATGCCGATCCCGAGCCAGCGGCCGGCGTCGCGCAGCACCTCGGTCGCCACCGCGTCGCCCGCGGCGGCGGCCTCCGCCACCACCCGCGGCGACATTCGGTTCAGGTCGTTGTCGATGTGCGCCGGCAGCGAGGTGGTGAAGCCTTGGACGATGCGGCGGATCGCCTCCGCGGTGATCGCCGGGCCGGTCGCCAGCGGCTCGACGCAGCCCCGGTTGCCGCACGAGCAGGCGACGCCGCCCGGGTCGACGATCATGTGGCCGATCTCGCCCGCCGCGCCGCCGAGCCCGAACAGCACCCGGCCCTGCGTCACCACCCCGCCGCCGATCCCCGTGCCGACCGTGACGCAGAGCGCGGTGTCCGCCCCACGGGCGGCCCCCAACCGGTGCTCGGCGAGGACGAAGGCCCGCGCGTCGTTGATCAGCCGCACCGGCAGCCCGGTCGCCTCGGCCAGCAACGGCCCGACCGCCACGTCCCGCCACCGTCCCGGCAGGTTCGGGATGTCGCCGGTGACTCCGGTCGCCATCTCGACCTGACCCGGCACGCCGACGCCGACCCCGCCGACCGCGCCCGCCGGGGCGAGCGCGACGAGGCGGCGCACCGCCTCCGCCATCCGGCCGAGCACCGCCTGGTGCCCCTCGACCCCGCCGGTCGGCTCCGTCCGGGACTCGACGATCTCGCCCTCCGGCGAGAGGAGCGCCGTCTTGATGAAGGTGCCCCCGAGGTCGACCCCGACCGTCCACGGCGACCCGCTCACCCCGCTGCCCCCAGTCCGCTGTCGACCCAGCGGCCCTCGCGGGCGCTGGCGGCGATCGCCTCTCCGAGTCGCAGCGAGCGGAGGCCGTCGGCGAAGGTCGGGTAGTCGGGGTCGGCGGCCGGGCCGCCCGCCGCGATCGCCCGGTAGACCGAGGCGAAGAGGGCGCGGTGGCTCTCGACGTACCCCTCGGCGTGGCCGCCGGGGGCCGTGGCGACGGCGCGCGCCTCCGGCGCGAGCAGCGCAGGGTCGCGCAGCAGCGTCTCGTTCGGCCGGTCCCGCCAGCCGATCCACAGTTCCTCGACCCGCTCCGAGTTCCACGCCAAGGTGCCGGTCGCCCCGCTCACCTCCAGCGCCAGCCGGTTCTTGCGGCCGGCGCTCACCTGCGAGACGGTGAGGACCCCGTGCGCGCCGTCGTCGAACCGAAGCAGGACCGAACCGTAGTCCTCGGTCCGGATCGCCTCCTCGACGTACTCGTCCGGCCGCAGGCTCTTGCCGGCGAACGTCTCGACCGCCACGGTCGGCCGCTGGTGGACCGGGACGAACGTCGCGAGGTCGGCGCAGAGCGCCGTCGGCTGGCGTCCGGTGACGAAGCCGGCGAGGTCGAGCCAGTGCGAGCCGATGTCGGCGATCGCCCGCAGCGCGCCCCCCTCCTTCGGGTCGAGTCGCCAGTTCCAGTCGCTCGGGAAGAGGAGCCAGTCCTGCAGGTAGCCGCCGTGGACCAACCGGACCGGGCCGACCGCCCCCGACGCGACCATCGCCCGCATCTGCCGGGTCAGGGCGTAGAAGCGGAAGTTGAAGTTGACCGCGTGAACGACCCCGGCCGCCTCGGCCAGTTGCAGCAGTTCGGCCCCCTCGGCCGCGTCCATCGCCAACGGCTTCTCGCAGACCACGTGCTTGCCGGCGGCGAGCGCCTGCCGGACGAGCGGGGCGTGCAGCGCGTTCGGGGTGGCGACGTGAACGCAGTCGACCGACCCGGCCGCCAGTGCCGCCGCGAGGTCGGCGAAGTAGGGAATCCCCAGCGCGGCCGCCCGCGCCTGCCCCGCCGCCGAGCCGGAGCCGACGAGACCGACGACCGCGACCCCGTTCCGGCGCAGGGCGTCGGCGTGCACCGGTCCGATGTAGCCTGGCCCGACCACCACCGCCCGCAACGGTTCCGCCATCGTCCCCGGCTCCTCGGTGCCGCCGCGCCCTCCGGCGCGACGTGGCGGCGATGCTCCGGTCGCGCCGGCCCGCTGTCAAGGGGGACCGGATTCCTACCCTCGCGGGGAGCCGGGGCATGTCCTTGTCTTGCGGATATGCTATGCTGTACGTACGGGCTGTACGTTCACCCGCCCCCTCGGGTTCCCGCACGTGCACGCAATTCGCTTTGTAGGCCCCGGTCGCGGGGCCGCGCAGGACGGGCAGCAGTTCCGGCACCGGCGCCGAGGAGGGCGGAATGCCAGAGCGGGACCAGTTGCGTTCGAACCCCCGCGACGTGCCGCCGGTCGGACGACCGCGCGGTGCCGCGTGGCGGACGCTGCAGGCGGACGGGATCGTCTGGGAAGGCCAAGTCTACCTCGTCGGGGACGACGTCGACCTCGCCGCCCGGGTGGTCGTCACCCACCGGGCAGTGGCCTTCGTCCGCGGCGGGCAGGTCGTGCTGGAGATTCCGCGGGCGTGGCTCCGCCCCGCCCCGCGCCAGCACTGGGACGGCTCGGTCGTCCTCTCGGTCCTCGCCCCCGGCTCGACCCCCTACACCCAGCCGGAGACCATCTCCGTCCGGATGCGGGAGGGACAGCCGGCCGCCGGCCACCTCGTCGCGATCCTCGCTGGCAGCGGGGCGCGCCTCGTCCTCGACGCCCTGCCGGGAGACGACTTCGCCGGCAGCGCCCTGCCGGCGATCCCGGAGCGGGCGGCAAGCGCCGACCCCGCGCCGGAGCGGGCCGACCGCGGCAGCCTCTTCGACGACCCGGACATCTTCGGCAGCGCCACCGGGTTCGGCGCGTCGGCCAAGCGCGAGGAGGGGGTCTGGGCGATCCCCGACCCCGCCGAGCCGCACGGCTCGGCTCGCCTTTCCGCCCGGGCGGAGGAAGCACGCCCCGTGCGCCGCTCCGAGCCGCTCTCCAGCAGCCAGCTCGACCCGGTCGCCCGCCAAGCGGCCCCGCCGGTCGCGAACGGGCCGCTGCGCGACTGGAACCTGCAGCCGTTCGTGCCGGTCACCCACCTCGTGCCGAAGTCGCACCGGCGGAACCGGCTCGCCATGGCGCTGCGCCTCGGCGGGGTGGTCGGCCTGCTCGCCGCCGCGGCGCTCTTCGGCTCCGGCCACGTGCCGACCTCGTTGCTCGGCCGCAACGAGCCGGCCCCGGCCCCGTCGGCCACCGTGACCTCCGACCGCCAAGGCGCGATGAAGAACCCCGCCGCGGCCTCGACCTCCATCGCCAAGGCCAGCAGCGCGGCCGAGCTGACCGCCGTCGCCCTCGGCGTCGGTGGCGGCGACGCCCCCGCCGCGCCGGCCGCCGGCAAGACGGAGAGCGCGGCCCCGGCCGTTCCCGCCGTCACCGGCAGCACGGGGGAGCCGGCCGGCAGCCTGACCGGCACCGGCATCAGCTCCGGTTCCCTGATACATGAACTGGGCCAGGCTGTGAGCGACGTTTTGTAATCTTTCAGTCGCTGCTTTAATTTCGTCCAAAGACTCGGATGTGAGTTTTGTTTTGGCTTCACTGATTGCTCCTTCAATCTCAGCTTTCTTATCAGCTGGAACTTTATCACCTGCGTCCTTCACGCCTTTCTCAGCGGCGAACACAAGAGAGTCGAGGTTGTTTCTTGCATCAACAACTTCACGACGTTTTTTATCTGCATCGCGGTTCTTCTCAGCATCCGCTACCATGCGCTTGATCTCTTCCTCAGAAAGGCCTGAGTTCGAAGTGATCACGATGTTCTGAGACTTCCCTGTCGCCTTATCAAGGGCTGACACGTGCACGATGCCGTTGGCATCGATATCAAAAGTCACTTCGATTTGAGGAACACCACGCGGAGCCGGT